>DATJRJ010000217.1:0-22949 GCA_035504735.1 Binataceae bacterium (SeqCode)
TTGAGATTTTTGAAGCTCGGAGCTTTGGCGCGATGAAGGTCTCGATGGGGACCAAAGAGGTCTGGATGTGGATACGATGACCCAGGTTGAAGCGTCAGAATGGTATTTGGTGCGTACCAAACCCGGCAAGGAACGCTGGGTGCGCGATCAACTTTCAGGCTCGCTGCCGGAGGTCTTTCTGCCGTTCTTGCGAGCCCGGGTGCCGCGCTGGGGCAAGCTGGGTTGGTCGGTGGTACCACTGTTCCCCTGCTATGTGTTCGCACGCTGTAATTTGCGCGGCAATTATTTCGATATCAAGTATGCCACCGGCGTCGCGGGCCTGGTCTCAGCCGGAAGCGAGCCCTTGACTGTCGCCTCCGAAATCGTCGCGAGCATCCGCGAACGCGCCGTCGACGGTATAGTTGAAATCCCGCAGCGGCGGTTCGCGCCTGGCGAACGGGTAACGGTGACCGAAGGACCGTTCTATGGCATCGAGGCGGTCTTCGATCGCTACCTCTCCGGACAGCAACGCGTCGCGATTCTATTGAATGCCGCAGGACCGACCTGCCTGAGGATGGTCCTGGCGAGTGATTCAGTCGCCCGGGAGGCCTGAACTTCCTTCCGACGGGGGAGGTGTGTTTTCGCTTCGGACCGCCGATCAACGGGCTCTCGTTTCAGCCTTTTCGATCATCGGTTTGTTGCTCACGCTACTGGCCGCGCTCCCGGGCTGTAATACTTCCGAACCCCTTACTTCGCTATCAAAGGGACTCGACCCGCTTTCGAGCGGACACAATCTAGGCCCTTTCATGGGCGTCAACTTCGGTGATCTGAGCACCGATGTCAGCGCGCGCTATCCGCAAGCCGTCGCTGAAACGAGCCCCTATGGAGCAGAGACCTTACGGCTCAGCGACGTAAAGTCCGGCGCCGTAATCTACAAGACAGTCCTGTTCGAATTCCTGTGGCACGGCGGCGGGATGCAGCTGGTGATGGTCAAGTTCGAGCCGGTCTACGCTGCCGCGATTCTCGACGATCTCACTCACCGTATCGGACCGCCGGCGCTTCCGGAATCGATGGGCACTTCGGCTACACCCGAGGCTCAATGGCGGTTGGCTGATGGCACCAGCATAAGTTTCAACAGCTCTCTGGGTCGGCTGGTGATTGTCGGGCCGAGCGGAAAAATCCTCGCCGACGACATCCGGATGCGAGAGCAGAAGGGTGAAGAGTTCGCCTCGTAAGAGGTTCCGGCGGGCGCGGCTTTCCAACCATCCGGATAAAACGAAGCGTTTGCCCCTCTAACGCCGATTGATTAAGTACTCGTAGCCTGCTATAAGCCGCGTCCGAACGTCTCAGCTATCACGTTTTCTTTGGTCTCGCGAACCGGCTCAAGGCTCTGGTGCTGGCAGCCCTGGACATCGAGACCCTCGGTGTTGTTTTAGAAAAACCCTCAGCATGGGAGGGCGGACGCGCGCTCCGCGATGCGAATTGGCTCAGGGGTGCGGCATCCGAGTGGTGAACAAAATTAACATTCTGCTTCTCCCGTGCGGCCACTGAATTTCCTGTCGGGTCACTCAATCTGCTAATAAGACAATTCACCAAGGGGTGGGGTTCATGTTGAGCGCGACCAAACGCGAGCCGCGATATCTTACGGCGGGTGCGCGGCGGTTGGTACTGGCCGTTTTTATCATCGCGTGTGCGATACCGTTGCGCGCACGCGCTCAAGGCTTCTCGGGATCGAGTAATTTCGGCTTCGGCCGCGGCGGCAGCACCGCCGGCTCGATGACCGGGGGAATGACCGGTCCCGGCGTCGGCCAGCCGCAAACGTTGGGCGGCGATCTCTCAAGCGCCGGCGCATCGTTGTCGCCCGAGCAGATGGCGGCCATCGCGCAGAGGCTGGGACTGTCGCTCGATGATCTGAACTCCCTGCGCAGCGAAGCCGCCAATGGCGGACTTACATCCGACGAGATCCAGCGGCTCTGCCTGCGCCTGAGCGCCAAGGGTATCGATCCGCAGGAGATCGAGGCGATGGCCGGGTCACTGGGATTGAATCTTAACGCGGCGCAAATGTCGTCATTAAAGAGCTGCTCGGCATTGGGTCAGTCGCCGCAGGGGATGCCATCGGCCGGGATGCTCAATCCGCAGCAGGCCAATATGCCGCAGGGCATGCCGACGCCGCTGGGGCCTTCTTCGATCGAGCAGACTTTCCAGGCCCTCGACTCCGGACAGCCGCCCACCACGCCGAGTCCCAAGACGCTCCTGCAGTTTGGCTATTCGCTGTTCAATCAGCCGGTCAGCACTTTCGCCCCAACCGATGACGTGCCGGTCAGCGATGACTATCTGGTCGGGCCCGACGACGAGATGAAGATCCTGATCTGGGGCCGAGTTAACGACAGCCTCGATTTGTTCGTGAATCGCGACGGTACGATCCTGGTGCCCGAGTTCGGGCCGGTGCAGGTCGCGGGCCTGACCTTCGCTCAGGCCAAGCAGGTCATCGAGGATCACGGCAAGCAGATCACGGGCGTCAAGATCGACGTCACGATGGGCAAGCTGCGCACTATGCAGGTGTTCGTGATTGGCGAAGTCAATCAACCCGGGGCCTACACCGTGAGCTCGATGTCCCGGGTCTCCAATGCGATTGTCGCTGCGGGTGGAATTGCCAAGACCGGGAGTCTGCGCCGAATCGAGGTCCGGCGCGGAAATCAGACGCTCCGCACGGTTGATCTCTACAACCTGCTGCTGGCAGGCGACAACGCCGGCGACGTGCAGCTCCAGCCGCAGGACGTGATTTTCGTGCCGGTTATCGGCCCGGTTGCGGCCGTGGCCGGCGACGTGAAACGGCCGGCAATCTACGAGATCAGCGGGCGCCCGAGCCTCGGCGGGGTGCTCAAGCTGGCCGGTGGTATCACGCCCTTCGGCTATGCGCAGCGGATCCAGGTGGAACGCGTGCAGAATCACGACCGGCGCGTGATCCTCGACGTCGATCTCGACAGGGCGCGCACGCGTAGCTTCCCGATTGAAGACGGCGATCTGCTCAAGGTCTATACGGTTCTCGGCCAGCAGACCAACGTCGTAACCATCGATGGCAATGTTAATCGCCCGGGAAAATACCAGTATCACCCCGGAATACGGCTGACCGATCTGGTCAATTACGCCGAAGGTGTGCAGGCCCGGACGTATTTCCGCTACGCTCTGCTGCGGCGCTTGCAGGGGCCGCAAAAGAGCCAGCGGCTGATTCCGGTCAATCTCGACGACGCGATGGCGGACGTCGGCAATGACAACATCAATCTGATGCTGTCGCCGGGCGATGACCTGACAATCTTCAGCGAGTCACAGATTCGCGACTTGCCGACGGTCCAGGTTCAGGGCGAGGTGCGCAATCCGGGTTTCTACGTGCTTGACCATCAGATGCGGGTTAGCGACCTGGTTTACATAGCGGGCGGATTGAAGGACGACGCCTACCAGGGGCAGGCCGAACTGGCGCGCACGCGGGTGATCGACGGTACCACTACCAGCCACACTTATATGGATATCGATCTGCGCACGGCGCTGGCCGGCTCGGATGCGCAGAATCCGGTGCTGGCGCCCAACGATCAGTTGTTTGTTCGCAAGGCCTCGGACTGGCATCTGCCGTGGGTTGTGCAAATTCGCGGCGAAGTCCCGCGGCCGGGTCCATACGCGATTCATAAAGGCGAACGGGTTGCCCAACTCATGCAGCGCTGCGGTGGGCTCCTGCCTGATGCTTACTTGCCGGCCACAGTCTTTATCCGCCAGTCGATCAAGCTCGTTCAGCAACAGGCGCTCGACGAGGCTCGCACCCAACTCGAACAGCAAGTCGCGCAGCTCGAGCTGATGCCGGCGCGGTCGGGAACCGAGGCCTCGCAAAGCGGTTCGGACAATTACAGCAAGGCCCTGATGAGCATGCAGCAGGTGCTGTCTGACAATCAGAATCAGCAGGCGCAGGGCCGTCTGGTGGTTCATCTCGGACCGATCGACCAGCTCGTCCAATCGGCGAACAACGTCGAACTCGAGGATGGCGATATGATTGCGATTCCGCGCCGTCCCTCCTCGGTCCAGGTACTCGGGCAGGTCTATACTCCCAACGCCATTATCTGGCAGCGCAACCTGCGCACGCGCGACTACCTACAGATGGCGGGCGGACCGACCGAGGGCGCGGACCATGAACATATCTTCGTAATCAGGGTTGACGGCTCAGTATTGACCGAGCAGGGCTTGAAGGATTCGGAAAAATCGCAGATGTTCCCGCTTTTTCCTGTGGTTAACGGCAGCAGCCTGATGGATGCGACGTTGAATCCGGGTGACACGGTCTATGTTCCGGAGCAACTGGTTTACGTCGACAAGGTCGCCGCCTGGAAAGATGTCTCGCAGATTGTCGCTAACGCCGCGGTATCGCTGGGCGTCTTGGGTTTACTTGGTGCGCAGCTTTAGACAACCTCGAAGCCCTTAGGGGGAAGGAAAGGCGGTTGCGGGGGATCGGGCGAAAATCGCAATGGTGCGTTCGGGCGCTGGTGGCCGCGACGATCGCGCTTTGCGCGACCCGCGCGCCCGCCCAGGAGCATCCCGCCCCGCTCAACCGGGCTGAGACCCGCGCCTTGATTATCGCCGCGGCGCGGCTCTATGACCTCGACCCGGATCTCCTGGCAGCCATCGCGACGGTCGAGTCGGGCGGCAACTCCGCCGCGGTTTCGCCCAAGGGCGCACAGGGCCTGATGCAACTGATGCCCTCGACGGCTGAGCGCTTTGCGGTCGAGGATCCATTCGACCCGATCGATAACGTTCTCGGCGCGGTCCGGTTTATCAATTTCCTCAAGCGCTGGCAGGCTGAACGGCCCGAGCTGCAGGGAAATCTTGCCGAATTGCTCGCCGCCTACAACGCGGGCGAAAAGGCGGTCGAGAAATATCACGGCGTCCCGCCCTACCCGGAAACCCAGGCATACGTGCGGCGCGTGATGCTCGCCTACCTGCTGGGCGGCGAACTGCCGGCGAGCCCCAGGCACATCGTGCATCGTGGCGCTGCTTCCGGAAAGCCGGCGCTGCGGATTGGTGCGACCGCGGTTTCATCGCGCGGGCACAGCGTCGATCCGCTCGATCAGTTGACCGCGATCCAAAAACGGCGCGCTGCCGAGCAGAAGCGGATGATGGCGCAGGGCTGGGTGGATTCGAATGATAAGCCCTAGGTTCCTCCGGCGCTTCACCGGCCTCGCTCTGATCTCGTCGCTCGCGCTCACGATGGCTTTGATAGCGGGTATCAGGCTGGCGCAGGCCTCGACCTACGTGGTTTTTATTCCGCTCGATAGTCCCATCTACCAGGAGCTGGACACGCTCAACGGACTGGGGCTGCTCTATTCCTACGTCGATACCATCAAGCCCATCAGCCGGGTCGAGGCGGCCCGCCTGGTGCTCGAGGCCGAGCGCCATTACGAACAGCACGAGCAGGGCGAAGATGGCCTCGAAGATGACGACCTTGCCCGCCCGCTCCTGGATTCGCTGCGTGCCGAACTACGCGAAGAGATCGGCTGGCTCGAGAATCGCAAGGAGAACAATCTGCCCAACCTGTTCCATCCCTTGGAGCGGATCGAGTTGCAGTATGTTTATTCGCACGGTGAAGCGCGCGAGGCGCATATCAACCAAACCGACGGCGCCAATATCAATTTTAATGAAGGGACTCCGCTGCTACCCAACAATGACGGATTGCCGACCGCGTCGGGCAGCAACGAAATCGCCCGGGCCGCGAGCTGGGGCGGCTTCGGCAGCTTCCTGACGCTCTATGGCGAAGGCGCAGTGGCGGGTCCGTTCACCCGCTCGGTGGGCGGGCCGGCCGGTTCGGATGCGCGCCGCGTTCAGCCGATCGATGCCGAGGCGGTCGTGAGTCTGGGCAACGTCGCGCTATCGTTCGGACAGGAGGAGATGTGGTGGGGCGTGGGCCATTTCGCGGCGCTTTCGCAGAGCGACAACGCGAATCCGTTCCCGGCCCTGCGCGTCCAGGGTATCCATCCGACTCATCTGCCGTGGTTTCTGAAATACCTGGGCCTGTTCCGCTGGAATGCGTTTTTCGGCCAGCTCGACGATTACCGGACGTTTGCGCATCCCTGGATCGATGGGCAGAACTTCGCCTTCAAACCGTTGCCGAATTTCGAGTTCGGCTTCACCCACGCGATCGAGTTCGGCGGCGCCGGCAACGACAATTACGACTTGTCCGGATTCTTCGGACGCGCGACCGGCTTCGCGACCGGTAGTCCTTCGCAAGGCAATACCAACTCGCGCGGCGGCATCTACATGCAGCTCTGGGTGCCGCAGTGGCGGAATACGCAGTTCTACTTCGAGATGCTGGGCGAGGATAATCTGACCAAGGAAGTTCCGTACGCGGGCCGCTTCCTGCCGTTCAAAGCGGTTTCGTACCAGGGTGGGGTTTATCTGCCGCGTCTCACGCGCGACGGGCTGACCGACTTTCGCACCGAATGGGCGATCCTCGAGCCCAACTATTCGCAGCATTCCGACTCGCTCTACTGGACCTACGACGACCGCCTGATGGGCGATCCGATGGGTCCCAATGCCTCCGAGGTCGATGTCGACTTCGGCCGCTGGTTCATGATGAAGTGCAAAGCCGACTTTGACATCTTCTATACCGAGCGCGCGCCCTTCTGGGAGCCGCAGCTCAATTTGCATAAGGAACGTAGCATCGGCGGCTCGCTCACTCTGTGGACCATGCCGGGACCGATGGTGGGGACCTCAGGCTGGCTCGGCGATGTCAAGGCGCGCAGCGCATTCGAGTACGTACACGACATCAATTTCGGAGATTCCGGGTCGCTGAGAACGGTGCTCTTGCTGTCCTTCGCGATTCGGCCCGGATGGAAGAGTATCGAGTATTAGCGCCGCTCCGTGATCACGCCGGCGCGCAGGTTTTATGGAAACTAGCAATCCCTTCCCGGGCTACCCTGATTTGAACGGCTCGCTCGGCAACGGCGGTCCGCATCCGTTCAGTTCGCATCCGCACGTGACGGTAGAGCTGCTGAAATACCTCAAGCTTTTTCGACGCCACGCGGTGCTGATTCTCGGCGTGACGTTCGCGGCGATGCTGCTGATCGTTTCGTTCGATGAGCTTTGGGCCACCAAGCTCTACCAAGCCCAGGCGATTATCACTCCGGTCCCGCCCGATCAGGACATGAGCCAGATTGGCGGCGGGCTCGAAGACATGCTGGGCGGCGGTGGCGGCGATGGGTTGGCCTCGATGCTGATGGGCACCAGCGACAACGAGCTGGTTTCGGAGCGCGATATCGCGATCCTGAACAGCTTCGATTTCACCAACAACCTGGTCAAGCACTATCAACTTGCCAAGTTCCTGTTCGATCACGATGGGAGCGACGTGGCGACGGTAACGCCGTGGCGGAAATACCGGCGCATCAACGATCGTTTTCAGGCCGATTACGATTACAAGAGCGGCAACCTGGAACTTTCCTTTATTGACAGCAGCCGGGAACGCGCCCGGCAGGTACTCGCCTGGTATCTCGCGGCATTGCGCGAAGGGTTGCGGAGCCAGGAGGTGCAAAGCGCCGCCCTCGCCGCCAAGTCGCTCGAAGATGAAATCTCCAGTACCTCCGATTCGCTGCTCCAGAATCAGCTCTATGAGCTGCTCGCTCGCCAGATTCAACGCGAGAAGCTGGCCCAGGTCGAAGCCGACTTCGCGTTCAAGGTAATCGAGCCGCCGGTCGTGCCCGACTCGAAGTATTCGCCGCACGTCACCCGCGCCGGCATCGCGACCGGCGCTGTCACCTTTTTCCTGATGTGCATAATAGTTCTGCTGCGCGAATGGCTGATGCATGCGCATGCCCATCTGAACGCCCTGGGAACGAAGGTCGTGCCGCTGGCTGATTCGATTGATCGCGACGAGAGCAAACCCCGAGAACCGCCGGTGGTTGCGACCGAAAAAATCAGACTACAGCGCTAACGGTCCGCTGGCCGCTGACCGCCCGGAAGCGGCCCCTTACAACCTTCATCGCGCTTGCCATTTTTGCGTTCGCCATTTTGATAATGGATCGGCCTCAGAGCATGTCCGCCGAAAGCGCTGCCCCGGTTCCGAAACCGCTTTTGTTGGTCGCCATCTACGGCAGCCTCGATCACTACTCTTCGGGTCCCAAGGAGATTCTCGAATTCGGCCGGCATTTCTCGATTCATATCGTTTGCTCCAACTCACGCGAGGCGGCCTTCGACTGGCCGCCGGAAGTAACCGTCGAGCGCGTCGGGATCCATCTGCCGTATGGTCGCCGTCCGCCCTGGGTGAGCGCGGCCGGATGGCTGGACTACCTGGTGTTTCTGAAAAGGTTGGACCGCCGGATTGCGCGGCTCAGGCCGAGGGTAGTCTTTAGCTACGATTCGCCGGCCTTCGTCGCGGCCAGCCTAATCCGTCGATACCGGGATTTTCGGCTGGTTTACGATTGCTATGACCAGTGGGAACCAGAACGACAATCGCGATTATCGTTGCGGCGCCAGCTCGACCTGCAAGCCTTCCGCGACGGGCCGCGCGCCTCGCTGGTGATCTTTCCGGAGTCCGCACGGGCGAGCTATTACATGGAACGCAGCGGCGATCTCCGCCCGCCGATGATTCTGCCCAACTATCCGAAGCTTGATCTGGTGCCGCCGATCGAGAATTTCGACGCGCTCATCGAGCGACGCTTCGCCCGGCGCGAGTTGCTCTACACCGGCACGATCGAATCGGCGGTCGCTCTGCCTGAGACCATCATGGCCATCGCCGGGACCAACGGATGCTTGCGAGTTTTCGGGAGCGCCAGGGCTGAAACCCAACGCCAGCTTGATGAACTTGTGGAGCGCCTCAAGCTCACGGGTCGGGTTTCATTCTGCCGCTGGATTCCTCATCGCGAGATGATCGCGGTTTCGATGGATGCGACGATTGGGCTATCTCTATACAAGCCGATTTCGCTTAATCAGGCGGCAATGGTTTCTGCATCAAACAAGCTCTGGGAGTATGCCGCGCGCGGCATTCCAGCCGTGGTTCCCGATACCGCAAATTACCGAGGCAAGCTGGCCGGCGAAGAATGGGTCGCGTTCGCGGATCTGAACGATCCCGAATCGATCGCGATCGCTCTACGCTGGTTTCTCGATCATCGGGAGCGCTACGTGCGAGCGTCCCACGCCGCCCGTCTGGCTTTCGAGCAGCGCTACAATTTCGATCGCGTCGCGCCCGGCGTCATCGCCGAGCTTTTGTCGCTGGCGGAGCCGAAGTCGACCAGCCAGGCGTTTACCTCCGGCGGTGTGCCTAATACCTCGGCCACGGGCAGCCGAACTGTTGCTCCGGATAAAATCGCCCGGACCTAGCCGGTTCTCCAGCAATGCAATTCAGGCGGCTGCTTCAATCCACTCTGGTCCGGCCACTGCTGCTGGCGATCGAGGGAAATACCGTGATGCGTTATGCGGCATGGCGCGGCTGGCGGCCATCGCCGCTCCGCTACGTCACGCGCGAGGATTTGCGATGGTACCGGGAAGGAGAGCACGACGCGGAGATCAAAGCTGCGGCCGCGAAGGTTGTGGGATACACACTGGTTTCGTGGGGGCGGCTCGCCTCGCTGTGGCATCAGGTGGCCTATCTCGATCGCGCCGGGATTCCCGGGGCGCTGGTTGAGTGTGGGGTCTATCGGGGCGGCAGCAGCGCGATGATGGCGCTGGCGCATTTGGCGAGTGTCAAGCCGCCAATGCGGCCGCTGCATCTGTTCGACAGCTTTGAGGGGGTGCCGGAGCCGACGGTAGTCGATGGCGACCTCGCCCATCGCGATTTCAGTCGGATCGGAGCACCGGCCAAGGCCCTCAGCACGTCGTTGGAGATCAGCCGGGAGCTGCTGGTCGCGCAGTGCGGATACCCGGAATCCTTGCTCAAATATCATGTCGGCTGGTTCGAGCAGACGCTGCCCGCCGAGGCCGCTGCGGTCGGTGATATCGCGCTGCTGCGGTTCGACGGCGACCTTTATCAATCCGCACGACTCTGCCTCGAGCATCTTTACGAACAGGTTTCTCCGGGCGGCATCGTAGTCATCGACGATTACTTCAGGTACGAGGGATGCCGCAAAGCGGTCGACGAATTCATCCAAGACCTGCCTCCTATCCTGTTTAATCCGGTTGACGCCAACACCGTCTACTGGGTTAAGCCGCTGGATTCGCGTCGCGGCCGCGCCGCCCAGGGCGATCGTGCTTAGCTCCATACATTGAGCAAATCTCTTACTCCGCCCGGGTTTTATCCATTCGGCAAGACGAAAGCTTCTGGGTTAAGCTGAGATCCGTGAGGTTTCGTCTCGAAGATTCGTCGGCCGGCTCGCAGTATGAGTCAAAATGGCGGCGCCGGAGCGGCCGAACTCGCGCAGCAGCCGCCGTGGCGGTCAGCAGGATCGCGGATGCGGTGTTACGTGGGCTGTCCAAATGCTTGTGGCCGCGAGCGCGGCCACGCTCGCCGGCGCGCGTATGTATCTACCGGATTGGCAATATCGGCGACATGGTTTGCTCGCTACCGGCCATTCACGCGATTCGCCGTGCCTACCCCGCCGCCCATCTGACGCTGCTCACTTCGCCCGGAACGATCGGCGCCACGTGGGCGGGAGAACTGCTCGAAGCGCTCAAATGGCTCGACGAAATCTCGGTCTATCACTCCGAAGATATCGCTGGATGGCGCAACCTGTGGCGCCTGGCGCGCCGCATGCGGGCCGCGCGTTTCGATGTCTGGATCGAGTTACCGGCGGCATTGGCGCCGTTTCACATTCTGGTGCGAAACCTTTTGGCCGCGCGTATCGTCGGGGCTCGATGGGCCGGCGGCTGGAGAATCGCGACCGTGCGGATTGCGGTGCGCGCGCAATCCGAATGGCTCGAGTTCGACGACGAGGTCACTCGGCTGCTCAAGATCCTTGCGGAGCTGGGAATCAACGATGACCAGGCCGTCTTCCCCCTTCCGCTCGCCGATCAGTTTCGGCAGCGCGCAGACGATCTGCTGGGCCCGACCGCGCCGGCGGACCGCGGCCTGATTGCAATCGCACCGGGCGCCAAGCGGGCCACGAATCGATGGCCGGAAGAGCGCTTCGCCGAGCTCGGCCGGCAGCTCACGGCGCGCGGCTTCACGCTGGTCTTTCTCGGCGGGCCGGCCGAGCGCGAGCAGTGTTCCAGACTCGAAAGCCAGCTCGAGGCCGGCAGTGCGATCAATCTTGCGGGGCGCTGTTCGCTGCCGGAGTCATGCGCCGTGCTTGCGCGCTGCGCCCTGCTGATCTGCAATGATTCGGGCGTACAGCATCTGGCGGCCGCGATGGGAACCACATGTCTCTCGCTATTCGCGGCGCGCGATCTCGGACTGCGATGGCGTCCGTACGGCCCGCAGCATGTCATAATCCGGAAGTGGGTTCCCTGCCATACTTGCCTGCTCGAGGTCTGTCCTTACGACAACCGCTGTATCGGGCTGATCAGGGTGGACGAAGTCATCAGTGCAGCAGATCCGCTTCTGAAGCCATCGCCATCGCTGACCGCGGCACGCGCCGATGCTTCCGGCGCCAATCCAGGAGCTGATCGCGATCAGCCTGATCATGCGAGTCTACATCCCATCCCCAAGATATTTTATCACTCCTAGAAACACCGATTGGCTCTACACCGTCCGCATGCAGGAACTCAGCCGGTTTTGCCCGGGCGTCGAGGTCTATCTGCAGCGCGCGCCGCTGATCGATCTTCTGATCAACTGCTCCTATTGCTGCTCGATCCTGCACCATCGATTGCATCTGCCGATACCCGAGGCGCTACGTTTTGGATTTCGCGACACCTATCTTTCGACTCGCGATTTCCGCCGGTCGGGTTGTGATTTGATCTTCAGCAATGAACGCTTCCCGACCCGGACGCCTGCGCCGGTGGTATGGCAAACTGGCCCGACCTGGACCGACCTGCTACTCGCTCAGGGAGTGGAACGAGCGTCGATCGAGCGGCAGTTGGAATGGAAGCGCGCCTGCGCGGCCAAGTCGAAGTTGATTGTGGTGCTGACGCGATGGGGTGCGGAGCGGGTGTCCGCAATGCTCGGCGGATTCGATGAGAAGCTGCGCGTGGTGCCGTACTTTCTGCCGCATGTCAATTTTATCGAGCGCGCGAAAATTGCAGCCAAGGCATCGGAGGCCGTTTACCGGCTGGCTTTTGTCGGCCGTCAGGCACGCCGTAAAGGTCTCGATCTGGTGATCGAAGCCTTCGAGCTGCTTGATACACGCTTTCCGGGCCGCTTCCGGCTGACGATCGTAAGCAGCCTGATCGATGGTCCCGTCGATCTGCCGCGCAAGCCCAACCTCGAGCTGATTCGGGAATTGCCGGTGGCTGCGGTTCAAGAGCTGCTCGGCAAAGCGCATTTTCTGCTGATGCCGAGCCGCTTCGAAACTTTCGGGTGGGTTTACGTAGAGGCGATGTCGCGGGGCGCCATCGCGGTCGCACCGCAGGCTCCCATCCAGGCCGAACTGCTGGCTCAAGGACGAGCGGGGCTATTGACCGAGGCGGCTCCTGGAGCAATCGCCCGGTCGATCGGAGAAGCCTCGACGAGTCCCGAAATTTGGTTGCAGCACGCGCTCGCCGGATACGATTTCGCGCAGCGGGAATTTGGCCCGGCCGCGGTTGCCGGCAAGTTCCAAAGCGTTTTCGAAGAGGCGCTGGCGGCGCGTTAGACTTTCGAACTCACCGCTGGTGTCGGCATGAGGAACTCGGTCGATAGTGCAGTCCCCGATGGCTCGTCAAACTCATAAGAATATCGTCTGGAGTTATATCAACCTGGGGGTCGGCATCCTGGCCCCGCTGATCCTGATCCCGCTTTTCACGCGGTTCCTGGGACGCCAGCTCTACGGCGAGTACGTCGTGATCACTTCGCTGTCGTATTATCTGGGCTTGGCTAATCTCGGGCTCGGCCAGACCATCGCGAACCGCATCGCGGCGGCGGCGGCGAATCGCGATCACGCCAAAGTCGGGACGCTGGTCTCAACGGCATTTTACTCTCTGACCGCGGTCGCCGGGCTGCTGCTGATCGCGCTGCTGGTGTTGACGCCGCTATTGTGGAGCGCGCTGGTCGGAAGACCGGATCCGGGGGCGCGCTTCGCTTTCCTCTCGCTCTTCGCGTTGAGCCTGATCGCTTTCCCGTTAAAGGCGCAGGACATGATGCTGCGCGGTTATCAGCGCGTCGACCGCGAGCAGGAGGTCTGGGCGTCGTCCAGCGTGATCCGCGTGGTGGTGATGGCGACGGCGCTTTTTGCAGGCTTCAAGCTGGCCGTGGTCGCCACCATCCATGGCCTGATTGGTCTGCTGAGCGGGCTCGGAACCTGTCTCCTCGCCGCACGGCTCTCGCCCGCAGCGCGCCCCCGGCTGGCGGATTTTTCTCTGAGACTACTGCGCGAAATGATCAGCCCCAGTATCGCCTTTCTGGTGCTCCAGCTCTCTTCCGCACTCGCAACGCGGGTCGACAACGTAGTTATCGGCTATGTGCTCGGCGCCGCGCCAGTTACCTCCTACGCGGTGCCGTTTCGGCTGATGCTGATGGCGATCCTGCTCTTCACGATGGTGCTGAATGCGTTGCAGCCGACCATCACCGCGCATTACGCTCGCGATAAGCGCGATTTGCTGCGCAAGGCCTACAGCTTCTTCACGCGGCTCGCGCTGGTGTACGCGGTCAGCGCAGGAGTCGCGCTGTGGCTGGTAGGACCTCAATTCATCCGGCTCTGGGCTGGCCCTGGGATCTATCCGGGAGGACTGGTCTTCGGTCTGCAGGTTGCCTTCACCTCGCTGCAGATTTTGCTGACGCCCGCCGAAACCATTCTGTGGGCAACCTCGCGACATTACATCTGGGCCACAATCGCGCTGGTCGAGGGCGGCCTTAATCTCGGCCTTTCGATATGGTGGGCGCATCGATGGGGACTGGCCGGAGTAATCGGCGCCTCGATCGTGGCGCGGCTGGTGACCAATGCCTGGTATCTGCCGCTAGCCGCATCGCTCACGGTCGGCGGCTCGATCAGAAATGCGCTGCGCCAGATAGCACCCGGCGCCGGGCTCGCCGTGATCATGGTGGCGGCCGCGGGCACACTCTCGATGGTCGCGGCATCGGTCTCGATCGTAGCTTCGATCGGCCTTGCCGCGGGTCTCTTGATTCCTTTCGCGGCCGCATTTGCGTGGCTGGGCTTTACCGCCGAGGAGCGGCGGCTGGCCGTCGGATGGCTGTGGCCGGCGGCCATCGCTGAACCGTAGGCTAGAGCGAGCGGCACAAGGGCTTGGCGCTTGATACACGCGGAACTGAGATCGGGGCTGATCTCGCGGCATTCAACTTCAATCGAGACCGATGAGCGGCGCTGACATTCATCCGGTTGCGCAGCGGACAGAACAGCCGCGGCAAGGTCCGAGCGGAGTTGCCGGCCTCCGCGTGTTGCAGGTGGTTCCGTCGTTCTGGCCGGCAGTTCGGTATGGCGGGCCAATCGAATCGACGCTTCAGTTATGCCGCCATCTCGCCGCGGCCGGATCAGCGATCACGGTGCTCACTACCGACAGCCACGGTCCGGGTGCAAGAGTTTCTGTCTCGACCGATGACGAGGTCGAACTTGCTCCGGGAATGCGCGTTCGGTACTACCGCAAGCTGATGCGCAATTCCGTCGCGCCCGCACTGATTAAAAATTTGGCCCGCTATGCCGGCGCGGCGGACCTGGTGCATCTGACCGCGGTCTACAATTTTCCCACCATCCCGACGCTGATGGTCTGTCGCCGGTTGAAGAAGCCGCTGGTATGGTCACCGCGAGGCGCGCTCCAGAATTGGCCCGGGCGCCGGCGTCCGACGGCCAAGGCGCTCTGGGACCGGCTGTGTCTGAAAATCGCCCCGGCGCACGCGGTCGTCCACGCCACTTCCGCGCCTGAAGCGGAATCGATCAGGCGAGCGTTGCCCGGGCTGAACATCGCGATAGTTCCCAACGGCATCACGATTCCCGACGCTCCACCCCGTCCTCCCGGCGGCTCTGAAACGCTCCGGCTCTTGTTCATCGGGCGACTCGATCCGAAAAAGGGGCTCGAGAATCTGCTCGCCGCATGCTCGATGCTCAGGAATCAGGACGTGCTGCGCTTCAGCCTGACGATTGCCGGCAGCGGACCCGAGGCTTATCGAAAACATTTGAGCGAACTCATTCAGCGGCGCGATCTGGCCGACCGGGTTCAGATGATTGGCGAGGTCGAAGGGGACGACAAGGAACGCGCTTTTGCGGAGTCCGACGTTACGATCGTTCCCTCTTATATCGAGAATTTCGCCATCGTGGTTGCGGAGGCGCTGGCCCGGGAACGGCCGGTGATCACCAGTCATGGCACACCGTGGGCAGAAGTCGAGCGGGTCGGATGCGGGCTCTGGGTTGAGAACAGCCCGTCAGCGTTGAGCGATGCTATCCGCCGCATATCGACCATGCCGCTTCCCCAAATGGGGGATCGGGGGCGGCGCTGGATGATCGAGCAGTTCGGATGGCCCGCAATCGCACGGCAGATGCTGGCTTGTTATGCGCGTGCGCTCTCGATGACTAGCGGCACGGGTTCTGCATATGAGCATTGATGGCGTGTCGAAATCGGTGTCAGTTGTGATTCTCACGCTCAACGAAGCGGTCAATCTGCCGCAATGCCTGGCGAGCCTGAAGGGACTCGATTGCGAGGTCTTCATCGTTGATTCCGGCAGCACCGACCGTACCGTCGAAATCGCGCGCAGCTTCGACGCCAGCGTCGTTACGCATCCGTTCGAGAACTACGGCGCGCAACGCAATTGGGCGCTGGAGAACCTGAATCTTCGCACGCCATGGGTGCTCCATCTCGATGCCGACGAGCGGTTGTCGCCGGCGCTGCGCGACTCGATCGCGCGGGCGCTCGCTGATCCGCAGGATCACCAGGGCTTCCTCGTAGGAAAATCAGTTATCTTCATGGGCCGGCAGATTCGCCACGGGGGTCTGTTCCCGTCCTATCATCTGCGGCTGTTCAGAGTCGGTAAGGGACGCTGTGAGGATCGGCTCTACGATCAGCATTTTATGGTCGAGGGGAAGGTCGGCAGTTTACGTGGCGAATTGTTCGACGTGATCGCGAGCGATCTGACGAGCTGGATCGCGCGCCACAACCGCTGGTCGGATCTGGAAGTGCGCGAGGTCCTGAATCAGAGCGGCCAGCCGGGCACGACCGTCGAGCCGCACCTGGACGGCACGCCGATCGAGCGCCGGCGCTGGTTGCGCAACAGCTTTTACTATCGCATGCCGCTCTTCGTGCGAGCCTTTTTCTATTTCATCTGGCGCTATTTCATCCGGCTCGGATTTCTCGACGGCCGCGAAGGATTGATTTTCCATTTCCTGCATGGCTGTTGGTATCGGTTTGTAGTCGACGCAAAGATTTACGAGGCGACCATCAAAGCGCTGCAGAATCCTCGGCCGCAACCGCAACCGGCAGAATCCGGCCAGGTCGGTTGAGCACCGTCGGCGGGTAGCAGGCGGTTTCGGGCGATGCTGATTTTGGGAATCAACGCTTATCACGGTGACGCGAGCGCCTGCGCGGTGGTCGATGGAAAACTAGCTGCTGCGGCCGAGGAGGAGCGCTTCACTCGGATCAAGCACACGGCCGGTTTTCCCGCCGAAGCGCTGCGCTATGCGCTCGCAGATTCGGGCGCCGGCCGCAACCAGGTCAGGGTTCTGGCGGTCGCCCGTAATCCGTGGGCGCGGCTGGTCAAGAAGGCGCTGTATGCCGTAAGGATGCCGTCGCTGGCCCGCAGCCGGATCGGCGTGCAGAGCCGCTTCGCCTCGATCGGCGCTGAGGCCGGGAATGCCCTCGGCGTGCCGCCTGCGCAGATCGAAGTGCATCGCGTCGAACATCATAAGGCTCACATGGCGAGCGCCTTTCTGGTCTCGCCATTCGAAGAGGCGGCGGTGTTGTCGATCGATGGCTTGGGCGATTTCGCCAGCGCGATGTGGGGCGTCGGACAAGGCAACCGTCTCAAGCCGTTGGGCGCAGTCGCCTTCCCACATTCACTCGGGATCTATTATACCGCGCTCACCCAATACCTCGGTTTTCCCAAGTACGGCGACGAATACAAGGTGATGGGGCTCGCCTCTTATGGACAGCCCGAGATGCTGGATGAGTTCCGCAAGATCGTGATCACGCGCAACGGCGGCCGCATGGATTTCGAGCTGGGCGCCGACTATTTCACCCATCACGTGACCGGTGCCGAGATGAGCTGGCAGGGAGGCGAGCCGGTTATCGGACGCCTCTACTCAGATCACCTGGTCAGACGTTTGGGCAAAGCGCGCGCGCCCTCGGAACCGATCGAGGACCAGCATTTCGCGATCGCTTCATCGTTGCAGCGCCGGCTCGAAGAGGTGGTGCTCGATCGGCTGCGGACGCTCCGGAAAATCACCGGGGTGCGCCGGCTGTGCCTGGCCGGCGGGGTAGCCTTTAACTGCGTCGCGAACGGCAAAATCCTCGAGCAGACCGGCTTCGATGAAGTGTACGTACAATCGGCGGCCGGTGACGCCGGCCTGGCGATCGGCGCGGCGATGTACGTCTGGCATCACGAGCTCGGCCATCCGCGCGAGTTCGTAATGGAACATTCATACTGGGGGCCGCAGTTCAGCGCGCTGCAGATCGGCGCGTTACTCGATTCAAGACGCAGCGATCTCGAGCAGGAAGACTGCGCGATTCAGAAGATCGATGATCCGGCGGAGCTCGATCGGCGGACGGCGCAGGCGATCGCGGAGGGCAAAGTTATCGGATGGTTCCAGGGCCGGATGGAATGGGGTCCGCGCGCACTCGGTAATCGCAGTATCCTGGCCGACCCACGCCGTCCCGAGATGCGCGATATTCTGAACGCCAAAATCAAGCGACGCGAGATGTTCCGGCCGTTCGCCCCTTCGATCCTGGAAGAGGCGACCGCGGAATATTTCGCTCAGGCCTATCCCTCACCGTTCATGCTGATGGCCTATCCGGTGCGGCCGGAAAAACGCTCGGCGATACCCGCTACGACGCACATCGATGGTACCGGCAGGCTCCAGACAGTTAATCAGCGCCAGAATGAACGCTACTACAACTTAATCAAAGAATTTGGACGACAGACCGGCGTACCAGTGCTGCTTAATACTTCTTTCAATGAAAATGAACCGGTTGTATGCAAGCCGGAAGAGGCGCTCAATTGTTTCATCCGCACCAGGATGGATGTACTCGTCCTGGGTCCATATATTGTGACTCGTCCAGAGACAACGGAAAGGTAGCTTCGCGCAGGCCGCGCGTGCGCATTTTCTGGACATCAAGACCGAAGAATGCGAAAGAGAGTGAGTGATGGCAAAAGCAGTTAAGGTAACGGTGACCGGTGCGGGAGGCTTTATCGGTCATCATCTAGTCAGTTATCTGAAGCGGCAGGGTTACTGGGTGCGGGGAGTTGACCTCAAACTTCCCGAATTTTCTGCCACCGAGGCCGACGATTTTGCGCTGCTCGATCTGCGCCGATGGGAAAACTGCCTGCGCGCGACCGATGGTGTCGAAGAGGTCTATGCGCTGGCCGCCGACATGGGCGGGATGGGTTTCATTTCAGCTCACCACGCCCAGATCCTGCATAGCAATACACTCATCAATTTTCACACTATCGAGGCGGCGCGCCTGAACCGCGTCCATCGCTATTTCTACACCTCATCGGCTTGCGTCTACCCCGAGTATCGTCAAAACAAGACGACGGTTACGCCGCTGCGCGAGGAAGATGTCTATCCGGCTCAGCCTCAGGATGCTTATGGGTGGGAGAAGCTGCTGACCGAGCGCCTTTGTACGCATTACCAGCAGGACTACGGCCTGGAGACACGGATTGTACGCTTTCACAACATCTTCGGTCCGTTCGGAACCTGGGATGACGGGCGTGAAAAGGCGCCGGCGGCGATGTGCCGAAAAGTTGCGATCGCCAAGCTCAGCGGCAATCACGAAATCGAAATCTGGGGCGACGGCGAGCAGACCCGTTCGTTCTGCTATATCGACGATTGCGTGGTCGGCATCCATCGGCTGATGCGCTCGGAGGTTCGTGAACCGTTGAATCTCGGCCAGGACCGCCTGATCAGTATCAATCAGCTCGCGGACCTGGTGGCCGAGATTGCGGGTATCCACATCGTCAAGAAACACGTCGCCGGCCCGCAGGGAGTACGCGGCCGCAACTCGGACAATACGCGCCTGCGCGCTGCGCTCGGCTGGGAGCCTCAGGTCTCGCTCGAGGAAGGGCTCGCAAGCACTTATGGATGGATCGAGGAGATGGTACAGCGTGACAGCGCTGCGCGGCCGAAACTCGCGGCTCGGGCGTAGCTTCCGCTCCGAACGGCGGTTCCTAAAACTAGGAAACGGGTTCCGATTACGCATCTTCTATTTCTCAACCGTTCTTTCTGGCCCGATCTCGAGGCCACCGGTCAGTTCCTGACGGAGCTCTGCGAGGATCTGTCTGCCGAGCATGAGATTACGTTTATCGCGGGGCCCTCTTATCACGTCCCCTCCCAAGGCCGCGGGCTCATCAAGCACGAGACTCTCGGGCCGATCTCGATTATCCGGACCTGGGGAACCCGTCTGCCCAAACGCAGGCTGCCGGCCAGATTCCTGAATCTCGGCACCTATTACGGGCTCGCCGCGATGGCGGCGCTGCGGGTCAAGCGGCCGGATATCGTGATCGCGGAGACCGACCCTCCCCTCCTGGGCGCACTCGGCGCGCTCTTGAAGCAGCGCTGGAACTGCCGGCTGGTTTACAACGTGCGCGACCTCTACCCGGACATCGCGATCGCCAACGGCGCGTTGAAAAACCGCTTCCTGCTGGGCCTGCTGGAACGGGCCAATCGCTTCTCCTACCGAAGCGCGGATTGCGTGATCGTGCTGGGCGAGGACATGCGTCAACGATTGCTGGCCAAGGGCGTGGCGCCGGACAAGATCGCGCTGGTCTCTGATTGGGTGGATTGCGGGAACATCCGCCCGATATCATCGAGCCGCTTTCGCAGCCAATTCGGCCAGAGCTTCGTGGTGATGTATTCGGGAAACCTCGGCCTCTCGCAGCAGCTCGAAACCGTACTCGAGGCCGCCGCGCACCTGCGTGACGATGAGCGCATCAGATTCGCACTGATCGGTGAGGGCGCCCGTAAGCCATGGTTGATCGATCGTGCCCGCCAACTCGGGCTGCGCAATCTGGAGTTCCTGCCCTATCGACCCAAAGCGGAACTGGCCGAATCCTTGAGCGCGGGTGACTTGCACCTGGTGCCGCTCTTTCCGGGCGCCGCAGGATGCATCGTGCCAAGCAAGATTTATGGGATCCTGGCGGTCGGACGCCCGTTCGTCGCAATCATGGAAGATTCGGCCGAGATCGCGCGGCTGGCACGCGAAAATTCGGTCGGCTTCGTGGTTCAGCCCGGCAACGCCGACGGCCTTGCCCAGACCATCCGGCAGGCGGCCGCGCAACCAGATAAACTGGCGGCGATGGGGGTGCGGGCTCGCCGACTCGCGGAGCGCCGTTTCGATCGCAGGGTCGCGACCCGCCGGTTCGCCGAAGTGCTCGACTCATTGATGGACGTGGAATTGCCACCCAGCGCGGAGGCCCATCTTTCGCCTTCGCCGGGTTCGTTATAGATGGCAGCGTTTCTACATCAAAGCCCGGTTACCATCGAAGTTGCATCTCAGGCCCAGATCTTAGGAACTTCGCAAGTTTGACGCCTCTGAATGACGTAGTGTGATGTTCTAGATGAGAAGCGAATTAAGCAGTGCGCTAGCTTATTGGTGGATTCCGTTCGTGCTGGCGGGCGCGGTCACCATGCTTCTGATGCCGCTGGTGAAGTGGATCGGGGCCCGCTTCGGCGTGCTCGCGGCGCCGGCGAGGCCCGATCTCGATGACGCGGCCACACCTCCGTCAGTGCCCTTGCTGGGCGGGGCTGCGATTATCGGCGCCTTCCTAATCACGCTCGCATTACTGGGACATCTTCCAGCCTGGCTGGCAGTGGGAGCGGCGGGACTGTTCCTGCTCGGATTGGTCGATGATGTCGTAACGCTGAAACCGGCGCAGAAGTTAATCGCCCAAATCGCCGTGGTAGTCGCAGTCGTGGTGCTGTACCGGCATCCCAGCGATCCTTTTCTGACCCCTTGGCCGATGGTTGATTCCCTGATCATCGCGCTATGGCTGCTGGGGACGACCAATGCCTATAACCTGGTTGACGGACTCGATGGCTTGGCGAGCGGAATCGGGATAGTGGTCTGCACGGCGACCGCCGTCACCGGATGGCTCCATCACAGCCCGGCGCTGGTTTACTGGTCGCTGGCGTTGAGCGGCGGCCTGGCCGGTTTTCTGATCTACAATTTTCATCCCGCATCGGTCTTCATGGGCGATTGCGGCGCGCTGCCAATCGGCCTGCTGCTCGGCCTCTTCGCGTTTTTCGGTGGCGGACTCGCCGATAACTCGCATGTGACCCGTTATGTCTATCCAATCGTGCTGCTCGCGATGCCGCTTCTGGATACCGCGATCGTAAGCGTTACCCGGCTCGCCACGAGCATCCCGATTTCACGGCATGGCCTCGACCATTCTCACCATCGCCTGCTGCATCTCGGGCTCTCAACCCGCACGGTGGTATGGCTATGCTGGGTGGTTGCGGCCGCCGGCGCGGCCTGTGCGGTCTTGATGACGACCCTGCCGCACAGCTATCTGGTCGCGACGCTTCCGCTCGTGGTGCTGGTCTTCACGGTATTGGGCCTGTTCATGATGGACCTGACCTTCGAGTCGAGTTCGCCCGGCGTCGCCTGGGGCTATCTACAAGGCTTTGCGCGATTCATCCTGAGCCTCAGCTACAAACGCCGGCTGGTGGAAGTCATCCTTGATTTCGCATTGATCTCGGGCGCTTATTTCGGTGCCTTCCTGCTGCGCCGCGATTTCTACCTCGACGATGAGATGCTGGCCTCGATGCTGCACTCGCTGCCGTGGATCCTGATTCCAACTTATATCGCCTTCGCAGTGGCCGGCGTCTATCGCGGGATGTGGCGCTACGCCGGGCTTTCCGAGCTGATCCGGTTCGCCAATGGCTCGGGGTTGGCTGGAATCCTGGTCGCGATTTCCACGCTGATAGTCCGGCCGCCGGTCTCGGGTTCGATCGTGGTGCTGTTCGTGATTCTGTTATTCAACTTCCTGGTGGCGACGCGAATGTCGTTTCGCGCGCTGCGCAAGGGCATCCATCGGCTGACCGATGCGCGGGACCGGGTCCTGATCGTCGGCGCGGGCACTTCAGCAGCGATCGCCGCCCGTTGGATGTTTTCGGGCCAGTACCGCAACGTCAAGCTCATCGGCTTCGTGGACGATGATGCGTTCAAGCGCGGCAAGCTGGTGCACGGCCATCGCGTGCTCGGCTCGCTCGATGATCTTGAGCGCGTTTTGCGCAAGCGTCCTTTCGATCAGATCATGCTGGCCGCCGAATCGCTGGAGGACGAACGCCTCGCGCTGGTGCGACGGTTCGCCGATGCGCATCAGATCGCAGTCAGCCGCTTTTCGATGCAGATCGATGAAGTCGAGGCATCCCGCGGCTTACCCTCCTCCCGCAACGGTGAGGTCTCCCCGCCGGGCCACGGGTCCATGCCGGTGGGACGGGCGCGGCCGGTCGGCCCCTGAGCCTGCACCCTAGGGCGCGCCGCCGCCTTGCATCGAAAGCTCGCGCGCTCTAAAGCTGGTAATACCCGGAAGCTAAGATGAATCGCGTACGAAAACCGGTCCGAATCGTGCCCAAGGGATGGGGCCGGGAAGTCTGGATCGCCAACAACGACCTCTATTGCGGAAAAATCCTGGAAATCCGCAAAGGCAAGCGCTGCTCGCTGCATTTCCACAAGCTCAAGGCCGAATCATTCTATCTGCGTGCGGGCCGGCTGCGGGTCCGCGTCAGGGAATCGGGCGACGCGGAGATTCTGGAGGAATTCGAGCTCCAGGTCGG
>DATJRJ010000218.1:0-13643 GCA_035504735.1 Binataceae bacterium (SeqCode)
TCGAATCAGTCATGAACCTGCAGGGACTCGGCCTGCTGTTGCTCGATGCAGTGCGCTCGCTCGACGTCTACCTGGTGATGGGCTCGGTGCTGATGGGCACGGTCCTGCTGCTGGTAGGAAACCTGCTCGCCGACGTCGCATTGGTCGCGGTCGATCCGCGCGTCGATTTCTCCTCGATGGACTCGCAATGAGTGCCGCGTCCTTGAGCGCCGTGGCGAGCGTGCCCGCCGGGCGCGGCTCCACCTCGCCGGCCGGCTATCGCAGCGCGCTGGCGCGGGAATGGCGGCTGGCGTCGTGGCCGGTCCGGTTCTCGGCGCTCTGCCTGACGCTGTTCTACCTGCTGGCCGCCGCGTCGCCTTTTTTCGCGCCATACGATCCGACTCTGCAGCGCCGCGAGCTTCCGGATTGCCCGCCGATGGGACTGCATCTGGCCGCGCCCGCGCAATGGCATAACGGATTTTTCTATAGCTACCCGCTCTGGATGGCCGATCCGACCGCTCGCACTTATGCGGAGGTTCACGACCGCAAGGTTTATCTTCATCTGCTGAGCTATGGCCATCTGTTCACCACCGCGCCGGGCGACCCGCCGTACTTCCTGATGGGCAGCGACGGACTCGGGCGCGACCTGTTCTCGCGAATCGTTTACGGCGCGCGCGTCAGCATGACGGTCGGACTAATCGGCGTGCTGATCAGCTTCTCGCTCGGCATCACGATCGGCGCGCTCTCGGGCTATATCGGCGGCACCACTGACAATCTGATCATGCGCTGGTCGGAAATCGAGATGTCGCTGCCATCGTTCTATTTTCTGTTGGCGCTGGCCGCGGTGATTCCGGCCGGACTCGGCACCGTCGAGACTTTCATGATGATCGTCGCGATCATGAGCTTCATCAGTTGGGCCGG
Source organism: Binataceae bacterium (SeqCode) (assembly GCA_035504735.1). Classification (GTDB taxonomy): domain Bacteria; phylum Desulfobacterota; class Binatia; order Binatales; family Binataceae; genus JAJPIG01. Next base: position 901 of record DATJRJ010000218.1, read on the forward strand.
CTTCGCGCGCGTGATTCGCGGGATGGCGGCGTCGGTGCGCGCCCGCCCGTACGTCGAGGCCGCGGCCGCGCTGGGCGGCTCGCGGATGCGAATCCTGGTGCGCCACGTAATCCCCTCGGTGCTCGGCTATGCGGTGGTCGCCGCCACGCTCTCGATTCCCGGCTTTATCCTCGGCGAGAGTGCGCTCTCGCTGCTCGGACTCGGAATTCAGGAGCCGGCTTCGAGTTGGGGCAATCTGCTGGCGCAGGCGCAGGACGTGCAGGTGCTCGCGCATTACCCGTGGATTCTGATCCCCGGCGTTTTTATCTTCCTCGCCGTGATGTCATTCAACTTCCTGGGCGATCACATGCGCGATCGCCTCGACCCCGGGACCGCCGGCTGATATTTCCAGAAGCGGAGGATAGTGCGATGGCTGAAACGTTCGTCCTGGTGCATGGCGCGTGGCATGGCGGATGGTGCTGGCGGGCGGTGATGAGCGAGCTCGAGCGCCAAGGCGATCGCACGCTCGCGCCCGACCTGCCGGGCCATTGCGCGAACCCGATGGACCACGCGCAGGTCACGCTGGCGAGTTACGTCGATTACATCGCGCGCTTTATCGAGGATCGCGATCTCAAAGACGTGGTGCTCGCGGGGCACAGTCTCGGCGGCCTCACGATCGCGGGCGTGGCTGAGAAGATTCCGCGCCGCCTCAAGCGCGTGGTCTTTGTCGCCGCGATGGTGATTATCGACGGCCAGTCGCCGGCGCAGGAACTCGAGCGCGTCGCGCCGGGCCGTCCCGGCTCGCGCGGCATCAAGACCGGCCCTTTCTCGGTGATGGTGCGGCCGGAAGATTTCCCGAAATATTATATTCAGGACGGTTCGCCCGACCTGGCGAACTTCGTGTTTGCCGCGCTGACGCCGCAACCCACGCGCGTGCTTACCGAGCCGAATCCCTTCACCGGGTTTCGCCGACTCGGCCTCCCCACCGGCTACCTGGTTTGCGAGGATGATCTCGCGATGGGTCATCCGGGCGTGTGGCATCCGGAGTTCTCGGGACGGCTCGATCGGCCGGTCCTGCGCTCGATCAAGGCCAGCCACGAGCCGATGTTCACGCGTCCGATCGAAACCGCTCGCGCGCTATCCGAAATCGCCCGCACCTAGACGCAAACGACCCGGAGGACGCGGGGCTGGGCGTTCTGCTCAGCCTTACGGCGCTTCGCAAATTTCCGCTTCTGACTTCGGAAGTGCGGACTCGCTTTCAGTTCGTAAGCCTTACAGCGGTAGCAGTAGGAGAACAGGATTTTTTGGGCTGGTTTGCTCACGGCTTATCCTTAGTCAAAAACGAATATGCATCCGACGTAAGGCGGCGGCTGAGAGCACGAATCGCTGATCACAGCACCGTTCGATGTTATCACTTGCCGGTCCTCTACTTTCAAGACTGGTTTCCCGGGACAGCCGAACACGCCACGTATCTCCATGATGTGTGGATTTACATAGCGTGCGTAGAACGCCTCGTTGCCATCAGGGTCGTTTACGGTAAGGGTGCTGCGGTCGTCGCTGCGCTCTGCATACGACATTTCGTTTTGGACCAGATGAAATTCATTGTTCTTAATCCGCGCGACTATTCGACTATCTGGTGCTCTTACCGTAGTCGTCAACAATATTCCGGCTGGTCCACGTTTGACGTGTATGAATTCCCCACACCCGGCCATGGTTGCAACGCACATGTCGTGCCCGGTGGTGATGCCACCCATTCCATGTCTGCCCATCAGCAGCACGAGGGAACCCTTTGGAGCCCAGCTACACGGATAATCCGAACCAATATCGTCATTCGCCGGGATGAGCCAACCGTGCGTTTCGGTCTCAGCCGGCAGGACTTTGGGAAGATATGGTTGAACAATCAAAGCCGTCGCCGCTGTTGCGGCAATTGCCCGAACTACAAAATCTAGGGAATCAACATGACGATAAATCGCAATCGCAACGCCGATGCTGCCGATCCAAAGCGTGGCGATCGGCGACTGCGGCCAAAACCAATAGGCATCGGAACCAAACCACAACAATTCGAACAGTACAGTTCCTATGACATCGCGGCGCTGGCGTTTACGTTCGGCCTGTTCGCGGGCTTCCTGCTCTGCGCGCTTGCGGGCGTTTTGTCGTCTGCGACTATTACGTTGGGACATTAGGTAAATTGGATGAAGAGAGAACTGTTATGGCCAAAGTTTTAGTTGAGCGGGTTTGCTGGCGTCATATGCGATGTGCTTGGGCACTCGTGCCAAAACGGCCCTTCAGCTTGAAGCGAGAGCCTAGCAGAACTGTCAAGGGGGGTGCTTATGAAAGGCTCGCCACACGTTATTTGGGAACGCGCTACCCGCTTGAAGCCCCCCGGCTGGAGACCGCAGGCGTTGCGATGATACCCTCTTGAGCACGTGACGCCGCTGCTCGAAGTCAAAGATCTCCGCACCTCGTTCCTTACCGAAGCCGGCGAGGTGCGCGCCGTCGACGGCGTCAGCTTCGCGGTCGAGCCGGGCAAGCTGATGGGGCTGGTGGGCGAATCGGGCTCGGGCAAAACGGTCAGCGTGCTTTCGATCATGCGACTCCTGCCGGAACGCGCGAAAATTATCGGGGGCTCGATTCGCTTCGAGGGCCAGGATTTGCTGGCGCTCGATGAGCCGCGGATGCGCGCGGTACGCGGTGCCAAGATTGCGATGGTTTTCCAGGAGCCGATGACCTCGCTCAACCCGGTCTTCACTATCGGCAGCCAGGTCGGCGAGGCGATTCGGCTGCATCAGCGCACCGATCGCGCCGAAACCCGCCGCCGCACCGTCGAGTCCTTGAAGCTGGTCGGGATTGCCGATCCGGAACACCGCGTCAGCGATTACCCGCATCAGCTCTCGGGCGGGATGCGCCAGCGGGTCATGATCGCGATGGCGCTGGCGTGCCGGCCGCGCCTGCTGATCGCCGACGAGCCGACCACCGCGCTCGACGTCACCATCCAGGCGCAGATTCTCGATCTCATCCGCGACCTTCAGCATCAGCTCGGACTGGCGGTTATCCTGGTCACGCACGATCTCGGAATCGTCGCCGAGTACTCCGACGACGTGACGATTCTCTATGCGGCGCGCGTTATGGAGCAGACCTCGACCCCCAAGCTGTTCAAGGAGCCGCTCAATCCGTACACGCGCGGCCTGCTGCAATCGATCCCGGGGATTTCGGGCGAGCATAATCGGCGCCTGCAGGCGATTCCCGGCACTATCCCGTCCGCGCTCAATCCGCCGAGCGGATGCCGGTTTCATCCGCGCTGTCCCCGTGCGATCGACGATTGCGCGCGGATCGTCCCGCCGCTCGAAGCCAAGCGGCCCGGCCATTACGTGGCCTGCATCCGTGTCTAGCCTGCCGACTCCCGGCCTGGCCGCCGCCGCCGCGCCCGCGCATGGCGAGGCGCTGGTGCGTACGATCGGGCTGGTCAAGGAATTTTCCGCCGGCTCGACCGGCGTGATCTTCCGCAAGCAGTTGATGCTCAAAGCGGTCGCCGGGGTCGATCTCGAAATCGCGCTGGGCGAGACGCTGGGGCTGGTGGGCGAGTCGGGCTCCGGGAAATCGACCTTCGGCCGCCTGGTGCTCAAGCTGATCGAGCCGACCGCCGGGCGCGTGATCTTCGCGGGCCGCGACCTGGCGACCCTGACCCGCAAGGAATTGCGCCTGCTGCGGCGCGAGATGCAGATCGTGTTCCAGGATCCATACTCGTCGCTGGATCCGCGCATGCGGGTGCGGGCGATCGTCGGCGAAGGGCTCGAAATCCACAAGCTCGCGCGCGGTAAGGCCAAGCAGGCGCGGATCGTCGAGCTGTTGGAGATGGTCGGGATGGACGCCGAAACGCTCGATCGTTACCCGCATGAATTCTCCGGCGGCCAGCGCCAGCGGATCGGAATCGCCCGCGCATTGGCCGTCAATCCGCGCTTCCTGGTGCTCGATGAACCAGTCTCGGCGCTCGACGTATCGATCCAGGCGCAGATCGTCAACCTGCTCCAGGACCTGCAGGAGCGCCTCCATCTGACCTACTTGTTTATCGCCCACGACTTGCGGGTGGTGGAGCATATCAGCCAGCGAGTCGCGATCATGTACCTCGGCAAGATCGTCGAGCTGGCGAGCCGCGAGGAGATTTACCTCCATCCCCATCATCCGTATACGCGGGCGCTGCTGTCCGCGGTCCCGACGATCGACGCGGCCGGGCGCCCCGAGCGCATCAAGCTGCCGGGCGAAATGCCAAGCCCGCTCGATCCGCCGTCCGGATGCAGCTTCCATCCGCGATGTCCTTATGCGAAAGATATTTGTCGAACAGTAGAGCCACGGCTTGAAACCGGGAGGGGCGGGCATGCGGTTGCCTGTCACGTCTTTCCGGCGCCTTGAGGGGGGATGCGGAGTCCGACGGGGAGTCTGCCGGCCCGCATCAGTAGCGTAATGAGCAGTCTCGGTACACTCGGACACGGATACGCCGATCGGGGCGAGGTCGGCTTGGCGGAGTCCGGCGGGTCGCAGATGCCGACGTTGGCCTGGATCGAAGAGCGTACACGTGTGGCGGTCGGCGCCAATGCCAACATTTCGGGCAAACTTGTCTTTCACGAACCGGTGCGAATCGAAGGACGCTTCCGCGGCGAGGTCGTCTCGGGCGATTTGGTCGTGATCGCCGAAGCCGGTTCGGTCGAGGGTCGGGTTCGCGCGGATCGTTTGGTCGTGCTGGGCGAGATGCGCGGGGAGATCACCGAATCCAAGCGGGTGATGCTCGGTCCGCGCGCGCGCGTGACGGGAAAGATCGAAAGCGAGCGACTCGCGATTTCAGCCGGAGCGCGCTTCGAGGGCGATCTGCGGATTTCCGGCGTCCGCGACCTGGCGTCGGCCAGCTAGTTCGAGGTATTGAGCCGGGCGGCCTTGCCCGAGAGGTTGCGCAGATAATAGAGCCGGGCCCGGCGCACCTTGCCGTGATTCAGCACCTGGATCTTATCCAGCCGCGGTGAGTGGATCGGGAAAATCCGCTCCACCCCGATCCCGTAGGAAACCTTCCGGACTGTGAACGAGGCGCGACTGCCGCCGCGGTTGATTCGGATCACGACGCCTTCGAACGGCTGAATCCGTTCCTTCTCGCCCTCGACCACTTTGACCTGCAACCGCACGGTATCGCCCACCCGGATTTCCGGCAGGTCGCTGCGGATGCTCCGCCCCTCGAGCTTTTCGATAACGCTATTCATGGGATTCGAGACCTACGATCGAGCCTCTTAAGCTACCCGGATCGTCGCGCCCAGGCAACCATGCCGCGCGAGCGGGTGAAAAAGAAAGGGGCAGTACGCAGAGATAAATAGCTGAATACATAATTGACCACCGACGTACTTAAGAATAGAAGAAGTGAACGCGAGGGGACCAAGTCAACAGGGAGATTGACAATGGAGCGAAAGCTTTCAAGGGTATCTCAGGGTGGGGCGGCGATTTGGGGCGGCCTGGTGATGGCGGGGCTGCTCGCAATCGTTGCGCAATCGGCAGCGGCTCAGGAAACCAACCCGATGCCGACGGTCAGAGATTACGTGGGCGCGCCAGGAGCAGCATCGAACTCGGCCGGATCGACGCCGCCGACCCAGCCTGCCACCGCGAAACCGCCTAAGTTTTGCAAACCGTGTCGCTATTATAGCGGCGATTTTAACCCCGCTGACAGCAATGCCAACGCCTTCTCGAATGAGAACGACGAAGTCGTTGACTTGGCCCAGCTTTATACTCCGTTCACGATTCCGTCCGGACAGAAGTGGCAAGTTACCGGACTATTCGTTAACAACCTGCTCATCACCGCCGTGACCCCAAGCGTCCTGGATCCGGTAAAAACCGGTTGGTCCATCTGGACGGGGGTCGGCACCGGGATACCTGGAACCCTGATCGCTGCCGGTGTCAGCAAAGGCAAGCTGGCGCCGACGGGTCGCACCTTCGCTAGCGTTTATACCGAGTACACAACCTCGGTGAAGGTGAGCGGGGTGACTTTGACCTGCGGAACCTACTTCGTGAATGTGCTTCCTCAATGCACCAATACCGAGGATACCAGCTGTACGGGCCAGAGGTATTATGAGACCGATGTAGAGGACACCTCGCCGGCCGAACATATCGGGCCATCCAACTTGCTTGACCAGACGTTCTGGCTCTCTAACTTCTTTACCTATAACTACGAGCTACCGGAAGATATCAGTCTCGGGGGCGATCTGTTCTCGTTTGGCGTGGAAGGGAACTCCTCGGCTGGTCCCAAATGCCTTTAAGCCGTTGAGCTTGGCGGCGGGTCCGACCCTCTGCTGATCACGCGCCGTGAGGTCGATGCCTCGCGGCGCGTATTTCTTCAGAGACCTTTGAGCGCCAGCACTTCGCGCGCCGGCGTGCGATCGCCGTTGCAACTGATCATCCGCGGCGCATCGAGAAACTTAAGCCTGAAGCCGAGACCCGCGTAGAGCTTGATAATCCGCGCCGTCGCCTGATTCGAGAGCACGACGGGTCCGCGATGGTCCGCGAGCCAGCGTGCGAGGCGCACCTGGTCGTCCCAGCCGAAGTCCTCTTGCGCATAGCGCGTGAACTTGACGTCGTAGGGCGGGTCGGCATAGACGAAATCGGCGCGCGCCAGTTGTACGGCCTCGAAATCGGTGGCGGTGAAGATCCAGTTGGCGAACAGTTCGCGATAGGCAGAGAAATCGCGCGTGTAATTAATCGTGCGATAGCGCCCGAACGGGACGTTGAATTCGCCGCGGCTGTTGAAGCGGCACAGGCCGTTGTAGCCGGTGCGGTTCAGATAATAGAAAAGCGCAGCGGCCTCGGCGCTGCGCGAGCGGCCCCGGGCGACGATCCGGTTGAAGCGCCGCCGATACAGATAATAGAGCGTCCGATCGTTGCGCATCGGCAGCGCGCTTCGCAGGCCGCGCTGCAGATGGCGATAAAAGTTGATCGCATGGGGGCTGATATCGTTATGCAACGCGCGCGCGGGCTGAAGCCCGATCGTAACCGCCAGCCCGCCGCATAGCGGCTCGACCAGCCGGCGGCCGCGGTATGGCTCCCAGAGCGGACGCAGATACGGCACCAGCCAGCGCTTGCCGCCCGCCCATTTAAGCGGCGGCTTGAGCTGCAGCGGCTCGTTCACGCGCGTCGATTTTGCCGTCGCCCCCATCCTTGCCCGGGGGATTATATAACTATCGAGGCGGCGAAAGTCGCCGCGAGAACCTCAGCACACCGCCGATGGATGCCTCAGGCCGGTTGGCCGCGCAGGCGATCGAGAATCGCCGTCACTGCGGCGCGCACCGACAGATGGTTGTAGTCGCCGGGGCCGCGAATCGGCGCGAGCGCTAACTCGGCCCGCTCAAGCATCGCGGCCGCGAGTCCGAAGGCCGTGCCGAAGAGCAGCATGATCGGCTGTCCGTCGGGCGCTTCGATTTTCTCGCGCAGGCTCTGAAAGCCGATTCCTGCGCGATTGCGCGCCGAGGTCGAGACCACGATCGGCGCCGCGCCGGATTCCGCCGCCGCCGCCGCCAGCGCCTCCTCGAGCGTGGCCACCACGCGCGCCAGCGCCAACGCCTCTTCGCGGCGCGAATCGAAAGCGCGGCCGGGCTCCTCGAACCAATGCTCGATTACGCGCGCCGCGAACTCGCGCTGCTCGGCCACCGGATGCACGATGAAGAAGCGGCGCACGCCGTAAGTGCGCGCCGAGCGGGCGAGGTCGTGGATATCGAGGCTGGTGATCGCGCTGGTGACGATCCGCGCGTTGCGATCGACCACCGGATAGTGAAGCAGCGCGATATAAAGATCAGCCACGCTTGCGGGGGGCGAGCAGGTCGGGGCGGCGCCGGCGGGTGCGCGCGAGCGCCTGCTGCTCGCGCCAGGCGCGGATGCGTTCGTGGTCGCCGCTCAAGAGGATTTCCGGCACGCGCATCCCGCGGAACTCCTCGGGTCGCGTATAGTGCGGATATTCGAGCGTCCCGGCGCTGAACGATTCCTCGCGCAGCGAATCGGGATTCCCGAGCACGCCCGGCATCAGCCGCGCGACCGCCTCGATCACCACCATCGCCGGCAACTCGCCGCCCGAAAGCACGTAGTCGCCGATCGAGATTTCACAATCGACCAGCGCGCGCACCCGCTCGTCGACGCCTTCGTAGCGTCCCGCGATCAACAAGAGTCCGGCTGGATGGGCTGCGAGCGAGCGCACCCGTTCCTGGCCGAGCGGCTCGCCCTGCGGCGTCATCAGCACGCGCAGGAGCCCCGGATGCGCGCCGATCACATGGTCGATCGCAGCCGCGATCGGCTCCGGCCGCATCACCATCCCGCTCCCGCCGCCGTAAGGCGTATCGTCGACCTGTCGGTAGGAGCCGAGTCCGAAGGGGCGCAGCGGATGGGCGGTGACGCCGACCAGGCCGGCCGCGATCGCGCGCGCGAGTATGCCCGATGCGATCGGCATCTCGAACATTTCGGGAAACAACGTGATGATGTGAAATTCCATCGCGATGCGGTCAGTCGAGCAGCCCGGGAATTGGATCGATCGTGACCCGACGCTTTTCGAGGTCGACCGCGCGAACTACGTCGGCGATCACGGGCACCAGGATTTCGCGCGCACCGTCCCGCACCACCATCACGTCGTTGGCGCCGGTCTGAAAAATCTCGACCACCGTGCCGAGCGCCTGTCCGTCGGCGGTTACCACGGCGCAGCCGAGCGCCTGGAAATAATAAAATTCACCCGGCTTGGCGGCGGGCAGATCGGCCGCGTCGATCGTCACGATGCGGCCCTTGAGCGCCGCGCTCGCATCGGCGTCATTGATGTCGGTGAGCGTGAGTTTGAGCGTGCCATGGCCGAGCGGTGCGATCTCGACAATCCGATGCTCGTCGATTCGATGGTCTGCAATGGGCTGGCCGGGACGACCGGCGGGAGCTTCGAGCCGCACCCGCATCCCGGGTATCAGCGCGTTGGAATCCGGATTGTCGGGACGCATGCGCACGGCGCCCCTGAGACCGTGCGGGCCAGCGATAACGCCGATACGGAGGCCGCCGGGCGCAACCCCGCTCATCGCGGTGATGGAAAGTAACCGCAGGCCATCGGCCGGTTACTTCTCTTCGATTATTTCGAGGACCACTTTGCGGCTGGTGCGCGAAGCGACGGCGTTCAGGATGGTACGGATCGACTTCGCAGTGCGACCCTGCTTGCCGATCACGCGGCCCAGATCCTCCTTGGCCACGCGCAATTCAAGCACCGAGGCGGTGTCGCCCTGCGTCTCCTTGACCTCGACCGCGTCCGGGTTGTTCACCAGTTGTTCTGCCAGGAATTGAACGAGCTCCTTCATGGCCGGGCTCCCTTGGAGGCGGAGTAATTCAGGCGGTTATCGCGGCGCTAGACGAGCTCTCCCACAGCTTGCGTACTGTCTGACTCGGTAGTGCGCCGACCTTTAGCCAGCGCTCCGTCTCTTCCTTGCGGAAATTGAGCTTGGGCGGTTCGGTATTGGGATCGTAGGTGCCGACCTGCGCGACGAAGCGACCGTCGCGCGGCATCCGCGAATCCGCGACCACAATCCGGTAGAAAGGTTTTTTGCGGCTACCCTGACGGCGTAGCCGGATCACCAGTGCCATAACTATCAGTCCTTCTCCTTTTCCATTCTAGCTCCCTAACCCCAGCCCGCGCATCAGCCCCTTGCTGCCGCCGGCCTTGGTGAACTTCTTCATAATTTTGCGGGTCTGCTCGAACTGTTTGACAAAACGGTTTACGTCCTGCACCGAGGTGCCGCTGCCGGTGGCGATTCGCATGCGGCGGCGGCCGTTCAGGATCAGATGGTTGTGGCGCTCCTGCCGGGTCATCGAATCGATAATCGCCTGGATACGCTGCAGCTCGCCGGTGGTCTCTTCAGAGTCGGCCTGGCCGGCGATTTTCTTGAAACCGGGAATCATGCCGAGCAGCTCGCCGATCGATCCCATCTTGCGGATGGTGCGTAATTGCTCGGCGAAATCCTCGATCGTGAATTCGTTCTTCTTGAACTTGCGCTCGAGCTCCTTGGCGTGGGCCTGATCGTAATTCTGCTGGGCCTTCTCGATCAGAGTCAGGACGTCGCCCATGCCGAGAATTCGCGAGGCGAGGCGGTCGGGATAAAAGACCTCGAAGGCCTCGAGCTTCTCGCCCAGGCCGGCATACAGAATCGGCGCGCCGGTGACGGCCCGGACCGAGAGCGCGGCACCACCGCGGGCGTCGCTGTCGAGCTTGGTCAGGATCAGGCCGGAGAGCTTCAGGCGGGCATGAAAGCCCTGGGCGACGTTGACCGCATCCTGTCCGGTCATGGCGTCGGCGACCAGAATCGTATGATGGGGCTGGGTGACGGCCTTGAGACGCGCCAGCTCGTCCATCAGCTCGGTATCGATTTGGAGGCGGCCGGCGGTATCGATCAGGACGATATCCAGACCACCGATTTCGGCGCGCTTGACGGCGCGCGCGGCGATCTCGACCGGGTCCTCATTTTCACGGCTCTCGGCGACCGGCACATCGATTTGCGCGCCGAGCACGCGCAACTGCTCCATCGCGGCCGGCCGGCGCACGTCGGTCGAGACCAGGAGCGGACGGCGCTTGCGCTCGACCTTGAGAAATCGCGCCAGCTTGGCGAGCGAGGTGGTCTTGCCCGAACCCTGGAGGCCGACCAGCATGATCTTGACCGGCGGACGGGCCTTGAGATCGAGCTCGCGGGCCTGACCGCCCATCACCTGGGCCAGCTCGGTCGCGACGAACTTGATCAGGTGCTGCTCGGGCGTGAGCGAGCGCAGCACCTCCTGGCCGAGCGCCTTGGATTTGACGTGCTCGATAAAGTCGCGGACGACGGTGAGATTTACGTCGGCCTCGAGCAGCGCGAGGCGAACCTCGCGCAAGGCCTCCTCGATATTGCGCTCGGTGATACGGCCTTGGCCGCGAAGTTTTTTGAATACCCCTTCGAGCCGATCGCTCAGCGTTTCAAACATGGGTCAAGAGCTGATTGGGGGTGGCGGGCCCCGGGTTCAGATAAACCAGACCAGTAGTGTTGAAGATTATGGCACAGTTCCGGATCTGTCAAACGGAGCGTGCGCGATGCGCCCTTAACCGTTCGGTCAGGAGGTATAGATACACTAAAACCCGCTAAAATCGCTTTCCGGGGCCCTCGGGTCTATCGCTATCGAACTAGGGGACGTTGCGATCGAGCGATCGATACTGGATGGCCTCGCTGACATGATGAGCGGCGAGTTCGCCGGCACCGTCGAGATCGGCGATCGTGCGCGCGACCTTCAGGATACGGGTGTAGGCGCGAGCGCTCAGGCCGAGGCGGTTGATCGCGAGTTCGAGCAGCCGCTCGCCGGCGCCGTCGATCCGGCAATGCTCGCGCAGCTCGCGCGCGCCCATCTGCGCATTGCAGAAAAATCCTGCGCCCTTGAATCGCGCGAGCTGCAACTCGCGCGCCCGATCGACGCGTTCGCGAATCGCCGCCGAGGATTCGCCGGCCGTGCGATCGGCCAGCTCGCGATACTTCACCGCCGGAACCTCGACGTGAATATCGATCCGATCGAGCAGCGGTCCGGAAATCCGCGAGCGATAGCGCTGAATCGTGATCGGCGTGCAACTGCATTCATGCTGCGGATCGGTGAAGAAGCCGCATGGACACGGATTCATCGCCGCGACCAGCATCACGCTGGCCGGGAAGGTCATGCTCCCCATCACGCGCGAAATCGTGATCCGTCCATCCTCGAGCGGTTGGCGCAGCACCTCGAGCACGTTCTTGCGAAACTCGGGCAACTCATCGAGGAACAGCACGCCGTGATGCGCGAGGCTGACCTCGCCCGGGCGCGGCACCGGTCCGCCGCCGATCAGGCCGGCATCCGAAATCGTATGATGCGGCGTGCGGAACGGGCGCGTCGCGATGAGCGCGTGTCCATCGAGAGTGCCGTTCACGCTATGCACCTTGGTGGTCTCGACTGCTTCCTCGAAAGTCATCGCAGGCAGAATCGACGGCAGGCGCTTGGCGAGCATGGTCTTGCCCGATCCGGGCGGTCCGATCATCAGGACGTTATGGCCGCCGGCCGCCGCCACCTCGAGCGCGCGCTTGGCCTGCTCCTGGCCGCGGACCTCGTTGAAATCGACCTGGTAGCGGCTCGATTCATTGAACAGCTCGGCGAGATTCGCGGCGGCGCGCGGCAGCTCGCGCTGGCCGGAGAAAAACTCGATCGCCTCGCGCAGGCTCTCGACCCCGAGCACTTCGACGTCCGCGCCGACCACGGCCGCTTCGGTGCCGTTTTCGCGCGGCAGGATCACGCCGGCGAAGCGGTCCGAGCGCGCCAACAGCGCCGTCGGCAGCGCGCCCTTGATAGCCTTGACGCGGCCGTCGAGCGCGAGTTCGCCGACCACCAGATAACGGCGCAACCGCTCGACTCCGAGGCCCGCGCCCAGCCCATTGGCGGCGAGGATCCCGAGCGCCATCGGCAGGTCGAAGGCCGAGCCCTCTTTGCGTGTATCGGCGGGCGCAAGATTGATCGTGATACGGCGATTCGGAAACTCGTAGCCCGAATTCTTGACTGCCGACCGGACCCGCTCCTGGGCCTCGCGCACTGCGCCCTCGGCGAGCCCGACGGTCTTGAGGCCGGGCATGCCCGGACTGATATCGACTTCGACCTCGACCTTGAATGCGTCGACGCCGGCAAGCGCGCTCGAAAGCACACTGGCGAGCAAATCTACACCTCTTTGCAGCGCAGGAGCTGAAGTCCGCTCG
>DATJRJ010000219.1:0-4284 GCA_035504735.1 Binataceae bacterium (SeqCode)
TATGAGATATTCAAAACGCATCGCTATTCAGATCGAGGAACCGTCTTGTGAATGAATCTTCACCGACGATCGCCGGCATTGCAACGGGAGCAGGTTGCATTGACCGCCTTGGCTTCGTATAAACGAGGCACCCCGGCCCGGAGGGATGGGTTGATGAGATCACTATTAGTTTGGGTGTTCGCCGCGGTCTTGGTGCTCGGGGTATGGATGGCCCGCGCTCGCGCCGGCGACGACGACGGCTCCATCTACTCACCGGCAGCCACGACTCCGACCAGCGACGGCTCCGGAGACAGCACGGCCGACAATCCGACTGACGATTCAAGCGACGCGGCTCCCGCCGATGACGGCGGCGCGGCCACTGACGCCGATGCGACTGACGGATCGGCCGACGGCTCTGCGGCAACCTCTGGAGACGGCTCCGGCGGCGCCACGATGACCGCCGAGGCGCCCGCCGTGCCGGTCGCCTCTTCCGGCGACTCCGACACGGTTGAGGGGCAGCCGCTGATCACGATGAACTTCCAGGACGTCGATATTCCGGTGCTGGCCAAGTTCATCAGCGAGATCACCGGGCGCAACTTCGTGGTCGATGAGAGCGTTCGCGGCAAGGTCAGCATCATCTCGCCGACCAAGGTGACGCCCGAGCAGGCTTACTCGATTTTCCAATCGGTGTTGCAGGTCAAGGGCTTCACCACCGTCCAGGCCGGCCCGATAATCAAAATCGTGCCGGCGCGCGAGGTCCGCGAATCGGCCCCGCTGACCACTTCCCAGATGCCGGGTAACGAGCATGGCGATGCCTACGTGACCCGGATGATCAAGCTCAAAAATATCGATGCGGGCTCGGTCGTCACGGTTATTCAGCCGATGGTCTCGCATGACGGGCTGGTCGCGGCGTTTCCCGAAGACAACACCATGATCATCACCGACAACGCCTACAACGTCGATCGGCTGCTCAAGATCATCGGCAGCCTCGACGTGCAGGGCATGAAACAGAATGTCGAGGTGATTCCGCTCAAACTCGCTTTCGCCGGCCAGTTGGCGCCCGAGATCGAGCAGATCGTCGGTAACAAGGGCGGCAGTAGCAGCAGTATGGGTTATCTGCGCCGGCCGGGTTTCGGCGTGGTCGCGCCTTCCGCGCAATCCGCGGGCACGGAGTTCAAGATCATCCCCGACGAGCGAACCAATTCGCTGGTGGTCCTGGCCGGACCTCTCCAGATGCGCCAGATCAAGGAGCTGGTCAGTAAGCTCGATATTACTCCGCCCAATGCAACCGCCAAGATCCATGTCTATCATCTTAAGAACGCGCAGGCGCTCGAGATGGTTCAGGTGCTGGGCGGATTGCTCGGCGGCTCCGGCGCCGGACAACTGTCGCCGCAGACCGGACGCGATTCGCTCGGCCGCGGCAGTGCGCTCGGAAATATGAACGGCGGCAGTTTCGGCAGCGGCTTCGGCGGCGGACTGGCCTCGGCCGGTTATGGCGGAGGATATGGCGGGGGCGGAAGCTTCGGCGGCTCGATGGGTGGAATGGGCGGCGGCGGTAGCGGTATGGGTAGCTCGATGCTCGGCAATCGCGGCAGCGCCAGCAACACCGGCGCCGCCTCGGTCAGCGGCGGCGGCTCGAGCGGCTCCGGCACGAACGACAAGATGTCGGGGGTGTTCGAGAACCCGGTCAGCATCACGGCCGATCCGGCCACCAACTCGCTGGTCGTGAGCGCCTCGCCGCAGGACTACCAAACTTTGCATAACATCATCACCCAGCTTGATATCCCGCGCGTGCAAGTTTTCGTGCAGGCGGTAATCGTCGAAGTTTCGACCAGCCGGATGCGTGATATCGGTGTCACCTTCTATGGCGGCACAGGTGGCAACGGAACGCTCGGAGTAGGCTCGCTTAACTTCGGTAATTTACAGAATGCGCTGGCCAACCCGCTCGGTCTGACCGGCCTGGGCGTCGGCCTGGCCTCGGGCAAGAACTGCAACGTACCGACTGCGCTCAGCGCCGCGACCACCGGTACGACTACCACCACCAGCAGCACCATCTCGGTACCGTGCGACGTCGCCCTGATTACAGCGCTTCAGCAGGATACGCATTCCAACGTCCTCTCAGCGCCGACGCTGCTTACCGCTGACAACGAGGAGGCAATGATCGTAGTCGGCGAGAATCTGCCCTTCGTCGGCTCTTCGACGGCCAACGCCGGCTTGCCCAACGCGATCTTCAACTCGGTCGATCGGCAGAACGTCGGTATCACGCTCGATATCGTGCCTCAGGTTTCCGAGGGCGACTACGTGAAGATGGATCTCTATGAAGAGGTCTCCAATGTGGTGGCCGGCACCGCCAATCAGGCGACCAATCCGCTTGGTCCCACCACCACCTTGCGTTCGGCCTCGACCACTGTGCTGGTGATGGACCATCGTACCGCCGTGATCGGCGGTCTGTTGTCCGACGACAGCGAAAATGACACTTCAGGCGTGCCGTTCTTCTCCGATATCCCGGTGATCGGCAACCTGTTCAGCGATCGCAACCGGCAATATAACAAGACCAATCTGTTGGTATTCCTGACCCCGCACGTAATCCGCTCGCGCGAGGACCTGCGCGCGCTCGCGCTCGAAGAGCGCCAATCGCTGATCAATTCGCTCGGCCGCAAAGAGATGCACAATATGCCGAAGCCGGATATGAATCAGCTCTCCAAACCCAACTTCAGTATCTCGGTGCCGCCGCGCGCGATGCTGCCCGCGCCTTACAACAGCAATGGTGCGCCGATCAGCCCGCCGAGCAGCTATCAGCAGTCGTCCACCACCTCGGCGTATCCGAACGCACCCGGCTCGACCGGCACCTATACGTCGAGTACCTCATCGACCACCACTTTCGCAGCGCCCGGTACCGCAGCGCCGCTCGATTCGGGTGCCGGCAGCCCCGACCGGCCGCACTTCTGAAGCGTCCGCCAATTTGGCGATGACTCCGCACCGGGGGCTGGATCTACCCGGCCCCCGTTTTTTTGGCGGCCTCGGCGCTGCCCCGCTTGAGCCCGCGGCCCGCCTCTGAAAACTTAACGGTCCGATGCCGCGTCAGATAACCCGGTGGGAAGCCCGGCTGGAATATCTTCCGATAGGCGCCTCGATCGGCCTGCTGCACTCGATGCCGCGTGAGCGGGCAGTCCGCTTTGGCGCGCGCCTGGGAGGACTCGCCGGGGCGCTCGATCGCTTTAACCGGCCGGTCGCGATGCGCAACCTGGCGGTGGCGTTTCCCGAGCTCAGCGTCCCGGCCCGGCTCGCGATCTTGCGCGATTCCTACCGCAACTGGGGGCGGATGCTGGGTGAGTGGGTCCATTGCGATTCGCTCGAGCCCGAAAACATCGCGCGCTACGTGCGCTACGAAAATCGCGATTACTGGGACACTGCTATTGCCACGACCAATGGCTGTGGCTTCGTAGTGACCGGCCATTTCGGCAACTTCGAGCTGCTCAGCGTGGCCCATTCGATGTATGGCTACCGGATAGCCATCGTTCATCGGCCGCTCAGAAATCCACTAATCGATGCTGCCGTCAACCAGACGCGTGCCCGTTTTGGGAACCGATCGATCGTGCGCCGCGGCGCCGGCCGAACGATCGTCGGCCTGATACGCGAGGGGCGCTGGGGTATCGCGGTGCCGCTCGATCTCGACGTGCGGCGCGGCGTATTCGTCGATTTCTTCTCGTGTCCGGCCTCAACCAACGATGGGCCGGCGCGGCTGGCGATGATGACCAAGCTGCCGGTGGTGCCGGCCTTCATGGTGCGCGAGGGCACTTCGCTGCACCATCGCATAACTGTGATGCCGCCGGTCGAACTGGTTTACGACGGCGATCGCGAAGAGACGGTGCGCGAGAACACACAGCGCCTGGTGCGACCAATCGAGAACATCATCCGGCGCTATCCCGCTCAATGGAACTGGATACATAGGCGTTGGAAAACGCGGCCCCCGGGCGAGCCGCGCTTCTACTAAGAGCTTGCACGCCACCAACGATGTGGCGATGATTCGCGAGTAGGCACGCTCAGTAACTGCCCGCATGGAGGTCTCCGATGGTCAAACTGCTGCCGCTCGAAGAGGCACGCCGGCGCGGCGCCCGGGTCGGGATACCGCGCGAATGGGCATCGGTGAATGCGTTGCGTGCGATGCTCAACCATCCGGAAGGCGCGGGCGCGGTTGCCCGGCTGTTGACCACGCTGCTGTACAAAAACCAGGTTGACGCCCGGCTGCGCGAGCTGCTGATCCTGCGGATCGGATGGCGCGCCGGTGCGGAGTACGAATTCTGC
>DATJRJ010000220.1:0-5504 GCA_035504735.1 Binataceae bacterium (SeqCode)
ATCTTGAGCAGCAGGTTGAGTCCGCCGCGCAACCGCACCGCGCCGTGATTGCTCAGGAACTCATAGAGATCGAGATGGCGCGCGTCGGCGTAGCGATAGCGCGGCGAATTCGGCTCGGCGAAATAGTTCGGCACCGCGATACCATAGCGCAAGGCGGCGAGCTCGAGCACCGGCAGATCGAAATGCCGGCCATTGAATGTCACCAGGCAGCCGTCGAAACGCTCGATGCGCGACCAGAACCCGCGCACCAGTTTTTCTTCCGTGTAATCGCCGAGCGCGAGACTCTCGACCGATCGTAATACGTAGGTCTGGTCGACGTCGCCGACCGCGATCGAGATTGGCACGTGAATCGAGATGGGCGCGAAGTCGCTGCCCGAGTTCGCGATGAAGCGGCGATAGGCCTCCTCGTCGTCGAGTCTTTCGCCGGCGTAGAAAGCGCGGTTGAGGAGCGACTTATCGACCCGCGTTTCGATATCGAATACCGCGAACGCCATCTCGATGCGCAATCGCCGAGCGCGGCGTCCCCCGCCTCAGGCGTGTATCCGCTCGAGCACCTGGCTCGCGACCTGGCGCAGGCGCACGCTCATCGGATGGTCCGGATTGACCGCGACCAGCGGCATGGCGCGATCGCCGCCCTCGCGCAGCTCGCGCACGATCGGCAGCTCGCCGAGAAACGGCACCTCCAGCTCGTCGGCCATTTTCGCGCCGCCGCCATGGCCGAAGATTTCGTGGCGCGTGCCGCATTTCCGGCAGAGGTAATAGCTCATGTTCTCGATCACGCCGAGCACCGGCACGCCGACCTCACGGAACATCGCCATCCCGCGTCGCACGTCGAGCAGGGCAATTTCCTGTGGCGTGGTGACGATTACGCCGCCGTCGAGCGCCACGCGCTGCGTGATTGTCAATTGCGCGTCGCCGGTCCCGGGCGGCAAATCGAGCACCAGGCAATCGAGCTCGCCCCACTCGACGTTGAACAGGAATTCGACTTCGAGCTTGGTAACCATCGGGCCGCGCCATATGACCGCGGTTTCCTCGTTGATAAACAGCGCCATCGAGATGTATCGGATACCGTAGCGCTCGAGTGGGACGATACGTTTGCTTTCCGTGACGCGGACCTGTTGGTCGGCCCCGACCATCATCGCGACGCTCGGTCCGTAAACGTCGGCGTCCATCAGGCCGACCTTTCTTCCGAGCGACGCGATCGCGAGCGCCAGGTTAACCGCGACCGTCGATTTGCCGACGCCGCCTTTGCCGCTGGCCACCGCCAAGATTTTCTTGACGCCGGGGATTGGGCGGCGCGGCAGTGCGGCGGCGCTCCGTGGCGCCGGTGCCTGCTCGACGTTGACCTCGACCGCCGTCACGCCCTCCATTGCGGCCACGGTCTTGCGAATCTCGGCGACGATTTGCCGTATCACCTCGGGTTTGGCAGCCGGCGCGGTCAGGATTACGGTGACGCCGCGATGCGCCACTTCGATATCCTTGACCATTCCGAAGGAGACGATATCGCGCGTCAAACCCGGATACTTGATCTTCTTGAGCTCGGTCAGAATTTCGTTGGGCGTGGGCATCCTAAAGTTGGCGGTGTGGATCTGTGTTTTGAGCGCAGAAGGTTTACAGTCGATCGAGATGTTATCATCCGGCGAAGAGCCCACAAACCGGTGCATGGAGCTAACCGATGCCGCCGTCCGATGATCGCAGTGACCAGGCGCAGGGCGTCACGGTGCGCTACTCACCCGACGATCGCATCGCGCCGTTTGCGGCCCGCGGACTCGCCGCGCGGCTCTCTGCGATGTTCGATGAGCCGGTCGCCGCGCTAGCCGCGCCCGCACTTGAGGGTCATCGGCTGGTCGTGGACTTCAATCGTTCGCAGACCGCCGATTCCCGACCCGCGCCCGATAAGCTCAAAGGCGACAGCTTTCGTATCGTACGCGACGAAGGCGCGATCACGATCGAGAGCGGTAGCGAACCTGCGCTGCTCCACGCGGTCGGCGATCTGTTCGAGCAGCTCGGCGCGAGCTTTGCGCCCTGGCGCGATCCCGAGTTCCCTACTCATACAGATAAGGGGCGCCTGCGGCAGATCGCCTCCCGCACCATCGTCCCGGCCTTCGAGCGCCGCGCCGTGGCCTCCGATCTGAAGACCTGGCATTACGAGCATTCGCTCCGCCTCGAAGAGCATCTCGCGCACGATCGGCGCTTCATTCCCTGGATGGCCGCGCGCGGGCTGAACGCCTTCATGTTTATCCGTCACACGGACGATACGCGGGTGCGGGTCGACGCCCTCAACCCGATCCTCGAACGGTTCCAGGTGGGTGCCGAATACGGCGGCCATGTCGCGCAACTGCTGATGCCGCGCGAGCTGTTCGGGTCGCATCCGGAATATTTCGCCGTCGGCCCGGACGGCGCGCGAACCAGGCGCGGCAATTTTTGCGTTTCGAATCGCGAAGCGCTCGCGCTGGTGCGCGACAACGCGATTGCCTACGTGCGCGACTACCCCGAGAACCGGATGCTTCACGTATGGGGCGCGGATCTGAAAGACGGCGGATGGTGCCGATGCGCCGCCTGCGCGGCGATCTCGCCGCAGCGCCAGTATCTGAAGATGGTCGATACCATTGCCGCTGCGCTGGCCGATTCGGGCAGCGAAATTCCCATTGTCTATCTCGCCTACCACGACACGCTGGAGCCCGACCCCGCGCTGCGGCCGCGCGCTAACGTATGGTTCGAATGGGCGCCGCGCGAGCGCTGCTACGGCCATCCGATCGACGACCCGGCCTGCGCGATCAATCGCAAATATTTGCGATGGCTTGAACGCTATCTCGAAATTTTCGACGGCCGCGGAATGGTGTTCGAATACTACGCCGACGCGATCCTGTTCGGCGGCCTGGGCTTTGCGACTCCAGCGGTAATCGTCCGCGATCTGCAAGCCTACCATCGCCTTGGAATTCGCGCGGTCTCGTGCCTGACCTTCGGCGCCTTCAGTGTCTTCGCCTACCCGCTCAACCTCGAGACTTTCGCGCGAGCGACCCGCTCACTCGGATACGACCCGGAAATGGCGGCGATAGAGGTTGCCAGCACGCGTTATCCGCGATGCGCCAGCGCGATCACCGATGCGTACCGCGCGATCGCGCGCGGCTCTGCGCTCGCGCTTCGCTATGGTGAGGTGCTGCGCCCGTTCAATAGCAAGGCCGAAGCGGCCTTGCCCGCGATGCGCGAGGCCTATCGGTGCTTCGCCGAGGCGGTCACCGCTGCCGAACATCTTATGGCAGGGGAGGGTGGCCCGATGCTCGCGGCGGAGCACGAACTGTGGCGCCTCAGCCGCGAGGTGCTCACCGGACTCGGCGATTACGTCGCAGCCCGCTCCGAAAGCGGCGTGGCCCACGCCGCCGGCGCTGCCGCGATCGAAAGGATCGCTGCCGCGCTCAGCCGGATGGATGCGATCGCTCCCGAGTTCAAAGGCACCTGGGGCACTTACGATTTCGATCGATTCAAAACGCTCCGGTTGACTGCCCTTCGTCGGCGGCAGCAGCCCTGAGCCCGGGCTAGTCCGGCCAGAAGACCAGCGCGCGAGTCTCGATACTCTCACGCGGGATCCGGTCGGCCGGACTGGTCGGATCATCGAACGCGCTGTGGGCGGTGAAGCGCGCGCGTCCATCTTCCTTCGAGTCAAAGCACTTGAGCACGATCGCTTCATTGCGCTGCAGCTTCGGAAAGTAGAACCATCGGTGGTTCGGGTTGAAGAGAAACCCCCAGGTTTCGCCTACGAAGCCGGGATAGACCAGCTCGCTCAGAACCACGTCGCTCGGCGCGATGCTGCCGGCGTCGCATACCGCCAGCGGCGTATCCTGCAGCGGGCCGCGGATCGGGCGCCAGATGTTGACCTCGGCGAAGCGATGGCTGAGCAACTGGTCGGCCTCGTCGGGCAGATGGGTCCGCACGCGGCGCGGCGCCGACATGAAAGTGTAATCGTTATGCACAACCCTGATCGGCGCGCCAGCGCGTTTCTGATCGGCCAGCTTCGGGTTGCGCACCACGTGATCGAAAACCGCCACCCGATGAGCGCCCGTAATCGCCTTGACCAGTTTTTCGATTTCCGGATAGTAAACCGACCGCACCTCTTCCGGATCGTAAAAATCGCGGACCGCGGTTTCATGCGGAGTGAGGACGAAGCCCTGTCGATCGAGCGACAACTGGCCGCTGACCTCGCGTCCATTGCGAATCCGTACCGGGTGCGCTGCATAGCTGCCGGATCGCTTGGGTACGCCGGGCGGCGGCTCGTAGGCGTAGTTGACCGGCTTCGGGATGGCGCTAGCGAGGTAATTGAGCGATCCCTCGACGTAGCCCGCGCTTTCAGTTTGCGGCTGACTCTGTTCCATGATTTCTGCCCCGGTCCGTCTCTACGGCAACATTAGCTTAATCAACTGATTTAGTTGAACGACGGCAATCCGGCAAGGCGAGGTCTCCCCCGTGCACCCATCGATCACAATGGTAGTCGCGCCATCAGGAGCGGAGCCGAGTGACCACGGCTCGCGAGGCAGAGCCGAGGGTTCAACACTGAACCATTTGTTGGATGACTAAACCTTGCCGAGGGAAGCCGTCTGGTCTACAAAGCAAATTGCAATCGAAATAACACGGGAGGACCATTATCTAGCTAAATGAAAGTCCGAATCGGTCCGAAGTTCGCAATCCTCACCGCCCTTGTCCTCCTGCTTGAAGTGATCCCGCGCGAAGCGGCGGCGAAAGTTCAGCAGCTTTGCGTTGATCCGAGCGACGCGAGCTGTTCTTCGACCATCCAGGATGCAGTCAATGAGGCCAAGGGCAGTGCGGTGGTTACGGTGGTCGCCGGGACTTTCACGGAGAACGTCACTATCAATTATGCCAAGGCCAAAGCCCTGACGTTGACCATCGCCGGCGCGGGCGTCGGATCGACGATCATCGATGGTGGCAATGATGGTCATGTGTTCTACGTTGGTCCCAAGACCACCTTGACCTTGTCGGGATTGACTATCCAGGACGGCAACACGGGTGAAAATGGCGTGGGTGGCGGCCTCTATTCGCTGAGCGCGGCGATCACGATCGAGAACTGTCTGATCACCGGCAACAACGCCGACATCGGCGGCGGACTCTACCTCAACGGCGGATCGCTTAATCTGGTAGGCTCGACGGTCAGCAACAACACCGCTTACACTCCATACAGCAACATCACCCTCGTGGAAAGTTACGAACTTGGGGGCGGAATGTATTTCCGCGGCAACAAGCTGACCATCACGAATTCGACCTTTACCGGGAATACCGCCAACACCGGAGGCGGCATGATGCTGGTGTCCGGCACGACAACCATCCATGGAAGTACTATCAGCGACAATTCTGCTAACCCGATAGTGCCGCCTGGCGGAGGAGGGGTCTTCATTGGCGCAGAGGGCGGCGGGATCTTCGTCGGCAAATCGAGCCTGACGATGCTTAACAGCACGATCAGCGGAAACGCTGCGGTGCCCGTACCCGCTTACTTA
>DATJRJ010000221.1:0-25110 GCA_035504735.1 Binataceae bacterium (SeqCode)
AAGGACGGCGACGAGAAGCTCATGGGCTTCGGCCACCGGGTGTACAAGAACTACGACCCGCGCGCGAAAATCGTCAAGCAGATCGCTTATGAGGTTTTCGAGGTAACGGGCAAGAATCCGTTGATCGATATCGCGCTCGAACTCGAGCGGATCGCGCTCGAAGACGACTATTTCATCAGCCGCAAGCTCTATCCGAACGTCGATTTCTATTCCGGCATCATCTACCAGGCGATGGGCTTTCCGATGACAATGTTCCCGGTGCTGTTCGCGATTCCGCGGACCTCAGGATGGATGGCGCAGTGGGCCGAGATGGTGCGCGATTCGGAACAAAAGATCGCGCGGCCGCGCCAAATCTATATGGGCGAAAACCTGCGGCGTTACACGCCGATCGAGGGACGGAGCGAGCCCAAGACGCGCGAGGACGCTGTCAGCGACAGCATCTAGATACACCCGATCGAGCACTCGGCCTGAGCTGGTCACAGCCGCTCGCGCTATCGACAATCGTCCAAAACCTTCCGGCGAGACAAATCCATGCGCTGGGCGCGGAATCCGGCGCTATCAAGCGGCTTCCAGTCTGAAACTCACTGGACGCCATTGAGAAGCCTTGATTTCAAGTCTTATCAGCAGAATTCAGATATAAGACCGTAATTCGTCCCTAATCCATCGCCCGCTTGCCGTTTGATGACCTATTGTTTCTCCAGGCTGAGGGACTTTCAGCTTAGACCAACTTTAATGTGCCTTTGCCATCCTGATCGTGCTTGACATTTAATAAGTAAAGTTTGAAGTTGAAACGGAGGCAGAATAACCACACGGCAGATTGGCAGAAGCATTGCCTACTTAAAATTGCACGTTATGGCTAATACGATGGCTTCTGATGACCAAATCTTTACGATTAAGGAACTTTCCGAACATCTTCGTGTTCATCCGACGACGATCTATCGTCTTTTGAGGCAGGGGCGGCTGCCGGGCTTTCGGGTCGGCAGCAATTGGCGCTTCAGCCGCGAGGCGATCGAGCAATGGGAGCGCGAACAGGCCGGCAGATCGGCCGGCGTCTCGCGCCGCGGACAGCGCAAGAAATCCCGCGCCGCGGTCCCGAATTGATTCTATTTGGTCTCCTTTCGACTCGACTAATTTCAATCTGATTCGATCAATCCATCTTCCCTCTCACGACTCCTGTAATCTCCACAACCCTCGCACGACTCCGCTTGCATAACCTCGAAGCGCGATGCTAACCGGAAGATCCGGTTCGTACGACCCGTTCCGAAGCAGGAGGGATCACCGATGGCTGAGATTCCGCAATGGCGTGTAACGGGCGATTGGTTCGACGTCTGTAGCTGCGACATCCCCTGCCCATGCGAATTCGCGCAGGCTCCCACCAACGATCGATGCTTCGGGGTGCTCGCCTACCATATTCGCGACGGCCAATACGGCGATGTTCCGCTCAACAGCTTGAATCTGATCCTGCTCGGCACGTTCGACGGTAATCTGTGGACGGGCCAGGCTCGCGATCTCCGCATGGGTCTGTTTCTTGACGCGCGCGCCGACGATAAGCAGCGCGAGGCGCTCGGGATGATCTTCGGCGGAAGAGCGGGAGGGTTTCCGGCCTGGCTCGGAGGTATCACCGGCCACGCCACGATGATCGGGATGGAAGTTGTGCCGATCGAGTTCGAGGTCGCAGGCGATCTTGCGCACTGGCGCGCCGAGATTCCCGGCAAAGTCAGCGCCGCGGCGCAGGCGCTCATCGGCCCGACCACGCCCGCAGGCAAGCGCGTGCAGACTATCAATCCACCGGGTTCCGAGACCGGCGGATTAGTCGCGACCTGGGGACAGGCGACCGCTAATAGCGTCGACGCGATGGGTCTCAAGTGGGAGGCCGCCGGCAAATCGAGCAAGCACATCCCGTTCGATTGGTCCGGCCCGGGATAGACGGCTGGCGCTGCTATCTGCCCGCGTACGGACTCGGCACAGCGTACAGATTCGGCCGGCGCCGGCGCGACGAGATTCGCGGCGCGCTCGGAATCGGTCGCGGCGCGGCGGAAACCCTGCGCGATCCCGGTACTTGAACGCGGGGCGCTTCTTTCAGATCGTTCGCAGCGTCAAAACCGGCAAGATCGGAAAGCTGTGTTGCGGCTGACGGCACCAGCCATGCGGCAAGAAAGAATTGTTCAAGCTCCGGAATCATATTGATGATGGCAGACGATGGCAGCTAATCGATCGCGCCCTCATGGCGAGGCAGCCGCGTACTGTATACATCGCGGCGCGGTATCAGCGATGTTGGCGATGATTGATATCGTGTGCAGCGTGCCCGAGCGCGACATGTCCAGGCGTCTCGGCCGGATGATTTATATGATGTAAATGCAGTGATTTGGGCAGGCCCTTCGCCGTTCGCAGCGTATGCTCCAGCTTAAACACGGAGACACTTTCCGGATTCAGCAATTCAAGCAACCGATGCAGGGTAGTGCGCACGTGGGTATCGAAAAGCACGAACTCAACTTTCACGCGCGGCAAGAGATTCGTCGCAAACTCATTGCTTCTGTATAGCTGCTCGCGTTCCTCGATGATCTCGCATCCGACACGGTACACGTCGGTTACGTCGAATTCTGCGATTCCGAGCCTGAGTGCCGCGCGCTTGAAAATGTCCAGGGTCCACGGCGTAATCACCACTTCTATGCGCTTCATTGACAACTCCCGAGCGAGCGCGCCGCCATTCGAGAAAGGTTCGGCATAAACTCGAACCTAGCTCGACGACGCTCAATCCTGCTCCATCAGTCAGCAGGAACCATGCCCGCGCTCGATTGCGGTAGTCTCAATGGATTTTCGACCGAAGATAACGCGGACTTTGCACCGCCCCGCAATCCATTGCTGCGATTTGAAATCCAACCAAGAGTGAAAAGATTAGGAGGAATTCGGCGGCCCGATAATGCCGCTTGGGCGCCCTGGCTCAATGATTGGAAATGCCCGCGCGGCGCATCAATTTCGCTCCGCCGCTGGCTTATCTCGGCTTCATCGTGCCAAGAGGCGTTGTGATTACTGAAGCACGTGACGCGCGAAAGCAGCGCGCGTGAGATCCGCTGCGAGGTCGAGGTCAACGCGATTTGCGAAATCGCGTAAGACGCTTACTTGACGTACAGCATCAGCGATTCGTAGATCACCGCCGGCCTTTCCTGGCCGACCACGTGAATATGAATCTCCAGCGTCACTTGCGTGCCCTGCGGCCGGGGTTCGACCGCGATCACCCGCGAGCGCGCGTGGACACTCGCACCCGCCGGCACCGGCTGTGCGAAGCGCAACTTGTTGGCGCCGTAGTTCACGACGTTGCGATAGCCGCTGACTTTCCACGCCGCCGCGGAATCATCAAAGGTCGTCAACGCGGGGATCAGGCTGAGCGTCAGGAAGCCGTGCGCGACCGGCCCGCCGAACGGGCTTTCGCGCTTGGCGCGCTCGATGTCGACGTGAATCCATTGATGGTCGCCGGTAACGTCGGCGAACTGGTTGATGCGCTCCTGGGTCACCGCGATCGGCTTGCTCCAGGGACCGAACTGATCGCTGATTTTCGAGCGCAGCTTTTCGATGTCGTCGAAGCGAATGGTTTCCATCGCATCCTCCATGAGCTGGATGTTGCGCGTTAGCCCGATCGAATGGAAGCGCGCCCGCATTTGACAAGCGCACTTCAAACCGAATAGCTAACCGCAACGACAGTAGCGAATCTTCGGTATGCCGACCAAGTACTGGGACGTTTCAGGCCACGCGATTTTTCTGCATTATGCGGGCGCAACCACGCTGCCCGAGGTGCCGCCCGACCTCAGCCGCGGCCGCCGCCTGCTGTTCCTCCACGCGGCGGGCTCAAACGGCCACAACTGGCATCATCAGGTGAGCCACTTCGGAAGCGCGCATAGCCCGTTGGCGTTCGATTTCCCCGGCCATGGGAGATCGACCGGGCTCGACGGATTCAAATCGATTCGCGACTACAGTGGATTCACCGCTGCGCTGGTCGACGCGCTCGGGATCGAATCAGCGGTGATCGTCGGACGTTCGATGGGCTCGCTTATCGCGATGGATTTCGCGGTGCGCTATCCGACGCGAGTCCAGGCCTTGGTGCTGATTTCGGCCAGCGCTAAGTTGAACCTGGCGCCGGAACGCATCGCGGGATTCGAGGCAGTTGCGATCGGGCGCGCCGCGCAGGCCTTTACCAATGATGGCTTCGCGAAAGCGAGCATCGAGCGGCATTTCGAGGTAGTGCGCGAATCGTGGATGGAGCAAATCAAGACCGATCCGCGCGTGCGCTACACCGATTTGCTGGCCTGCAACGAGGCCGATCTTCGTGACGCGATCAGCGCGATCACTGTGCCGACACTCGTGGTGGCGGGCGCCGAAGACCAGGTGACGACGCCCGCCGATGCCGAGTACATCGCCGGCCGAATCCGCGGCGCGCGCCTCAAGGTGATCGACGATGCGGCGCACAATGCGCCGATCGAGCGTCCGGATGAAGTGAACGCGGCCATCGCGGATTTTCTCGAGGGGCTCGGCTGAGCGTCATGAGTCTCATCCGCAAAGCTGCGATCGTCGGCGCCTACGAGCATCCAACCCGCTTCGCACCCAATGAGACCATGTTCCAGATCATGGCGGAGAGCGCGCGCGGTGCGCTTAACGATGCCGGGCTGACGATCAAGGACATCGATGGGCTGTGCACGACCGGCGTCGGGATGAGCTGGATGGGGCTGCTCGGGTTCTGCGATTACCTGAACCTGACTCCGAATTATGTCGACTCGACGGCGATTGGTGGCTCCTCGTTCGTCGCCCATACCGCGCATGCGGCGGCCGCGATCGCCGCGGGCCTATGCGAGACTGTGCTAATCGTCTATGGCTCGACCGCAGCTTCGCAGCGCTTCGCGATCGGCACCGGCGGCGTCGCCGGCGGCGGCGAACCATGCGATCAGTACGAGCTGCCGTTCGGACCGACCACGGTCGGCTCGTACGCGATGATCGCGCAGCGCCACATGCACGATTACGGCACCACGCCGGAGCAGCTTGCCGAGGTCGCGGTGGTTGCACGCCAGCATGCTGCGATGAATCCGGAGGCCAAGTATCGCGAGCCGATCACGATCGCTGATGTTCTCGCCTCGCGGATGGTTTCCGCGCCGCTCCATCTGCTCGATTGCTGCATGATCAGCGACGGCGGCGGCGCGATCTTGGTGACCTCGGCCGCGCGCGCGCGCGATCTGAAGAAGGTTCCCGTCTACCTGCTCGGCGCGGGCGAGGCGGTGCGCCACGCGGCGCGAGGCGTGCGCGATTTCCTGGAGATCGCGGCCGCGCAGTCCGGCCGGCTCGCCTTCGAGCGCGCCGGCGTGACCCATCGCGACATCGACATGGCGATGGTCTACGATTCGTTCACGATCACCGTGATCGCGACCCTCGAGAACCTGGGTTTCTGCAAACCCGGCGAGGGCGGCGCATTCGTGAGCGGCGGGCGAATCCGCTTCGATGGCGAGCTGCCGCTCAACACTGACGGCGGCGGCCTCTCGTCGAACCATCCGGGGATGCGCGGCATGTTCCTCCTGATCGAAGCGACGCGCCAGTTGCGCGGCGAGGCCGGCGCGCGCCAGGTGCGCGATTGCCGCACTGCGCTGGTGCATGGCACCGGCGGCAATCTCGGCACGCGTCATTCGGGCGCCACGCTGATCCTGTCGAATCAACCGGGGTGAACTGCGATGGCCGCGGAATCGAAAGCGTACACTAAACCGCTGCCGCATCTGGACGAAGAGAACCGTCCGTGGTGGGAAGCGCTCAAGCGCCACTTGCTCTATCTGCAGCGCTGCCGCGATTGCGGCGCGTTGCGCTATTATCCGCGCGCGTTGTGTTCCGAATGTCTCTCTAAGCGCACCGAATGGATCCGGTCGAACGGCGCCGGCAAGGTCTATACCTTTACCATCACCTATCAGAACTCGACGCCGGGCTTTCGCGATGCGCTGCCTTATGTGCTGGCGTACGTCGAGCTCGATGAAGGGCTCAAGATGTTGACCAACATTGTCGACTGCCGGCCTGAAGAGATTAGAATAGGGATGCCGGTAGCGGTGGTGTTCGACGACGTCACACCCGAAGTAACGCTCGCGAAATTCCGCCCGGTAACGTGAGAGGCAACATTTCGGATGGCCACGATTCTCGACCTGCACAGCCATAGCGAGGCTTCCGACGACTCGCGCGCGCCGGTCGAGGCATATCTCAACTGGATTAGACTGCGCCGCGCCGAGCGCCCGATCGACGGTATCGTGCTGACCGAGCATCGCCAGTTCAACCGCGATGCCGACTACCGCGCGCTCGAAGATCGCTTTGGGGTGCTGGTGTTGCGCGCCTCGGAAGTCGAGACCGATTACGGCCACATGCTGGTCTTCGGCGTCAACGACGAAATTCTGGCGCGCTTCGATTTCGGCGACGTGCATCTGCTTGCGCAGGAGCTAATCGACGAGGTCGCGCGGCTCGGCGGCGTGGTCGTACCGTGCCATCCGGGTCGTCCCAACGTCGGACTGTGCGAGCATTACGAGACCAAATCGCCGCTCGAGAATATAGTGGCGGTCGAAATGCTCAACGGCGGATCGCGCAAGGGCGAAAACGAGCGCAGCGCCGAGTTGGTGCGTCGCCACGGCTACCGGGCGGTTGGCGGATCGGACAGCCATATGGTGAGCTTGATTGGGTTGTGCGCGACGCGTTTCGAGGCCGAGGTATACTCGATCGACGAGCTGGTGCGCGAGCTCAAGACCGGCCGCTATCAGCCAATCGATTTCCGGCCGCATCGCCCCACGCCACGCCGGGCCACTCCCGCAGCCGCCGGAAGCGAGTAACGATGGCATTCGATCAATCGTTGGTTGGCAAGGAATTCGAGGCGACCGCGCCGGTGACGGTCAGCGCTGAGGCGATCGCTATTTTCTGTCGCGCGCTCGGCGAGGACAGCGGACGCTATGGGCGGCCCGGACCCGACGGCTCGATAATCGCGCCGCCATCGTTCGCCGTCACCTTTCGCAATACCGACGCTTTCTTCAACTACACCCCGCGCTTCGGCCGCGGCTTCGATGCCGGCAAGGAGGTCGAGTTTATCGGACCGATTCACGCCGGCGACGAGATCACGCTGACCTCGACCGTCCGCGAGATGTACGAGAAGACCGGACGCAGCGGCACGATGACCTTCGTGATCCTGCGTTCCACGCTCACCAATCAGCACGGCGAAACCGTCGCCCACGTCGACCATCGCTTCGTCCATCGCAACCCCGGCCAGGGCGAATGAGCACCGCGGGCGGCAAACGTTTCGAGGCGGTCGAAATCGGCGAGGCGCTCGGCCCGCACGAGATCGTGATCGACAAGGCTCGCGCTCGCGAGTACGCCGCAGCATGCGGGATGGACTCCGGTCGCTTTCACGATGATGAAGCGGCGCGCGCCGAGGGCCTGCCGGGTATCATCATCCCCGGCAACTTCAGCCTCGGACTGCTAAGCAAACTGGTCACCGATTGGCTGGGCGCGGGCGCCGGCCGCCTGAAGCGAATCGGCACCACTTATCGCGCGATGGTCTTCCCCGAACGCCCGCTCGCCCTGCACGGCTTCATCACCCATGTCGAGCCCGAATCGCGTTCCGTCGAGATCGACGTGTGGATCGAAAACGAAGATAACGAGCGGCTTGTGATTGGCACCGCGACCGTCGAATTTCCCGCCGGCGATTGAGGCAGGTATTTAGCCGATCGCCTGATTTACGCTGTGCCCCTAGGAATCGGCGCGTAGCGTGAAAGATGCCCTCCCTGTATAAGCAACCTGGGAGCGGGGAGGAGATGCGGGCGGAGCAGTCGACGTACAATCTCGGCGCGATTACCAGGACCCAAATCACGCTGTTTGCGTTCATCCTGGCCGGCGCCGCCGCCTACGTTCTGCGCATCGGCCACGATCCGCTGGGCGCCAGCGAAGCGTACAGCGCGTGGGCGGCCTCGAAGCCCGGCATCGGCGCGATTCTGGGCATCCCGGTGCTATACGATCCCGGCAAGCAGATCCTCTATTACATTTTGCTCCACTACTTCGCGCTGCCTTTCGGCTACAGCGAAACCGCGCTGCGAGCGCTGTCGCTGATCTTCGCGCTCGGCGACCTGGCCTTGGTTTATGCCGTGGCGTGCGAACTGTTCGATGCGGAGACCGGCGTGGCCGCCCTCGCGATCTGGGTCTTCAATCCGCTCGCGATGATCTTTGCATACCGGGCCCGCGGGTACTCGATGCTGATCTTCGTGGGACTCGCGCAGATGATCGCGCTCTGGCGGTTGCGTGCGGCGCCCAATGCGGCGCGCACTTTGCTGTGCGGCGTGCTCGGCGCCGCGCTGCTGTTTACCCATATGAGCGGCCTGCTGATCCTCGGCGCCGAGGGCGCAATGCTGGTGCGCGATTTCGTTCGCGGTCGGCGCAACCCGCAGGCCTGGATCGCGATGGGTATCACGGCGCTGCTGTTTGTCCCGTATCTACCGATCGCGATGACCCAGAGCCACCAGCTCGTGTCGGGGCACTGGCTCGATTGGATCGGCTCGCCGCATTATGCGTTGCTCACCAGGATCGCGTCAGGATGCGTGGCGGGCGCGGTCGGAATCTTCATGGTCTTTGCGCCGCCTTTCGAGAGCCGGCGCGATGAGCCGCTGCGATGGCTCGCGGCTTGGTCGTTGCTGCCGATTCTCGCGTTGCTCGCCGGCTCGATCGTGATGCGCCCGATGTTCAACCCGCGCTACGTGGCGCCCTCTTTCGCAGTGCTCGCGATCCTGGCCGCGGGCGGACTCGCGTGCTGGAGCATCAAGCTTCGAAACCTCACTGCGGGCGGGCTGGCCGTCGCTTTCCTCTTGATGACCCCCTACGACCGTCCCGGCGACGAGCCGTGGCCGCAACTGGTTCAGACCATCGCGGCGGCACACGCTGCCGCGCAACCGATCTTCTTCGAGAGCGGATTTATCGCCCACGGCGCGGCCGGAAAAATCGCCAATGGCGGCTTCCCCTTCGGCTACTATTCGGTGCCGTTCGATTACTACTTTCATGGGCCGAATCCGCGCGTGACGATCCCGGGCCACGATCCCGCCGCAGGACGCGCACAGATCGAGGCCGCAGTTCGCGCCAGCGGCGGCGCATGGCTTATCAGTTGGAAGGATCGCGAGGTCGCCGCCGAGCTGCCCGACGCGCCGCATTTTCGCGTGACCACCATAGCGAAGCAGCCGCAACTTGCGGTTTACCGAATCGTCCCGGCGCGCTGACGACAAATCGCGGACAGTTATTCGCCTCGGCGGCCTCCTGCTGTCATGTCGAGCGGAGCCCGAGCGGCAGCGAGGCCAGCGTCGAGAAATCTAGAGGCAGCCGTGGCGGGGAGCGCCGGAGGACGGCGCTCCCTGCAGCACAGGATTACTGCATGATCTGCGACAGACCGCCCACGCTCGAATAGCGGCCGATATCGGTGAAGTCGTGGCCGTCGGCATTGGCGCAGTCCTGATTGATGTAGAAGCCGTGATGGCCGAAGTCGACATGGGTCAGATGCGAGTTCTGCACGTCGATCATCACGCCCCAGCCGTTGTTGGACCAGCGCGGTCCCTCGCCGGGAACCTCAACCACGCCACCTGGATCGTAGTCGACTTTCCAGAGCTTCAGGTTCTCGTCGTAGATGTCGCCCCAGATCGAATCGTACATCTGCTTGTCGATGTAGAGGCGTTTCTTGCCGTAGCAATAACCCTTGCTCTCGGAAGGAATCCGGGTGACATCGAGCACGAAGGAGTTGCGCACCTCCCATTTGCCGACCATCGGTTTGGGATAGAAGATCGGCATATAAAAGGAGGAATCAAGCGACGACAGGTAAGGATCGGGCTTGATCATTTCGAGCACCCCGCGGTCGCCGACGTACTGGGCGTCGAAGCGGGTCGGATTGCCGTTGAAGGTGGAATGACGCGTATCGTCGATGGCGAAATCCGAACCCAGCGCCGGGCTGCATCGCGCCGCGCTGGACAATCGCAAGGTGCGGCGCAGCGCCGGAATAAACAGGAAGGTATCCTCGGGTTTAGTCAGATCGTTGTAATAGACGGTCAGAAGCGAGGTATAGCGGGCCTGCTCGGGCTTGAGAATCTGGAAAAACTGCGTGTTGTACATTCCCTGGCCGTTGGGATCGCTGGGTGTCACACCGGCGTCGCTGCGGTGCGTGAAGATACGGTTGACCAGCCACCATTCGTCGCCGCTGATGTTGCCGAGCCGATCCTCGAACACGAACCGTCCGTCCGGCGTGCACAGCATCCAGGGCACGTACGCGTACCAGGTATCCATCAGCAGCTTCCAGCCCTGCATCGGCGGCTTGGGGTCGGGAAACGGCAGACCAGCGACATAGCCGCTGATGGTATGCTTGCCGCCCGGCAGATTTACGATTTGCACCTGCCGGCTGTACTTTTCGGTGTCCTCGATGAAGCTGGGCGGCGGCTGATAGTTATGCGTCTGGTCCACCACAATCTGGAAGTCGGGCGGAAACTTCATCGTATAGGTACCGTCGAACAGCGCCCGCATCCCGTCGGTCATGTAGTTCTTGTACTGCTGCCAATTGGCCAGGGTTATAACCGTTCCGGCGGGAATCGGCTGCGGCATCGCTTCCGGCTCCTGGGCCCTCGCCGATCCTGACAGAACCGTTGCCAATACCGCGACCGCTATGATCAGATTACGAACTGAAATCATGTGGCCCTCCGGACTTTCCGCCGGCGGCTGACTTCGCGCCGGCGAGTTTAACTATCAGTCAACCCGGCAGGAGCATCCGGCCGGATGATGGGCGCCGATTCACTTCGCGCCTTGCAACGGGATTTGCGCGTGAGACGCTCCCGCTGCCGGCTGCGCCGCGCCACCGATCCGCACGCCGCGCAAACGCGGAATCACCCCTTCGGCGAAAAGCGTGAGATTCTTTATCACTTTCCAATGCGGCATATCGCCGAGATGAAGATGACAGGTAAGCGTGCTGCTGCCGGCTTGTTCGGCCCACCTGCCGATCGCATCGGCAACCCGCTCGGGCGTGCCGGCGATCACCCGCGAGTGGCTGGTGAAGGCGTCCCAATCGAAACTTCCGCCGCCATGCAGTTTCGCCAGGTCCATGGCGCTGCCGGCGCGACGCCGGAACTCCTCGAAGCTGAGATAGCCGGGCGGCGAGAGGTAATGCGCGCGCGTGCGCAGAAAAGTATCGAAGAACGATCGCACGTGCGGTTCGAACTCGCGCCGCGCGATCTCGTCGCTTTCGGCGACATAGGCCATCACGCCGATCGGCGTGTCATCGGGCCCCACCTCGTGGCCGCAGGCGGCCGATTGCTCGCGATAGCGCTCGAAGGTGCGGAGCTGCTGCGAAATCGGAACGAAGACGACGCTGTAGCCGAAACCCAGTTCGGCGGCGAGATCGACAATCTCCGGGCTCCCCGAACCGACCAGGTAGCATCGGGGACGTGGCTTCTGGAGCGGACGCGGCCACGGATTCAAGTAGCGATAAGTATAATACTTGCCGTAATAGGAGGTCGGTCCATCGTTCTGCCAGGCCTGCAGGATGATCTCGAGCGCCTCGCGCATCCGCTCGCGCGCGGTCGCCGGGTTGGTCGCGTCGGCCCAGTACTCCATGCCGGTGCCGAGCGGGAACGCAATCTCGACCCGGCCGCCCGACATCACATCGAGGATCGCATACTCTTCGGCGAGCCGGTTTGGATACTCGAGGTTGATCGGCACGCCCCACAAGCAGATTTTTGATCGCCGGGTACGTTCGATCAGCGCCGCGCCGATTAGATTGCAGGCCGCCATCATGCTGTAGGCGGTATTGTGATGCTCGTTGATCACCAGTCCGTCGTAGCCGAGTTGATCCGCCAGCACCATCTCATCGAGGTAGCGCCGGTAGAGCGCCTGTCCTTTGGCGGGATCGTAAAGCCGATTCGGAAGATCAACCCAGGAGGAAGGATACTGGTGCCGATCGCCGTAGTCGCCGGGCAGATACGGATACGGCATGAAGTGCATGAAGTAGAACTTGAGAGCCGACGATGTCATCGTGAATGCTCGTGGGGAGGACATGCAACTGTTATACCGGCCCGATTGCGCGAGTGGTAGTGAAATGCAAACGGATCGGCGACTCTCGGCGGCCTTCTTTTGAGGCATACTCTGCGAAAAATCCCGGCATTATTTTGAATAACGAAAGCACGATCATCACCCGTCGATGGCGGCTCCGGCACTCGCATCGGAGGGGCGTCCGTGACAGCCTGAGTCGATATCCGGGGGACTGAAAACGATCGATGTACAAGCTGTTGGCTGCGCTCTCCGCGTTCGCGATCGGCGTCATCTCGACGATGGGCTATGCCGGCGTCATCCTGCTAATGGCAGTCGAGAGTGCCTGCATCCCGGTGCCATCCGAAGTGATCATGCCATTTTCGGGATATCTGGTGGCCAGCGGACGCTTCCATCTGCAACTGGTGGCTTTGGCCGGGGCGTTCGGATGCCTGCTCGGCTCGTACGTCGCTTATGCCGTCGGCGCGAGCGGTGGGCGTTGGGCGCTCGAGCGCTGGGGTCGCTTCATTCTTATTACGCATCACGAACTGGAAATCGCCGATCGATTTTTCGATCGCTTCGGGCCGGGTGCGATCTTTATCGGACGGCTGCTGCCGATGGTGCGAACCTTCATCGCCTTTCCGGCCGGGGTGGCGCGGATGCGGTTGCTGCCGTTTTCAATCTACACGCTGGCGGGCTCATATATCTGGTGCCTGGTGCTGGCCTGGTTCGGGATGAAGCTCGGACAACATTGGGAATCGATCGGGCCATATTTCCGGCGCTTCGACAATTTAGTCGTAGCGCTGATCGCAATCGCGATCGTCGTCGCGATCTACGGCCGGTTGCGCGGCGGTTCGCCGGCCGTCCTGGAATCTGCCGGCGCATCGATGAAGGATAGAAGACATGTCCGATGATGCTTTCAACCCCG
Organism: Binataceae bacterium (SeqCode); assembly: GCA_035504735.1. GTDB lineage: Bacteria > Desulfobacterota > Binatia > Binatales > Binataceae > JAJPIG01. Next base: position 12,965 of record DATJRJ010000221.1, read on the forward strand.
AGGAGCTCGAAGAGGTCTTTGCCAGTATCGACACGATGCAGGTTAGTATGGCGCGCGATTTTCTGGTCGAGGCCGGAATCGAGGCCTTCCTCTTCGACGATGAGTCTTCCCGGATGCTCGGCACCACTGCGGCGGTGCCGGCGCGCCTGATGGTGCATGCCGATCGCGCCGTCGAGGCGCGCGAGCGTTTGAAGGAGCTCGGCTTCGGCCAATGATCAGCGCCGCATCGCGGTTGCAGGATCGCACCGCGGTTGGCTACAAAGCAAATTCGAGGAGCGGCCATGAGCAGCAATGCACCGAAGGTTTATCTGAATTACGACCAGGCCGAGCTTGATCGCAACTACGATCAGCGCGCCTGGGCATCCAACGCCGACGAAGTGATCAATTATTGGAGCACAGGCAGCGCGGCGGCCCGTGCCAAACTGAAACATCAGGCCAACGTTTCATACGGGCCGAGCGAAGACGAGACCCTCGACATCTTTCCGGCCGCACGCGCCAACGCTCCGATCCTGTTGTTCATCCACGGCGGCGCGTGGCGCAATCTCTCGAAAGACGAATCCAGTTACGCTGCGCCGGCGTTTGTCGAAGCGGGCGCGCATTACGTGGTGCTCAATTTCGCGAACATTCCGAAGGTGCGGCTGCCCGAGATGGTCGCGCAGGTGCGGCGCGGCGTGGCCTGGGTCTATCGCAATGCGCGTTCCTTCGGCGGCGATCCCGAGCGGCTCTACGTCGCAGGATGCTCCTCGGGCGGCCACCTGGCCGCCAATGTGCTGGTGACCGACTGGCCGAAGCTGCACGATCTGCCGCGCACTATCATCAAGGCCGGCCTGTGCGTGAGCGGGATGTACGACCTGGAGCCGGTGATGCTCAGCGCGCGCAGCAGCTACGTGACGATCTCGAAGGAAGAGGAGGCGGAGCTCAGCCCCGCGCGTCATCTCGATCGCCTCTCGTGTCCGATCGCGATCGCATACGGCGACAAGGAGACCGACGAATTCAAGCGCCAGGCGCGGGATTTCGCTGCGATGCTCAAGGATGCCGGGCGGCTCTACGATTTCGTGCTGTGCCGCGGGCTAAATCACTTCGAGGTCGGTTCGTCGCTGGGCGATCCGGAGAGCGATCTCGGGCGGCTCGCGATGCGGATGCTCGAACTGAAGCGTTAGTTCCCGCTCAACGCAACGCCGGCATCACCTGCTCGGCGAAATCGCGATAGACCTTGCGGCCATAGTCGTCCGGCGGCAGCAGCGTGATCTCGTCGAAGCCCAGCGCCTCCATCTCGCGCAGCCGCGCGATCAGCTCGTCGGGCTCGCCGGTGAGCGTGTACTCGGCGATCGCGGCGGGCGTGATAAAGCGGCGCTCCTCGGGCTGCAGGAAAGTGCAATGGCCGTCGTAGAGATACTGATACCAGGAATCTTTCGGAAAACGTTCGACGCGCTTTAAGTAATCTTCCCAAATATTCGCGAAGCAGGCCGGTATCAACGCGTCCTTCTTGCCGCCGAACATCCACATCTCATAGTTGAGATGCAGATTGCAGGCGACCTGCGAGCCGGTCTCATCGATCACGCGCTCGCTGCTCAGCTTCTCGCCCGGCCGCAGCACGCATCCGGCGGTGACGAAGCTGGTATGGAAATCCGTGCCGAGAGTGCGCGCGCGCTTGCCTTTGCCGATCCGCAGGTGCTCGAAAAAGCCGCGCGCGTCGCCGGCACTAGCCGTCGAGGCGATCCAGCCGTCGCAGATTTCGCCGGCCAGCTCGATCGCCTTGGGGCCGTTGGCGGCGAGATAGATCGGGATGGGATGGTCGAGATCGATGAAATGGCGATCGCGATGCAGAAACCTTATCGGCCGCGTGGTGCCCCGATAATCGTAGTCGATCTCCTCGCCCGCCAGCAGCGCGCGCAGCACATGGACGTATTCGCGCAGCTCCGGAAGCGAGACGAAACTCTGGCCCATCACGCGCATCGAGGTGTGGCCCGATCCGATGCCGAGGAAGACGCGGCCGGGGGCGAGCCGGTTGATCGAGGCGATCGAGTGCGCGGTCACCGGAGCGATCCGGGTGCCGGCCCCGGCGATGCCCGTGCCGATTCGGATGCGCTTGGTGTTGACGGCTGCCAGAGCTAGCGTGGCGTAACAGTCGGACCAGATCATGTGCGAATCAGGCACCCAGGCGCGGTCGTAACCGAGCTCCTCCGCGTAGCGGATCAGATCCCAGTTGGCGATATGGGTAGCAAACATTATCCCGAATTCCATCGTGCCCTCTCGTGTCAGAGATGCGCGCGGCGATCGCGCCCGCGGCACTCTATCATCAGTTTGGCGCAGGCGTAGACGGTGCGGAGATGCGGAATCCTGAGCCCGAGCCTTTCGCCCAGGTCGGCTACCGCACCGATGATCGCGTCCAGCTCCATCGGCCGGCCGGCCTCGAAATCCTGCAACATGGAGGTCTTGTGCTCGCCGACTTTCTCGGCGCCGGCGATACGCCGCTCGATCGAGATCGGCAGCTCGACGTCGAGCGCGTTGGCGATTTCCTCGGCCTCGGTCATGATCGCGCGCACCACCACCCGCATCTCCGGGTCGCGCAGCATCTCGCCGATGGTCGCGCCGGTCAGCAGGCTCATCGGATTGAACGCGGCGCTACCGATCAGCTTCACCCAGATTTCCTCGCGTAGATGAGTGGTCACCGGGCAATGGAGGCCGGCGGCGTTGAGCGCGCCGGCGATCGCGCGGCATCGCTCGGAGCGCGCGCCGTCGGGCTCGCCCAGCGAAATCCGGTCGCCCTCGTTATGCTGGATCACGCCGGGCTCGGCGATCTCGGTCGAGAAGTAGACGATCGAGCCGACCACGCGCGGGAAATCGATCGCGCCTGAAATCGCGCGGCCGGGATCGAGCCGCTCGGGCATCAAGTCCGCGTAGCGGCCGCCGTCGCATTGGAAAAACCACCACGGCAATCCGTTCTGGGTGCTGACGATGGTGGTATCGGGCGCGAGCAGCGGGCCGAGGCGGGGTGCCAGCGCGGTCAGGCCGTGCGCCTTGACGCCCAGGATGACGACGGCGGCGGGACCAATCTCCTCAAGCGTGCCACTGACTTTCGGATGCGCCTCGAAATCGCCGGTTGGGCTTAATACGCGCACGCCGCGCTGCTGCATCGCGAGCAGATGGGGTCCGCGCGCAAACAGCGTCACGTCCTGGCCCGCGCGCGCCATCCGGGCGCCGAGATAAGCGCCGATCGCGCCGGCGCCGACGATCACGAACTTCACGCCGGCGGCCTCAGGCTTTTGCGGGCTTCAGCGCGGCGGCCACGGCGCTCCGCTGAATCTTGCCGGTGGCGGTGCGCGGAATTGCCTCAACCACATAAATCTTCTTGGGGCATTTGTATTCGGCCAGGTGCGCCTTGCAGAACGCCAGCAGCTCGCCGTCGGGCACCGACTCGCGCAGCACCACCGCTGCGGCGACCTCTTCGCCCCACGAAGGATGCTCGACGCCGAACGAGACCGCCTCGGCGACCTGCGGATGCGTCAGCAGAAGATCGTCGATCTCGAGCGGTGAAATTTTCTCGCCGCCGCGATTGATCATCTCCTTGAGCCGGCCGACCAGCCGCAGATACCCGGACTCGTCGAGCACTCCCTGGTCGCCGGTGCGAAACCATCCGCCGGTAAATGAGCGCGCGTTGGCTTCGGGATTGTTCTCGTACCCGCGCATCACCGCCGGACCTTTGATTACGACCTCGCCCGCCTCGCCGAGCTTCAGATGATTGCCATCGGCATCGACGATACTAATCTCGACGCCGGTCGCGACGCCGACGCTCGCCAGCTTGCGTTCCCGCGGCGGGAGCGGATTCGAGGCCATCTGATGCGACGCCTCGGTCATGCCATAAGCCTGCAGCATCGGAACACCGAAGACCTGTTCCATCCTGCGCATAGTGTCAGCCGAGAGTGCAGAACTGCACGAGCGGATGAAGCGCAGATGCTCGGCGCCGGCCGGCCGCTCGCCGCCGCGCTCGGCGCGCGCCAGCAGCACCTGGTGGATAGTCGGCACGGCGGAATACCAGGTCGCTTTGTAGTCCTGGACGCTGCGCCAGAAATTGAACGGGCTGAACTTGTCCGGCACCACCACCGTGCCGCCGCTCAGAAGCGTCGCGAGCACCGAGGCGACCAGCCCGTGAACATGAAACAGCGGCATCACGCACATCGATACATCGTCGGGCGTCAGCGCGTAGGTCTCGGCGACGTTGCCGGCTGAGATCGCGAGGTTGCGATGCATCAGCGGGACCCGTTTGGGACGGCCGGTGGTACCGCTGGTATGGAGCACCAGCGCGATCTGCTCCGGAGTGGGTGCGCCCGCGCCGGCGCGGCGAGTCAGATCGGAAAATGCCAGCTTGCCCGAGGCGTCGAGATTCACGCTCGCGACCGGAATCTTCTTGTGCGCCGCGGCCGCGCGTGCCTCCTGGGCGCCGTCGGGCGGAACGATCAGCAGTTTGGCGGAGGTATCTTCGAGAAAGAAATCGAACTCCTCGCGCCGGTAGGCGGAATTGAGCGGCGCCGCGGTCCCGGCGATCGTCGCCGCCAGGAAGCAGACCAGGGCCGGAACGCCGTTGGGCAAAGCCATCGCGACCCGATCGCCGGGCCGGATACCCGCCGAGGCGAACAGATCGGCGGCCGCGCTCACCTGCTCACGCAGCGATCCATAAGTGATGCGCAGCTCCGGCTCAGGAACGATCAACGCAGTGCGGCCGGCAGGCGCCGCCCCCAGCAAATCCCACAGGGTAGAGACCTCTTGCATGATGCAGCGATTATACGCTGAATCCGCTGCGGACAAGGAGAGTTGAGGGCACGGCTGCGCCGGAAACTATTTCCGAATCATGGCCCGCAGTTGCTAGATTGGCGGCACGATCACGATTGTATCGACCGGGGTCAGCGGGAGAAAAAGCAAATGAAGGTCTCGCTCTTCTATCTGCCCACCTATCTTAAAGAGGTTCACGGTCCCGCCGCCAATCTGTATCGGGACATCCTCGAAGAGGTCGAATTTGCCGAACAGACGGGCTTCCACGCGGCCTGGTTCGCGGAGCATCACTTCTTCCCTTACGGCGGCGCGATCCCGTCGGCGATCCAGCTCGCGACCGCGGCGGCCGCGCGCACCCGCCGATTACGCATCGCGACCGGCGTAGTGCAGCTCCCGCTCAATCATCCGTTACGGGTCGCCGAGCAGATCGCGATGCTCGATTCGATTTCCGGCGGCCGTGCGGTATTCGGCATGGGTCGCGGCTTCGAGCGCGCCGAGTACGATGCGTTCAACGTCCCGATGGAAGAGAGCCGGCAGCGCTTCAACGAGGCGCACGATCTGATCATCAAGGCGTGGAGCGAGGAGCGGTTCTCCTTCGACGGCCGCTTTTTCCAGGTGCGCGATCTGAGCGTCATTCCGCAGCCGCTCCAGAAGCCGCATCCCCCGATCTTCCTGGCGGCGATTATCACTGAGGAATCTTTTCTATGGGCGGGCCGGATGGGCTACAACCTGATGTACGTGCCAATCGTCAGCACGCGCGAAGAGATGCGCGAGCGCTTCGGCATCTACCGGCGGGCGCGCGCCGCCGCCGGCCATGACCCGAATACCGCGCAGATCATGGTCGAGCTGCATTTCTACATGGGCGAATCGCCGCGCCAGGCCAAAGAATACCCGCGCCCGTTCGTCGAGCGCTTTCATCGAACCGCGGCCGACGCCAACCGCGTCGAGGCGGACGCCGCGCAATACAAAGGCTACGGCGGGCTGGCGGCCAAGTTCGAGGAACTGGCCGGCAACTACGATCACATCTATCCCGAGCGGGCGATCTTCGGCGACGAAGAGCAGATCCTCGCGCGTTTTGCGGATTTGGCCGAAGCGGGGATCACCGAGGTCGCGCTCAAAGTGAATTTCGGCGGCATGCCGCAGCGCGAAATCATGCGGTCGCTGGAACGCTTCGCGGCCCGGGTGCTGCCGAAAATCTCGTAGGCCGTCCGCCGCCCTGCGGCTTCCAGGTTACACTATGCGCGTAATCGGGCGCGTGAGACCCTTATTGAACGCTGGGCGCGTACGGGATGCCCGAGGAATCCTGCGTCGGCTCGCCCTGATTCACGTTCATGCCGCCGGCGCTGTTGCCGCTGCCCGAGTCGCCTAAATAGCTCGGCGCCTCGGAGAGAGGGTCATTGCCGTTATCGAGCGCGGACGGGGCGTCCATGGGTGAAGCGGCTTCGGGCGGCGCTTCGGATGGCGAATCGTTATCTGACGGGGCTCCCGCCAACTCGCCCGATCCGCCCCCCTGCTCGGCGGCAACGCCCGAGGAGTTCAACGTCGCGCCGTACTCGCCCATGGTTTGCGCGCACGCATAGGAGCCAGCCAGCGCCAGCATCATTGCCGTTTCAAAAGCAACAACCGCCAAAGCGGTTTTTCCGCCTTTCATGCTCGATAACCCTCCCTATCGACGCGTCCGGAACGCCATTCCGGAAATCGTAATCAGGCTAGCCGCGAAACCGCCGCAAGGATAGGGGCGCGGCGCTTCCAAGGTCGCCCCTCGACAGACCCGGCGGGGCTGTCATTGAGAGTTCAGTGTAGCGGATCGGGTAACTCGGTTGGATTGCTGTAATCGTTACTGGCCCCATAATCCGTCGCGTTACCGAAATCATCGTGGGGATAGCTCGGCGGAGCATAATCGGTGGCGTTGCCAAAGTCTGAGGTGGCGTAATCGGTCGAAGCCGGGCTCGAGGCGTTGACGTCGAGATTGGTCCTGAAATCCGGCCCCTGCTGATAATCCTGAGAAGGACCAAAATTGGCCTGGTTCTGGTAGTTTTCCATCGCCTGTCCGCCGGCGTCCAAAGCCCCGGCGCCATTGATCGTTGCGCCGTATCCGCCGTCCGCCGTCTGCGCGTTTGATCGCGCCACGCCAAGCCCGAATGCTGGGGCGGCGCCGAGTAGCATGATCAGCGCAATCGTTCCTCTTTTCATGCTGTTAACCTCCCAGGCCTTATCTCGCTCACTCTAAGCTTTCTACTCCTTTTTTAGCTAAATGCAAGCGATTCATCGCATAGCTATGCGATTCTTATCCATCTCGTCAGCCCCTTGACGGGTATCTCTCATCGTTCGTCAAAGGTTGCGCCGGTGCGGATTTCGATATAGCGCCTTAGTGCGCATCGCTATGGATTCAGGATTACCAACGCTTACTTCCGCATCCCGCCGGGGTTTTATCCTGCTGCTCGCCGGGCTGGGGCTCTTCAACCTCGCCGCCTGGCTATGTCTGGCGCGGCTGGCGCTTACCACCAATGGGTCGATTATCGGCCTTGGCGCATTGGCCTATTTTCTGGGCCTCCGGCACGGTTTCGATGCCGACCATATCGCCGCGATCGATAATGTGACGCGTAAGCTGCGCCGCGACGGAATCCGCTCGCTGACGACCGGGCTGTTCTTCGCACTCGGTCATTCGACCATCGTGATCCTGATTGCGTTCGGACTGGCGCTCGAAAGCTCGATGCATCACGGCGCCGCGCTGATTCATAGGCTCGAGCATAGCTTGCTCGGCACCCTGGTCTCGGCCGCCTTCCTGACCGGAATCGGGGCCATCAACCTGGTGGTTTTCTTTCAGCTCTGCAGCACCTTTCGATCGCGTGCTCAGCGGGCGGTCCCCGAAAGCCTCGCCAGCGCGGAGATTGAAACGCTCCTGGAGCAGCGCGGCGTGATCGCCCGGCTGTTCGCGTCGCTCTATCGGCGTATCGACTCGGGCCGCAAGATGTTCTTCGTCGGCTTCTTGTTCGGGCTGGGCTTCGATACGGCAACCGAGGTCGCGCTACTCGCGATGACTGCTGAGGCTGCCGGAGATGGCCGTTTTCCGATCATCGGCGTGATGGTTTTTCCGCTGCTATTTGCCGCCGGGATGACGCTGGTCGATGCGCTCGACGGCGCGCTGATGATGCGAATCTACGACTGGGCGTCCGCCGATTTGCTCAAGAAGCTGTTCTTCAACATCGTGGTCACCGGGCTGACGGTTTCGATGGCGCTGTTTGTCGCGTTGATCGAATGGCTGCAAGCCTTAAGCATCGGTTTCGAGCTGGATACTCCGCTATGGCGCGCGATCAATCGGCTGGATTTCGGCAAAATCGGTCTCTCGATGGCGAGCCTGATTTTTTTGCTATGGCTGGTCGCATGGTTCCAGTATCGCCGCTATTTCAGCCGCGTGCCCGGCGTCTAGAGCGGCGCCACTTGACAATTTGGCGGGCAATTGCGAGTCAATCGCGCAGCCTGTTCGCGATCGGAGAATCCCGATGAAAATCGTTTATCGCGCCGATCTGCTCGGCTCGCTGCTGCGCCCCAAGCATCTCAAGGCTGCCCGGCAGGAATATGAAGCGGGCCGGCTCGCGCTCGCCGAATTCAAACGGATCGAGGACCGCTGCGTTGATGCCGCGATCGCGATGCAGGAGGGTACCGGCGTCGAGGTGATCACCGACGGTGAATTGCGCCGCTCGGCATTCTTCGGCCCGTTCACCGATACCATCGAGGGCCTCACCGGCAGCCAGAAGATCGATTCCCGGCTGGTCGGCCAGGGCGCCAGTAACCGTGAATTCGACAGCCCCATGGTGATCGGCAAGCTGCGCCGGCGCCGCTCGATCGCCACCGAGGAGTTCGCCTATGCTCGCGCCCGCGCGAACCTGCCGCTCAAGGCGACGCTGCCGAGCCCGTTGATGATGTTTCTGCATTGGTCGCCCGAGGTCTCGAGGTCCGCCTATCGCGACCCGTTCGAGATGTTCGCTGACGCCGCCGCGATCATGCGCGAAGAAGTGCGCGACCTGGCGGCGATCGGATGCACCTATATCCAGATTGACGCCCCCGAAATCGGCATCCTGGTCGACCCGGAGACGCGCCGTACAGCCTTCGAGGCCCAGGGTATCTCGGCCGACCGCGCCCTCACCGAGGGTATGGATTTGATAAATTCGATAGTCGCCGGGGTGAGCGGCGTCACCTTCGGGCTTCATCTGTGCCGCGGCAACTACAAGGGCAATTGGTTCGCCAGCGGCGGTTACGAATCGATCGCGCGCAACGTCTTCGAGCGCTCATCCAATTACGATCTCTACCTGCTCGAGTTCGACGATCCGCGTTCGGGTTCCTTCGAACCGTTGCGCCAGGTTCCGGCCGGCAAGGGGGTGGTGCTGGGGCTGATTTCGAGCAAGACCAATACCGTTGAGCCGATCGATGCGGTGCTGGCGCGAATCGACGAGGCGGCGCACCATTTTCCGCGCGAGTTGATGGCGGTCTCGACCCAGTGCGGGTTTGCCTCGGTGATGGAAGGCAACCCGGTCAGCGAACACATCCAGGAAACCAAGCTCCGGCTGGTTGCTGAAGTGGCGCGCCGCGCATGGTCATAGACGAGCACTCCGTGCTTTCGAGATCGTCGCGAGATGCTCGATGAAAGCTGGGAAAAGGCTGATTTTCACGGGCATTCTTATCTACCCGCTCGCCATGCTGATGTGCCTGATGCTGGTGCGCAGCGCCCGCAGCCCGCTCACCGCCGATCATCTGCTGATGCTCGCCCTCTACCTGGTACTGACTTTCCCGATGGCTGTCATCGTTGTCGGGATGTTATTGCTGCAGAAAAATCGCTAGTTCATTTGAATCCGGATCCCGAGCTGAGCGGATGCGGTGGGGATGGCACCTCGGCCGCATTTTCGATCGAAACCCCGCTTGCCCCGCCGGTCCGGGTATGGTTCGATTGGACAGCCGCGACCGCTTGCTGATATTCCGGTATCTCCATAAAAACCCAAGCCGGCTGCGTAGGCCGGTAACCTTGTCCAAATTGGCCCTCATCGATGAAAAGGACCTATCAACCGCACAATCGCCGACGAAAACGGACGCACGGATTTCTCGCCCGGATGGCGACGCCCGGCGGACGCGCCGTGCTCAAACGGCGTCGCAACAAAGGCCGCAAACGGCTGACGATCACCATTCCGCCCAAACAGCCCGGCTAGCCCAGCAACCCGCGGACGAGAGCTTCAGCGCTGAGGATCGGATTCGTCGTCGCGCGGAATTCCTCAGTCTGCAGCGCCGTGGCATCCGAGCTCAAAGCGTGCACTTCGTGGTCTATGCGATGCGCGACGAGCAGCCCGGACGCACTCGCCTGGGAATCACGGTCTCGCGGCGGGTCGGCGGAGCGGTGGTCAGAAACCGAATCAAACGGCGCGTGCGCGAGTGCTTTCGCCGGATACTGCGCGCTACGGTGCCGGTTGGGACCGCGATGATCGTGATCGCGAGAAGCGGCGCCGGCGCGATCGATTCGGCCACCATGCTCGACGAGCTGAGGTCCGCTACATTGGCTATCGGTCAAAAACTTTGAGAGCCGTCATCGCGCCGCTGCCAAACCAGCCATCACGGGACGCCAGAGCCGCGAGCTTTCGATTCGCGACCGTCGTCGCACTTGCGATGCTCGATATCTATGCCACCGTGGTCTCGCCAATCCTGACCGCGCTGCTGGGTCACGCCTGCCGCTTCCATCCGAGCTGTTCGGCTTATGCGCGGCAGGCGGTCGCGACCCACGGCATCGCGCGCGGCGGCTATTTTGCGATTCGACGGCTATGCCGGTGCCGTCCGGGCGGCGGATGGGGTGAGGATCCGATCCCGGGTCGGGGCCACGCCGCCGCGAAGTTGTGAGGGAGGGGAATTGGATACCCGTTTATTGATCGTCGTGCTGCTCTCGGTGGGCCTGATCTTCGCCTACCAGGAGCTGGTTTTGAAGCGACTCTATCCGCCGGTGCCGGCCCAGCAGGCGCAGCTCAACGCCTCGCCCGGCGTGCAATCCTCAGCCGGCGCGCCGGCCAGTGAGACCCATGAGACGCCGGAGATGGTGGCCAACTCGTTGATCGCCGAAGCTCCAGCGGCGCCCGCGCGCACTATCGAGGTCGATACCAGCCGCTACGATGCGTTGCTGACCACCGATGGCGCGCGGCTGTTGAGCTTCCGCCTGAAGGACTATCGCGTATCCGCCGAGCCCGGCAGTCCCTGGTACCAGATGGTACCGGAGGAACCCGGCGGCAAGTTGCCGCTCGGGCTGGTCTTGAACCGCGGCGGCGCTATCTTCACGGATTCCGCACTCAACTATGCAAGCGACGCTCCGGCCAAGCTCGAAGCGACCGCCGGTCATCCCGCGGTCGTGACCTTCACTGCCAAGACCCGCAATGGACTGGAAGTGACCAAATCCCTGGCCTTCGATAACGACAGTTACGTCTTCGACCTCCATGCCACGATTGCGGGCGCCATCGCTGACGTCTCTCAGGCAGGCGTCAGCATGAACCGGTCGCTGATCGTGCGCGGCTCCGGCTATCGCGATATCCCCGAGCTCCAGGCCTATATCGGGGGCAAGCCGCTAACCGAAAGCCAGAAACAGCTTCTGAAGGGTAATGTCTCGATAGCTGGTCCGATCACCTATGCCGGCTTCGGCGACCGCTATTTCCTCACGGTCTATCTGCCGGTTGAGCCACACGCGGGCACGGTGGAGATGACCTATAGCGAGGACGAGGCGCACGTGCGGGTGCTGTTCAATCACGCCCTTCGCCTCGAGACCGGGGTCTACATGGGGCCCAAGAAGCTCAGCATCATCGAGCCGATAAATCCCGCGCTTACCAAGGCTATCGACTTCGGCCTGCTGAGCGTGATCGCATTGCCACTGCTACGCGCCCTGCAGTTCTTCTACCGCCTTGTGCCGAATTACGGGGTTGCTATCATCCTGCTAACCATCGTCGTGCGGCTTGCCACCCTGCCGATGTCGATCAAGGGGCAGCGTTCGATGATGCGGATGCAGCGGCTGCAGCCCCAGGTCGAACGCATCCGCGAGAAATTCAAGAACGACCAGGAGCGCCTCAACCGTGAGATGGTCGACCTGTACAAGCGCAATCACGTCAACCCGCTCGGCGGATGCCTGCCGATGGCGGTACAGCTCCCGATCCTGTACGGATTGTACGAGGCGTTCCTCAATGCGTTCGAGCTCAGGCAGGCGCCCTTCGTCGGCTGGATTCGGGACCTTTCAGCCCCGGATTGCTTGAAGATACCAGGGATGCCGATGCTGCCGCTGACCTCCTGCCACGGAATCCCGGTACTGGTCATCTTGCTGGCGCTAACCTCATTCGCGCAGCAGTGGATATCGCCTAAGC
>DATJRJ010000222.1:0-5140 GCA_035504735.1 Binataceae bacterium (SeqCode)
CTTCGGCCACGCTCGAGCCGTCGTACGTGATTCGCGCCCTCGGCACCGAGGAGGAGCTGGCTCACAGCTCAATCCGATTTGGCCTGGGGCGGTTCAACACGGAAGAAGAAGTCGACTATGTGGCGGATCGGGTGGTGAAGGAAGTAAAGCGGCTGCGCGACATGTCGCCGCTCTACGAGATGGCGAAAGAAGGAATCGATCTCAAATCAGTGGAATGGCGGCGCGACTGAGCGATTTGGCGCAAGGCGGAGAACGATATGGCTTACTCCAATAAGGTTATCGATCACTATAGCAATCCTCGTAACGTCGGCAGCTTCGCCAAGGACGAGCCCAACGTGGGCACCGGAATCGTCGGCGCGCCGGAGTGCGGCGACGTGATGAAGCTGCAGCTCAAGATCAGCGACGACGGCATTATCGAGGACGCGCGCTTCAAGACCTTCGGATGCGGCAGCGCGATCGCGAGCTCGAGCTACGTCACGGAATTGGTCAAGGGCAAGCGGCTCGAAGAGGCGATGGCGATCAAGAACACCAGTATCGTCAAGGAACTGAACCTGCCGCCGGTTAAGATCCACTGCTCCGTGCTGGCTGAGGACGCTATCAAGGCCGCGATCACCGACTGGCAGAAGCGCAAGGGATCGTCGTCCGAAGACGCGAAGAAGAGCGAGGCCAAGAGCTAAAGCGCCAGGCGCAACGACTTATGATTTCGCTGTCTGAAAACGCCGTGGCCAAGATCAAGCAATTGGTGGCCGATAAGCCGAACGCGGGATTGCGCGTCAAGGTCGTGGGCGGGGGATGCTCGGGGCTGCAGTACCGGATGGAGATCGACGAGGCCAAGGAACGCGACAAGATATTTGAGCGCGACGGCGCACGGCTTTTGGTAGACAAAAAGAGCTTTTTGTATTTAAACGGAACTGAACTGGATTACGCCGAGGAGCTGATGTCCGCGGGATTTCGGCTCCACAATCCCAACGTCAAGCACTCGTGCGGATGCGGGGAATCTTTCACGGTATGAGCGGGGCGGGGTATCAGCAACTCCATTACATCAATGATCCGATGTCCTACCTGCGCGCGGCAACAGGAACCGCAGCTGTTATGCCGCGATTGTGGCGCTCCACTAGCGGTTGAAGTCGACTATTTCGCGGCGCTGGGATTTCCGCGCCGCCTGAGTCTGGATCTGCGCCAGCTCGAAGGCGCCTATCACGCTCGCGGCCGCCTCTTGCATCCCGATCGTTTCGCATCCGCCAGCGACGCCGTCCGCGACGCCAGCTTGAAGAGCACCGCATTGCTGACGCGCAGCTATCGAACCTTGCGCGATCCGATTAGTCGTGGCCGCTACTGGCTGGAACTTAGCGGCGACAAGCTCTCCGACGACAACAAGGGAGTGCCACTCGACTTGGCGGAACTGGTGTTCGAGGTGCAGGAAGAACTCGCACAATTGCGTGACTCTGGCGGTGACAGTGGAAAGTTGTCGCGCGAGCTTGTAACCGCCGTGCGGGAACGCCGTCAGACATTGCAGGAACTGGCCAGCGAAGCCGAGGAGGAGCTGCAGAAGAATTTCGCCACATGGGACGCAGGCGCATCGGATAGCGGCGAGCTGAAGGCGGACCTTAAAGCGATACTTTCAAAAATCGCTTATCTGCGCACTTTGATCCGCGACGTTGAGCGGGATTTGGAACCGTTGGAATCGGCGCAAGGTACGTCCTCGCAGTCGACCAAATCGTTCTGACGGGCGCCCATTTGGTGTAGGCAACGATTGCATGAGCACTATTTTTGGAATCGATCTGGGGACCACCAACAGCCTGATAGCTGTCATGGATGGAGACGGTCCGCGCGTGATTGCCGACCCCGCAACCGGCAATCCGTTGCTGCCGTCTGTTGTGGCGCTGGCGCCCGATGGATCCGTCGAAGTCGGGTCAGAGGCAATCGAGCTTGAGCCGCGCTTTAACGTCGAGCGCAATGGTCAGATATGCGCGATGGGCCTGGCGGGGGACGAATACGGCGCGGTGATACGGTCGGTCAAGCGTTATATGGGCTTGGGTGGTGATGAAATCGCGCCGGAGGAGCGCCATCGCTACGCGTTTGCCGATCTCAGCGGAGCTTTGGTGCGATTCCAGGTTGGAAAACGCTCTTATACGCCGCCGCAAATTTCGGCAGAAATTCTGCGGAAGCTCAAGAATTGGGCACAGACCGCCACCTCGCAGAAGGTCGAAAAGGTTGTGATCACGGTGCCCGCCTACTTCAATGACGGGCAACGCCAGGCCACAAAAGACGCTGGGAGACTAGCCGGCCTTGAGGTCGTTCGCCTGGTTAACGAGCCCACTGCGGCTTCTCTGGCATATGGCTTGCACAGCATGGCCTCGGGGCGGGTTGCTGTGTACGACTTGGGCGGCGGCACGTTCGATATTTCGATCCTGAGCATCAAGGAAGGGATTTTCGAGGTGCTCGCGACCAACGGCGACACTCATCTCGGTGGCGACGACATGGATCGGGCGCTGGTCGATTTTATTCTCAGCGACCTGCCCGAATCTCTGAAGGTCGAGCGCTTGGCTTGGAACAGCGCTCGCGGCGAGGCGGAGGCAGCCAAGAAGCGCCTCAGCAGCACCGAGAGCACGGAGATCGTTCTGGAGCTACCAGGACGGACGGTGCGCAAGAATTTGACTCGTGCCGAATTCGAACGGATGGTTGACGGCTTGGTGGATCGCACGCTGGAAAAATGTTCGCTCGCGCTAAAGGACGCGAGCCTCGCGGCTTCCGATATCGACGCGGTGGTGCTGGTGGGCGGTTCCACGCGAACCCCGCTGGTGCGCCGGCGCGTAGAGAGCTTCTTTGGCCGAAGCGCGCTCTGCTCGATCGATCCCGATCAAGTGGTGGCGCTCGGAGCGGCGGTTCAGGCGGGGATTCTGACCGGCGCGCGCCGCGACATGCTGCTGCTCGACGTGGTGCCGCTGTCGCTGGGAATCGAGACCATGGGCAGCGTGATGGAACGGTTAATCCATCGCAACACCACGATCCCGACCAGCGTCAAGGAGATGTTCACGACCGCGGTGGACAATCAGACGCACGTCGATATTCACGTGCTGCAGGGCGAGCGTGAGCTGGCGCAAGACTGCCGCAGCCTGGCGCGCTTCAAGCTGGGTCCGATTCAGGCGCAGCCGGCCGGCCTCCCGCGTATCGAGGTGACTTTTCTGATCGATGCCAACGGCATCCTGAACGTCACCGCGCGCGACGAGCGCACCGGGCGCGAGCATTCGGTGGACGTCAAGCCGAGCTACGGCCTGACCGACGAAGAGATCGAGCGGATGCTGGAAGAAGCGCTCGACCTTGGTGAAGAGGATTTGACGCAGCGCCTATTGATCCAGACGCGCAACGACGCCGAACAGATACTGGGCGCATTGTCGAAGCAGTTGCGCGAGTATGGTCATCTGCTTGATCGCGCCGAGCGCGCGCGAATCGAAGAACTGGCGGCGATGCTCGAAGCTCAACGCACGGGACAGGATCGCGAAGCTATCGCGGCGACGGTCGATCAACTGAACCAGGTAACTACGGCCTTTGCGCAGAGAATTATGGACGTGGCCATCCGCGACGCATTCGAGAAAAAGTCGGTGGAGGAGTTGTCGTGAACCTGATGCGCGCGGCCTTCGATTAAGCGGGCGACAGGAGCATTAGCAGATGGGCCTTAAGTGGCAGGATTCGGAAGAAATTGCTGAGGTGTTGGCGGAGAACCATCCTGGGGTGGATCCCCTGGACGTCCGCTTCACCGATCTTCGCCAATGGGTCGCGGACCTTGACGAATTCGACGACGATCCCGGGGATTCCAACGAATCCTTGCTGGAAGCGATCCAGATGGCGTGGCACGAAATTTATCAAGACGAAAACGAAGAGTGAGTGAATATTAACCAAAGTGTCAGCGTCTTTATGCACTGAGACGTCTGTAGAACAGGGAGGGGTGGTGGTGGTGGCGATAAACGAACCGGTGACGGAAAACAAGGAAGGAAAGATGCAAGAACGAGAAACACTGGACGAAAGGCTGCCGGGGTTATTCGAGCCCGACACACTTTTGCCTGTGCAATATTTCGAGGCGATGCGCCGCAAGCATCTGCTCGAGGGGGAAAAGCGGCTCATTCTGAGCGTTTTGGAAGACGCTATCGAATGCTTCATGAAGTGCCTCGATTCCCCGACCAACAAGGGCCAACGGCTGTTTCGAGATGCGGAAGAGTGGATCAATCTCGAAGACAAAAAGTGGATTTTTTCATTCGATAACGTTTGCGAGATGCTCGATATCAACCCTGAATATCTGCGCCGCGGATTGCGCGCGTGGAAGGAGCGCAAGCTCAGGCTGGTGATGGATCAGGCGCGTCGTGCAAGCGAGGCACCGGCGGCCGAGCCGGCCGCGGTCGCGGTAGTGCTGACGCAGCCAGCGAAAACCTATCGCACGGCGAGGCCGGTCCAGCGCAAGACCGAATCGCGCGCGAACCAAGGTCGCAGAAATCTGGCGAAGGTGCGCGCCTAAAGCTCGCGATAGTTTTCTCCTCTACGTCGAACGCCGAGTTCGGGTTACCCCGGCTCGGCGTTTGTGGTTTCTGATCCGCGCGGTTTAGGGCTAGGATTCTCGCGTGCCGCTCAGAACCAAGATCGAATGTCCTGAGTGCGACGCGGACCTGGTGATCAAGCGCGGCGGCAGGTGTCCGAACTGCGGCGCTGCGATTTCCGAGCACGTGGCCAAGGTGCGCGCGCGCGAACGCCGCATCGAGCAGATAGTCGCGATCGTCGCGACGATACTGGTGCTCGCGGTGTTCGTCGCCACCACCGGCCTCGATCTGATCGAAGGCGTGGTGGTCTATGCGGTGGTGGGCGCTGCGGTTTTCTTTCTCGCGCGACGCACCTTCAGCTAAAGCGCGATCATCTGGGCGCCAGTGCTTCCATCGCGTGCAGGACGCTCGCGCGTTTCTTCTCGGGATCGCGGGCGAACGAGCTCAGCCACAATGTCACGGTCTTCACGCCGGCGGCGTCGTACGCCTCAAGCCGCTTGCGGCATTGATCGGCGCTTCCGAACACCAGGATTGACTCGACCATTTTGTCCGATACGCACTCCAGCGCTTTTTTGCGATCGCCAGCGTTCCACGCCGCGATCGCTTCCGCC
>DATJRJ010000223.1:0-10448 GCA_035504735.1 Binataceae bacterium (SeqCode)
GTCCGGCGCGTTTCAGATAGCGATCCTCGAGCGAGTAGCCGAGCGGTCCGACCAGGTGCAGCCGCGTGCGGGTGGCCGCCGCCAGCCGCGCGATCGAGCCGCTGTTCTGCGGAATTTCGGGGCGCACCAGCACGATGTTCAAAATCGGTGTGCCGTTCGCTTCAGGAGTTTCGTTCAAATTTGCGAATGGTCCGCTGAAGTGGTTCGCAATGGGTAACGGCGATCCCGCACCCGGATAAAAAAGCGATCGCCGTCGGCCTCGAAATAACGGCTCAGGTGATAATAGGCAGGGCGCAGGAACCGCGCACGCAAGTCGCCGCCCTTGACGCGACAGTAAAGGACATTATCGGCACCGACTTCGAGCGACCCCGGATCGAGCGGCTCGCGCTCGCCGTCATTCAGAATCGTCGCCAGGCCGCCATCCGCATCCTGCTCGACGGTGCGCACCACGTAAGGGGTATCCTCGACGGTTATTGGTGCGCGCTCTTCGGCGACCTGCAGATACCAGCCGCCGTCGTGGCCCTGGTGAAGGCTGCGGCTGAACAGCATCGCGATGCGCGGATTGTCGATCCGCTCCTCATCGCTGTACCAGTTGCCGTCGCGCCGAAAAGAAATCCGGCCCGATTCGACGGGGTAGAAGCCCGCCCGTGCCATAGTCAACGCGCCTTGCTGTCGAGAATGATCGTCACCGGACCGTGGTTAACGAGCTCGACCTCCATCGTGGCGCCGAACTCGCCCTCCTCAACCTTAACACCCGCGCTGCGCACGAGCGATAGAAAATAAGCGTACAGCCGGCGCGCCTCGTCCGGCGCCGCGGCCTCGATGAACGACGGGCGCCGTCCGCGCGAAGTGTCGGCGAGCAGCGTGAACTGCGACACCACCAGCATCGCGCCGCCGGCGTCGCCCAACGCGAGGTTCATCTTGCCGTCGCGGTCCGCAAAGATGCGCAGTCCGACGATCCGATCGACGAGCAGGGCCGCATCGGCCTCGCTATCGCCACGTGCGACGCCGAGCAAAACCGCGAGTCCCGGACCGATTCGCGCGATAGTGCGGCCCTCGATCCGCACTTCGGCCCGGGTCACCCGTTGAACAACTGCCCGCACGAAAGCGTCAATATAGCGAGGACGGCCGGTTCGCAAGCCGGATCGTAGGCACCCGAGTGGCATGAATCCCTGTCGCTACGTATTATTAGCTGGGTTTGTGGGATGATTCCGGTTCTTCTAAGGCTCGGTCCAATCACAATCTACAGCTATGGCCTGATGATGGCGCTGGGCTTTCTGGCGGCCGATTTCGTGATTGCGCTTGAATGCCGCCGGCGCGGAATTGCTTCGGAACTCGCCTCGGCACTCGTCGTCTGGGGAGCGATCGTCGGGCTCGCCGGCGCGCGCCTGCTCGATATCTTCAATCACTGGCCGAGCTATTGGGCTGATCCGAAGTCGATGATTTTTTCGGGCTCCGGCTTCGTCTGGTATGGCGGGCTGATCGGCGGGATCACGGCCGCCTATTTCGTCTCGCGTCATTTCAAGGTCCGTTTCGCGGTAACCGCCGACATGTGCGCGCCGGCGCTGGCGGTCGGCCAGGCGCTGGGGCGGGTCGGGTGCCAGCTTTCCGGTGATGGCGACTGGGGCGCGATCTCGAAGGTGCCGTGGGCGATGGCGTATCCACATGCGATCGTTGGCTGGATTGGGCGCAATGTCGCGGCTATCGGACCGCATAACACCTTGATCTATCCCTTTCCGGCCGACGTACCTGTACCGCCCGGCGTCCGCGTGCATCCCGCGCCGGTCTATGAAACCATTCTCTACCTGATCGTGTTTGCTATTTTATGGTCGATGCGCCGGCGGACCAGAATCGATGGACGGCTCTTCTACCTCTACCTAATGCTCGCCGGGCTATCCCGTTTCATGGTCGAGTTCGTCAGGATCAACCCGCGCGTGTTGTTTGAGCTCAGCGAAGCACAACTGATCGCGATCGTCATGATGGTGGTTGGCGCGGCAGCCTGGATTGTCTCGGGCGTGGGCACGCCCCATCGCGCGGTGATCGAGGAACAAGGGCAGGCGGTCGGGGCCTGAGGCTTATGGCAGGAAAGCAGAAACTGCTGGCGGGAGTCGGGATTGCGGTCATCATCGGTGCCGTGGTGGTGGTGATGCTCTTCGAGGTGCTGAAGCCGAGCATTGCGACCCGCGGTGGCGCGGGCGGAATTACCACCGTGCCGGCCGGTAAGATGGCGGCGCCGTTCGCGCTTAAGGATCTGAATGGGCGGCTGGTTACGCTCGACGATCTGCGCGGCAAGGTTGTATTCCTCAACGTCTGGGCGACCTGGTGTGGTCCGTGCCGCGAGGAGATGCCTTCGATCGAGACGCTCTACGACGAGTTCAAGGGCAACAAGGATCTGGTTATCCTGGCCGTCAGCCAGGATACTGAGGGGCTCGCCGCGGTCGAGCCGTACGTCGAAAAGAACGGTTATCACTTCGAGGTGCTGCTCGATCCCCAAAACAAGGTCGGCGAATCCTACGACGTGGGCGGCGTGCCGGAGACCTTCATAATCGACCGCGACGGCCGCATCGTCGCCCATCATATGGGAGCCTTTGACTGGTCGAGCGCCGACTTCCGGGCGGCACTCAGAGAGCTGCTCGATCAGAAGGAAAAAATCGACAGCTAGCTTGTACGCAGGGGCGTCTGCTAGCCTTTGTTGACCGAGTGGGGAAATTCGCAAGGAACGGGGTTCGATGGCCGAACGTAAACGCAGACGATGGTTTTTCACAATCGCGGCATCACTGTTTTTGATCACACTGGTGATCGCAGATGTCGCCGTGCGCCGCGCCCAAGCCCTGCCCAACGACACCTACAAGGAGCTCCAGACCTTCGCCAACGTGCTCGCGATCGTGCAGAAAAACTACGTCGAACCAGTCACGACCAAGCAGCTGATCGACGGCGCGATCAGCGGCATGCTCGCCTCGCTCGATCCGCATAGCGCCTACCTCACACCGGACCTCTACCGCGACCTCCAGGTCGAGACCCGCGGCAGCTTCGGCGGCCTGGGAATCGAGATCACGATCCGCAATGGCGTGCTCACGGTGGTTTCTCCGATCGAAGACACGCCCGCTTTCAAAGCCGGCATCAAGCCCGGCGATCAGATCATCAAGATCGACAACGAGTTCACCAAGGACATGACCCTGACCGATGCGGTCAAGCTGATGCGCGGACCGAGCGGCAGCAAGGTCAACCTGACGCTCCATCGCGAGGGCCTGCCCGAACTCTTGAACGTCTCGCTCACACGCGAAGTCATCAAAATCGCGTCGGTCAAATCGAAGTCTCTCAAGGACGGCTACTCTTACATCCGCATCAGCACCTTCCAGGAAGGCACCGCCGAGACCGTGCAGAAGGCGCTCGATGGTTTCGCCAAGCAGAACGGCGGGCGGATCAAAGGACTGGTGCTGGATTTACGTGATGATCCGGGCGGTCTGCTCGATCAGGCGGTACGGGTCGCCGACGAGTTTCTGGATGGCGGCTTAATCGTTTATACGCAGGGCCGCAGCGAGAGCCAGGAACAGAAGTACTTCGCCCATAAGAAATCCGACTTCAATGACTATCCGATGGTCGTGCTGGTGAACGGCGGCAGTGCGAGCGCCAGCGAAATCGTGGCCGGCGCGCTGCAGGACCAGGGCCGTGCGATCGTCGAGGGTACGCAGACCTTCGGCAAGGGCTCCGTGCAGACCATCCTGCCGCTCGATGACCGGTCGGCGCTGCGGCTCACGACCGCCCGCTACTACACGCCCAACGGCCGTTCCATCCAGGCGGTGGGAATCGCGCCCGATGTGAACGTCGAGCCACCCAAACCGACGCTCGCAATGCTGCTCGGCAAGGGCTTGCAAGTGGACGAAAATCCTGAGGTCCGCGAAAATGAGCTGCTACATCATTTCAAGAATGGACAGAACGGTGCGGTGAAGGTCAAACCTACCGACCAGCAGGAGGAACAAGGGCCGGCCGAGACCGAGCCGGGGGACGAGGATCTGGGCGAGATGAGCGGTAGCAAAAAGCCGCAGAAAGACGTCCAACTTAACAAGGCCGTTGACATCCTGCAGCACTGGAGCTCGTACAAGACCGACCTAGCGCGCAACGAGGGCAACCCGTCCGCGGCGCATGCAGCCCGGTAAGTTTCCACTGGGGTAACCCGCCCCAAATCTTGAACCGCTGAGCGGCCGGGCTACGAAATGGTCCGGCCGCTCGACTGTTTGTATATTCTGCCGATTCGAGGATCTCGATGCTGGCGCGCAGCCCTGCTACATTTCCCATCGATGGACGGGCAACTCGAGTTCACGCTCAAGACACGGCGCCCCGGTGCGCTAAGCGTCACGCAACTGGTCCGCAGCGTACGCGAGACGCTCGAGCTCAACCTCGATGAATGCTGGGTGGTCGGCGAGGCCTCCAATGCCCGGCCCGCCGCCTCGGGACACTTCTACTTCACGCTCAAGGACGCGCACAGCGCTATCAATGTCGTGATGTTCCGCGCCGCGTTTCGCCGTGTGCGGTTTGCGGTCGAAGACGGGATGAAGATCGTCGTGCGCGGACGCGTCAGCCTGTTCGAAGCGCGTGGCACGCTACAGTTCTACGCCGAAGAGATCGAGCCACGCGGACTCGGCGCGCTGCAACTCGCCTTCGAGCAGTTGAAGGCCCGCCTGCAGAAGGAAGGACTGTTCGACATCGCCCGCAAGCGGCCGCTGCCGTTCCTGCCGCGCACCATCGGAATCGTGACGGCGCTGCGCGGCGCGGGCTTGCGCGACATGCTGACGGTTATCCAGGCGCGCTTCGCGCAGGTCCATGTGATCATCCGCGCGGCCCCGGTGCAGGGCGCGGGAGCGGCGTCAGCGATTGCCGCGGCGATCGCGGACCTCAATCGTGATCGGCGCGCCGAGGTCATTATCTTGGGTCGCGGCGGCGGCTCGCTCGAAGACCTGTGGGCTTTCAACGAAGAGCGGGTCGCGCGCGCGATCTATCAGTCGGAAATTCCGGTGATCTCGGCGGTTGGCCACGAAATCGACTACACCATCGCCGACTTCGTGGCCGATTGCCGAGCACCTACGCCCACCGCCGCGGCGCAGATGGTCGTGCCGATCAGGACCGAGCTTGAACTCCGGATCGGCGAGATCGGCAGTGCCCTCAACAGCGCGATGCGGTCCGGGCTCGCGGCCGAACACCGCAACCTGCGCCATCTGGGGGCGCGCTTACGGGATCCGCGTGCGCTGGTCCGGCAGGCCGGCGCGCGGCTGGATGAGGCCGGCGGCGAACTCGAGCAGGCGCTCGCGCTGCGGCTCGGCGCCGCGCGAAACCGCGTGTCAGAGTTGCGGGGACGGCTGCGCGGCCCGATCCCACTGATGCGCGAATATCGCCGGATGACCGCGCGCCTGGGACTCCATCTGGCCAAATCCGGCGGCGCCTGGACAGAACGAACCGCGGCAAACGTGGAGCGGCTCGCAACCCGGCTGAGTGACGGCACCCACGCAATGCTCGGCGCTGATCGCCGCCGGGTGGTGGAATTGGCGGCACGGCTCGACGCACTATCGCCATTGCGATGCCTGGAGCGCGGCTATGCCGCGGTAATTAACCGGCGGGACGGGCGGCTGGTGACGGATGCGGCCGCAGTCGAGGTCGGCGACGAGCTCGAGCTTCGGCTCAGACGCGGACGGCTGCGCGCCCGCACTACCTATCGTGAGGTCTGAACAATGGCGGGCGCGGCCAAGGGCAAGAAATTTGAAGAAGAACTCGGCGATCTCGAACAGATCGTTAGCCGTATCGATTCCGGGGAATTGTCGCTCGAGGAATCGATCGCGGCGTTCGAGCGTGGCGTGGCATTGGTGCGCTCACTAAATGGCAAGCTCGATGAGATCGAGCGCAAGGTCGAGGTATTGATCAAAACGGCGCAGGGTGAACTGAAAGCCGTGCCATTTGAGTCGGGCGGAGGCGAGCCGGGAATCGCGCGACCGTCGGAATCCGCCGCAGAGGCCTCGCAAGAGAATCTCGATCGAGACGATCTCGATAAGGATGACGATACGCCGTTTTGATCGATAGGCGTTTGCGCAGACCGAAGGCGCATCCAGTTCCGCAGACCACTTGCTGCTCGATGGCGACCCGGGCGAGACTCGATACCGAGATGACGCGCCGCGGTCTGGCTGACAGCCGCGAGGGAGCCCAACGCCTCATAATGGCGGGACGAGTGCGGGTCGACTCGCAGCCCGCCTCCAAGCCCGACCTGCGCGTTACGCCGGTCAGCGAGATCACGGTCCTGCCGGGGCCGCGTGAATACGCGAGTCGCGGGGCATACAAGCTGATCGCAGCGCTCGATACCTTCGGAATCGACGTTAGCGGGCGCGCTGCCCTCGACGTGGGAGCCTCGAACGGCGGCTTTACCGACGTCCTGCTGCGGCGCGGAGTGGCACGGTTAACTGCGCTCGATGTCGGCTATGGTCAACTCGCATCGAACCTGCGTGCCGATCCGCGTGTGACCGTACTCGATCGGACGAATGTCCGTCTGGTCCGCGCCGAGGACCTGCCTTATCGCCCCGACTTGATTGTTATCGACGTGAGCTTCATCTCGCTGCGGCTGGTAATGCCGGTCGTGATCGCGATCTCGGCCAGCCCTGCGGATATCGTCGCGCTGGTCAAACCGCAGTTCGAGGCCGGACGCGCGATGGTCGGGAAAGGCGGCGTGGTCCGTCTCGATGCGGCGCGCTTCGCCGCACTTGAAAGAATCCTTGCCTTTGCGCGGGAAATCGGCCTCGAGGTGGCCGGTTCGATCGAATCGCCGATCGCCGGCGCGGCTGGTAATCGCGAGTTTCTGGCCTGGTTTCGCAGACTTCACTAATCGTGCTGATTTTTCCCCTCTGTAGCTTATGGAGATTTACGTAAGTGTTCCCACATCAACGTCGCCCCCCTGATGGCATTGACATCAGCAGAACGCTGCCGGCGCCAAGGTGCTTTTTGTTTGCTTCGCTCGGCCATTCGACTAACCTGTAAGGCCGGTGTCTATGCATACGAAAATCCTCAGCGCGGCTTTAAGACGTTGGGCGGTGCGGTTGCTGGTTGCGATCCTGACCATCGCCTGGGCGAGTTTCGCCGTGGCTCAGATTTCCGAGTACGACGAGCCGCCGAGCAGCCCGCCCCGATATCATCAGGCCCAACCGCCAGCCGACGAAACGGCGCCGGCGCCCGATGATAGCGACGTGCCGGTCCGCCGCGCGACCCCGCCCGTCAGCACCGCACCGAGCAGCACCGCGCCCGCGCGAGGCACAGAATTTTCCTATTCAGTCAGGCCGGGCGATTCACTCGGTTCTATCGCTGAGAGCTTCGGGCTCGATGCCGACGATTTGGCCCGCGCCAACCATCTCGGGCCCGACGCTGTGCTGATGGTCGGCAAGACCTTGCGGATACCGAATCCGTTCGCGGCCCAGGTCCGCAATCTGAGTGCGCAGGTTAACGAGCTCACAACTGCGGTCGCCGACGCCAACGATAAGGCCGCCGCGGCGACGCTCAAGAGTCAATCGGCTGCGGCGAAGATCGAATCACTCGCCGCCGATAACGAAGATCTGCGGCACGACAGTATCGCCCTGCCGCGCTGGCGCGGAATCGCGGTAACGCTCGGAATCGTCGCGCTGCTGATGTTTGGCGTGATGGTGGTAACACTGTTCGAGTGGTGGCTCTTGCGCCGTCGCTTCGGCGAGTTGGTCGCGATCACCGACTCGCTAACCAGCCTCGATCAGAAGTACAAGCGCATCGTCGCCAAGGCAGAACTGCGCTTTCAGCAGCTCTACGGACGGCGGCGCGTAGCCGGAGCGACAACCGCCGAACCAGGCAAGACCGACGAGGAGATCGAAATCGAGCGGCTCAACCATGAGCTGCGCGAAGCGCTGGCGCATCAGCTTCGCCGCCTCGGCGTGGCGCGCTCGCGGCCGCGCCGCAACGGCCGCTGGCGCGAGGTCTTCGGCGACGTCGAAACGCCGGTCGAAGCGCGCTCTGCCCGGCGCTGAAACAGATTATCTATTATCACCGCGCGCCGGCGGCCCCGGACGAAAATCCGGCGTGCACTCCCCGTCCGTTCCGGTCGGGGAATCGATAACCGGGAAGAGGAGATCGATGGTGAAAAAGCTCATAATCGCAACTCTTGGTTTGGCGCTGTCGATCGGTGGCGGCACGATGCTCTTGGCGGCCGAGACCTCCACCGTCAGCGGCCATCTGCGCGACGGATTCTGCTACACCATTATGGGCGCGCACGGCGCCAGCCATCACGCCTGCGCACTCAAATGCGCCAAGGCCGGAATCCCGGTGCTATTCGTCGAGGACAAGACCGACAAGGGTTATGTGCTGCTGCCGCCCAAGGACGACGAGGGTTTGCCGACCGACGTAACCGACAAGATGGAGCAGGAAGTCACCCTGACCGGTCACGAATACACCAAGGATGGCGTGAGCTTTTTCCAGGTCGAATCGGTAAAGTAGCCCGTGTTGAGGGGCTTGCTGCCCGGGGCGGAGCATCTTCAGAATATCCACCCGCTACTGGTTCATTTCCCGCTTGCGCTGTTACCCACCGCCACGCTGGTCTACTGCCTGGCAGTCGCCGGACGGCGTGAGACTTGGGCTTGGGTTGCGCTCTGGATGCTGGTGCTGGGGACTCTGGGAGCGGGGGCGGCGGTCGCCAGCGGGCTATGGGCCGCACCCGGCGTGATGATTGCCATCTCGGTCAAAGACCATCTGCTCTACCCGCATCGGAACCTGATGCTGGCGGTAATGGCGTTGAGTGCCGGTCTCGCGGTTTGGGCGCTCGTCGCGCGTCCGATGCCGGACCGCGGTCGTTATGGGTTCCTGTTGATGTTGCTGTTAATGGTCGCGTTGATCGTGAAGGGCGCTGACTACGGCGCCAGGATGGTCTACGACTACAATGCGGGCGGCGACGCCTGCGGGCAGCCGATCGAATTCTCACGGTGAGCGCGGTGAATTCAGTGAACGCACCGCAGAGGCGCATCGCGCCGGGCGCTCGCCGCAGGGCGTTTGCAGTACTGGGCGCGGCGCTCGCGATAATCTGGCTAGTGAACGTTACGGGTTGCGCGCAGCTCAACACGGTCACCGCTCCCGCAGCCTCGCCATCTGCCACGACAACCGAAGCGGCCGAGCCCAGCGCGACTCCCACGCCGCCCGGCGCGGCGGTGGATATCACCTATACCCACCCTGGCGATTACCTGGTCTCGTTCTCGGTCGTGAAGTATTCCGGTACCCGGCTGCTGGAGACGCACGACACTGATACCCATCGCAACAGCTCGATCGTGTTGTTCGAGGGCGGCGTGCCGACCTGGGAGTTCGCCGCCGACCGCGGGCTGCTTGGCCATCTCGGCTTCGACAAGGATTTTGCGGTCCACAAAGTGATGTACGGTCAGCTTCCCAAAGGCTTTATCTCCTCGACACCGCCATCGGGTCCGCCCGAGCCGCTGGAGCCGGGCCACTTCTATATCTTCTCGGTCACGCGGCATTCGGGTATCACCAGCTACGAGGCGGTGAAGGTGCTCGATGACGGCAGTCTCGAAGGCTATGTCGCCCAGCCGATGGCCGGCAGCAGCTTCGAGCTCTGTTGCAACGTCAATTCCGATTTCATCAACCCCACGCAGCCGCAACCATAGCCGAACTGCGTTTGACATTTCACCGGCAGAACGTTCAGTGTTCCGATCAGCGACGACGGATGACAGCTCGATGTAACGTGGCAATCGCGGATTACGATAACCAGCGAGGTGCGCCATGGACGCAGCAACCTTCAGAGCGGAAATCAAACGGCTCGCTTCGGAATTCAAACTCGACAAGCATCCTTATGTTCAGCTGGTGTACACCGGCAAAGCCAGCCGCGAACAGCTCAAGAACTACCCGATCCAGCATTACGAAATGACGGTACGCGACGCCGACATGTTCGGCGCGGAAGGCTTTCTACGGATGCGCGAGATCGACGCCGAGGCGGCGCGCGATCGGGCCATGAGCTTTGCCGAGGAAGCGTTGGGAATCTACAGCCGGTCGGCATCGCATCTCGAATTGCTGTTCGAATTATGGGAAGGCGGCCTGGGACTGCCGCGCCAGGAACTAATCCAGTCCAAGTCCTCCGAGGCCGCCCGTATCCTAAACGCGCTGATCATCCGCCTGAGGCGCATCAAGCCCCGGTTCGGGGGCGCCGCGGGCTTGCTGGAAGAGATGGAAGTGGAAGCGTACCGGATGTTATACGAGGGCCTCGAAAATCATTACCAGATCGATCCCAAGCATCTGCGCTTTCTGTCGGTCCATCACGAGGCCGACAAGGAACACGGCGAATCCGGCCATCGGCTGATCGAACGTTTCGTCGCGGGCAGCGGCCGCGAGGAAGAATTTTTATCCGAAGCGCGCCTGATGATGAGTGCCTTCTGGAAAGGCTTCGATTCGATGAT
>DATJRJ010000224.1:0-16840 GCA_035504735.1 Binataceae bacterium (SeqCode)
CGATCATCGACGGTCCCGGGATCATCGAGTCATCGATCACCAACTACGTAGTAGCTCCGGGTTGGCAGTTCAAAGTTGACGAACGAAATAACTATTTAATGGAGCGAAGGCCCGGCTGACTGACTAATCACTTTGCGCCAATGGGAGAGCGACCGCGGTGAATCAAAGTATACAACCATTGTCAGGCGTGCGCGTTATCGAGGCCGGCAGTTTCATCACGGCGCCGTTCGCCGCGATGCTGCTGGCGGATCTCGGTGCGGAGACTATCAAAATCGAGCGGCCCGGATCGGGCGACCCGTTCCGCAGTTTCAAAGGCGGTCTCTACAGTCCCCATTTTCGCGCCCACAACCGGAACAAGCGCAGCGTGAGCCTCGATATCACGCACGCCGCTGGCAAGGCTGTCCTGATGCGCCTAATCGATCGCGCCGATGTGTTGATCGAAAACTTCCGTCCGGGCTGGATGGAGCATGCGGGTCTCGGTTACGAAGCCGTTAGCAAGCTGAACCCGCGGCTCATCTATTGTTCGATTAACGGCTTCGGCTCCAGTGGTCCTTACCGTGACCGTCCGAGCTACGATACGGTCGGCCAGGCGCTGAGCGGCTTTCTGAGTTTGTCGGTTGATGCGGATAATTCGCAGTTGACGGGTACGGCGGCCTCCGACGCGGTTACCGGCATGTACGCTTGTTACGGAATTCTTGGCGCCCTGGTGATGCGGGAGAAGACCGGCCGAGGCACGCGTGTGGAAACCACGATGCTGAACGCAACGATGGCGTTCATCGAAACCTGGTTCGTCGAGTATTTCCTGACCGGTGTTGCGCCCGGGATTCGTCATAAATCGCGCGTCAATCAATCGTTCGCGATGCGCTGCGCGGATGGCAAGCTGATCGCGCTTCATCTTTCGTCGCCGCCGAAATTCTGGGATTCGCTGCTGGCCGCGATCGAGGCGCCGCAACTCGCAGCCGATGAGCGCTTCAACTCACGCGTCGCCCGTATCGATCACTACGAAGAACTGCGCCAGGAGTTGGCAGCGATCTTTGCACGCCTTCCGCGTTCCGACTGGACCGCGCGCCTCGAGAGACATGATGTGCCGTTCGCGCCGATTTATTCGCTCGATGAGGTTTCCGACGATCCACAGGTGCGCTTCATGGAGTTGTTTCGGGACCTGGTGCACCCCACGGAGGGCGCGACACGGATGGTTCGGCGTCCCGTCGCATACAGTGAAAGCCGGGACTACCCTGCAATCGCACCGCCAGCCCTCGGCGAGCATACCGAGGCAATCCTGGCGGAGCTTGGGTACTCGCCTGCCGAGATCGAGCGGATACGCGCCGACAAAGTCATCTGAATGTTGCTTGTCATTATTTTCTAATGCTCCTATCGTGCGGCTATCGAAGGGCGGTCAGACTAAAAGCGAATCGGAGGTGAAGTATGGATTTCGATCGCAAGAATGCGAAGAAGTGGGCCAACCGGCAGATTCGCGATCTCTATATGTGCCCGCTGACTCCGATCGGCAAGGACCTGGCCTTCGACGAAAGCGGCATTCGCGAGAATATCGACAAGTACGTCGAGATCGGACTCAACGGATTGGTAGTCGGCGGTTTCATCTCCGAATGCTGGAACGTGAAATTGTCCGACTGGATGCGCTTTCACGAGCTGGTTGCAGAAGCCAACCGCGGGCGCATGGACCTTTGGACAATCATCCTCGATCCCAGTGTCCATCAAGCGCTGGAGAAGATGGCCTTCGTCGAGAAGCTCGGATTTTCCGGCGCCGAAGTTATCAACCCGGTGGTCCAGCTTCGCACCGATGACGAGATCTTCGACTACTTCAAGTACATGACCGATCGTTCCGGGCTCGCAGTCTGCCTCTATCGCACGCCGGTTTCAGGCAAGGTACTCGGCTTCGAGTTGATGGAGCGGTTGTCGAATATCGACACCGTAATCGGGGTCAAGCAGGGCAATCTGAATCGCGCCGAAACTTTGAAGCTCCGGCGGGCGCTGCGTCCGGATTTCATCGTCTCCGATCCATCGGAGTATTTTTACCTTGATGACCTGAGGCACGGCGGCCAGGTCATCTGGGGCGAACTTTCCTACATCCTGTATGGCAAGAAGCGGCACCTGATGCGGGCGTACATGGACCTCGCTCGCGCCGGCAAATGGGAAGAGGCCTATCAGAAATGGGCCGAACTCACACCGGCACGCCAACTGTTTGAAGACATCTTCATATGGGAAATCGTGCGGACTGCGACCTATGCCGGCGCGATCGGCAGCCTGAAGATCTGGTATGAAGCCATTGGCCTGAAAGCCGGCCAGATGCTGCCGCCGGTGCGGAATTTTCCGCGTGACAAGGCGGAGGCATTAGTCGCCAAGCTCCACGAAATCGGCGTGTGCTGAGGCCGGTGCCACAACTGAGAAAGAGCGCATTTCGTGAGAATCGTCATCCTCGGCGCGGGCGGCTTAGGATCGCTGATTGGAGGCTATCTCGCCCACAGCGGCATTGATGTTACGCTGATCGGCCGCGCGCCGCATGTCGAAGTGATAAGGCAGCGGGGTCTCGAAATCAGCGGCATCCGCGGCCGTGTCGTCGTCAGGCAAAATCTCGCCGCAATTACGACACCCGAGGAGGCTCGCGGCGATTTCGATTATTTCCTACTTACCGTAAAGGGCAAGGATACTGACAGCGCGCTCGCGCAAGCTGCACCGCTGCGCAGCCGCGTTGCCACCGTCTTCTCGCTTCAGAACGGCATCGACCACGACGAGAAGCTGATTCGATGGGCCGGAGCTGACAGAGTGATTGGCGCCTCGACGATCGAAGGCGGCACGCTCGGCGAGCCGGGCACCGTAGTCAACACTCTGAGCACGCCGGTCACTGCCTATTTCGGCGAGCTCGATGGGCGAGTGACCGAGCGTGTCAGGAGTATCGTCGAGGCCTTCAATCACATCGGGCTCGCGACTAAAGCGGTCGACAACATCGTGCAGGTTGAATGGGAGAAGCTGTTCCAGATCGGGCTCGCCTCGGGGTTCTCGGCCGCCGCGCTCGCCGCGCTGCCCGACTTGCGGATCGGCGACGGCTTGACCGTTCGCGAAGGCGCTGAGCTTTATGTGCAGCTCGCAAAAGAACTGCTGGCAGTCTACAACGCGATGGGTTATCGGCCGCAGAACTTCTATGCGCCCGCCTCGCGGTTGAAGGAGCTTGACGATTTGCCGTTCGAGCAGGCGGTCGAGGCCGCAATGGAGCAGGGGCGGAGGTTCAAGGCCGACCGCGGACGGGGACGCACCTCGATGCATAACGACCTGCTGCAGCGGCGCAAAACCGAAGTCGACTTCATCTTCAGCCCGATTCTGGAGAAGGCGCGCGAGCTGCGGATCGCGATTCCGACGGTCGCAGCCATCTACCGGATCATCAAGACCCTCGACGCCAACCTGTAAAAGTGGAAGTAGGAGCTGATCGTCAGCGCGAAAGGTGCGGCAATACCTGCTCCGCCATCAACCTCATCGAGGCCGATACCAGTTCATGGCTGAGACCGCCGATGTTGATCCAGGCCAGAATTTCGTCGAGCTCGAGTTCTTCGCGGAGTTGCAAAAGCCGATCACATACCTCGGCCGGCTCGCCGAACACCGCATAGTCACTTAGCACCCGCTCATAGGTCAGATCCTTCATGAAGCCGCCGACCTGATCGTAAGCCTTGAACTGCTCGGGCAGGCCCTTGCGTTGTGCGAGTTGGGCCATCAGTCTGCCGCTGATCTCGTAGTAAGACATGATGCTTTCGCGCGGGAGGCTTTCAGCGTCCTTGCGGTTTTTCGCGACGAACATCGGGAGCAGCAACGAGGCGCGCGGAGGCGATGAGGGATTAGGCAGGCGATCGCGATAACTTGCCAGCAGCTCCTTAATCAGCGGCAGCGGCGTGACTTGCGCCGGGACCATCACGTTATAGCCATGTTCTCCCGCGCTTAGAAATGAGCCCGGACTGACGGCGCCTACGTAAATCGGCGGATAGGGCTTCTGGAGCGGCTTTGGCACCACCTCGAGATCGTCAAACGAAAAGAACTTGCCCTTGTACGTCACACTGGGCTCGGTCCACGCGCGTTTGACGATTTCGAGGCATTCGTCGAACCGCTGGCGGCTTTCGTCGGACGGCACGGCGAAGCCCTCGTATACGCGCGTAAACGGATGACCCCGGCCGGCTCCGAAGTCAAAACGACCGTTGCTCAGGATGTCGAGGGTGGCTGCCTCCTCGGCCAGGCGCAGCGGGTGATGAGTCGGAAGGATGTATACGCCGATGCCGAGTCGAAGTCTGCGGGTGCGGGCCGCGATCGCGGCCGCGACCAGTTGCGGTGCCGGCATCACTGAAAAATCGCGTGTGAAATGAAGCTCGGCCAGCCACAGCGACCGAAATCCGAGCTGGTCTGCCAGCTCGGCCTCTTCGACTATCTCGCGGTAGGCTTCGGGTACCGGTTTGCCCGGCGGACATTGAAGTTCCGAAAAGAGTCCTACATCCATCGGCGCATCCTCGCGGCATCTTTGCAGGGAGTCAAGCGCGATGGACCGGGTGCCTTTAGGCCCACCCACGGTTTGCGATTACTAGAGGTACTGAACACCCTGTCCCTGCTCTGAGGCGGCACTTGCCGCGAGACCAGCCGAGTTGGCGGAACCGCAAGCGCGAAAAGGCTAGGCGTCGCTCCAGACTGCGCGCGCAACTTCGACCACCCGCATCAGCTTCGCCATCTGGTCCTGCTCGGTAAGCGGGTTGCCCTTAATCGAGCTCGCGAACCCGCACTGCGGGCTCAAGGCCAGTTGCTCCAACGGCGCCACCCGCGCCGCTTCGTCGATTCGGCGCTTGAGATCGTCGCTGCTCTCGAGCGCAGGAACCTTGGTTGATACGAGCCCGAGCACGGCGGTCTTGCCCTTGGGCAGAAACCGCAACGGCGCGAACGATCCGGCGCGCGGCGAATCGTATTCGAGAAAAAATCCCTGCACCTTGATCTGGTTGAACAGGACCTCGGCCACCGCATCGTAACCGCCCTCCGCAACCCAATTGCCCTCACGATTGCCACGGCATTGATGCAACGTGAAGGTGACGTCGGCGGGAAACCCGGCGATCACCTGGTTGATTCGCTCCGCGTATTCGCTCAACAAGGCTTCCGGCGTCCTGCCCCATCCCGCCATCACTTTGCGCTGGGCGGGATCGCATAGGAATACGATGCTGGTGTCGTCAAGTTGGATATAGCGCGCCCCGGCCGCGATCAGCGCTGAAATCTCCCGGCGATACGCCGCGATGAGGTCCGACCAGAACGCATCGACATCCGTGTACACCGAGGAGTTTCGGATACCGTCGTCGCCGCGGAGAAAGAAATGGACCTGGTTGGGGCTCGGCATCGTGACCTTGGGTATCGCCCGGCTGTTTGCTTGCACGAATTCGAACGCTCGTACCACCGCGCTCGGACGCCATCCGATGCGCCCGGTGAGCCAGAGACGCGAGAATCCCTGCTGGGCGCCGGCCTGGTTGCGCCATGTCACTTCCGAGTTCGCGGTACGATTGGCGGCGAAGCCTTCCCAGCCGAGTATCAGCTCCAGCCACCAACTACGGCGGCGGAATTCTCCGTCGGTCACCGACTTGAGGCCCGCCCGCTCCTGCATTGCGATCACTTCGCGAATACAGCCGTCCTCGATCGCTCGGAGCTCGGGGTTGTCATGCGGCCCGAGGTTTTGATCTGCGCTCTGCGTACCAAGCAACGCTTCGCGTGCCTGCTTTAGGGCTTCCGGCCGCAGAAAGCTCCCCACGACATCGGCGCGAAAGGGAGGACGCAGCGAGTCAGGCGTGGCCATCAGCACTCACCGGGAGCGGGACGAACAACTCCTCGATCGGAATCGGCCGCGAGATAAGCGACTGCTCGACCATGTAAGTGACGAGCGCTTCGAGCGTCGGCCGGTTGGGTTCGATGCCGTAGGGCCACGGATCGCCGCCGAAGGTCGCGTCGATCTCGT
The DNA here is from genome assembly GCA_035504735.1 of Binataceae bacterium (SeqCode). Lineage (GTDB taxonomy): Bacteria > Desulfobacterota > Binatia > Binatales > Binataceae > JAJPIG01. Next base: position 5,981 of record DATJRJ010000224.1, read on the forward strand.
CGAGGTCGGCGGGCAGCCACGGCAGCATGTATCGCAACGCTCCGAGGTAGCGCATCCTCGCGAGCGCTGAATCCCTCGATCGGCAGAACGCATCGTAAAGGCTGGCCGCGATCGACGGCTGTTGCTCGTAAAGTTCACGCCGGATCACGACCAGATGCATGATCGGAAAAATCTGCGTACGCCGGTAGAAATCCTTTTCGACCTCGCGAAAGTCCGGGAACAGGCGCGCAACCTTCGGGCTCGTGCCAAGCGAGGCGGGCAATTCGGCGCCGGCAATCGCATCGATCGCGCCAGTTTCCAGCAATTGACTCAGCGACTGGTCGCTATTGTTGTTCTCGATCGAAACCGGCTTCAGCAGCGGCAGCACGGTCGGGCTGCCGTGCGCGCCGGGCATATTGGTGGCGCCCTGGACCCAATGGATTTTCGACAAGTCGACGCCGTACTCGTGCTGCAGATGGCCGCGAATCCAGATCGCCGCGGTCATCGTATAGAGCGGCACGCCGACTCGTTTGCCTTCCAGATCCTTGGGGGTTTTGATGCCCTTCTCACGATTGATGCAGATGAAGCCGTGCCGGAAAACGCGCGAGGGAAAGACCGGGAGCGCGACGAACGGACACTGGCCCGCGCCGGTGCGGCTGATTAGTTCGGAACTCGACATCTCGCAGGCGTCGAATTCAAGCTTGCGGGCCATCCGATCGAAAATCTCCCGCGGCGACTCGATCGCCAGGAACTTGAGATCGATTCCCGTCGGCCGCACTTCACCGGTATAGAGCGGCAACATCCGATCGTAGAGTCCGCATGCGAAAGTGAGCGGCGTCATAGTTCAACCCCTCGCGCCAAGCCGCCGGGTGACTTCGGCGCATCGATCGAGAATCGGCAGCATGGTCTCGCGCGGCTCGGACGGCACCTGGAAGACGATTCGCTCGATCTTCATATCGAGTAATGGCCGCAGTTTCGTTTCATCGATAGGTACCGACACGACGTTCACCGCCAACGAATCGGGGGAGCGGCCGGCGCGTTCGGCCGCGCGCCGAAACGCGTCGATTCCTGCCCGCAGGTCGAAACTTCCATAACCGAAGCCGGGGAACCATCCATCGCAATATTCCGCGGCACGCTCGATAGTCCGAGGTACATGGCCGCCGAGCAGAATCGGTGGACCGCCGGGACGTTTGGGCTTCGGATTGGAATAGATTGGGTCGAAATTGATCAATTCGCCGTGAAATTCCGGTTCGGCGGAGCTCCAGATCTCTTTGAGGGCCAGCACCTTCTCGCGCAGCACCTGCCAGCGCTGCCCCGGCGTTACGCCGTGATTGAGATTAGCCTCGGCGATTCCGCCGGCGCCGACACCCAGCACGAAGCGCCCGCCCGACAACTGATCGAGCGTCGCCACCTCCTTCGCCAGCACGATCGGATCGCGTTGCACTACAACCATCACGGAGGTCCCGAGTATGATTTGCCGCGTCACCTGTGCCGCGGCGGCGAGCGTGATCAGCGGGTCGAAGCTGTTGAAGAAGGGCTCGGGCAACGGACCCCCAAACGGCGACTTATGGCGCTTCGGAATGTGCGTATATTCGGCCAGGAATAGCGATTCAAGACCGCGTTCCTCGATTGCGGGCGCCAGCTCGGTAACCGCCATCGAAGAGAGCGTAACTTTCGTTTGGATACCGAATTTCATGGATTACGATAACCATCCAGTGTTCCTAAATCGAGCGCCGTTGCCCGCTGGACGGATTTTCCACTATGCAATAGTAGACGGCTGCGCGACAATCATCGCGAGCGCGACAAATCGCTAACGGCAATCGACCGATTTGGGAGGAGACCAAGATGCCCGCAGATTTAACCAAAAAGATGACTCCGCAGACGGTTGGCAGCGGAGTGCATAACCTCGCGCCCTTTCGCCGTTTCTCCAACGAAGAGGCGAACGTGGTCGTGATGTACGAGGACACCGACCAGACCCTGGTCGTGTGGAATCTCGAGGCCGGCCAGGAAAACGCGCCGCACGTCCATCCCGCCAATGCTCACACCTTCATGATCCTCGAAGGACAGGGGCGGCTGCTGCACGGTGATGGAACCGAGGTGCCAGTCAAGGCCGGCGATTGCATTATTATCCCGCGCACGGTTATCCACGGTATCCGAAACAACGGAAGCGGACGGCTTTCGTATCTGGCGGTAACGACGAACGGTCCGGAAGGCTACGTCAAGCAAGGCGGCACCGGGAGCCATTGATCGGTAGACCCTGACGAAGATCGCGGACCCTTGCGAGCCGACAAATCGCTTGCCGAAAGGTTCGGAGCGTGATGTCATTGCGCTCGAAATAAAAAGCTTTGCAGCCCGGCACGCCGGCATTTTCGGCTCGCGGCGAACCCGGCATCGGAGGTTCCAATGCAGACGCAAACCCTGGATTACAAACATCAGGGCACGACCTTGCGCGGTTATTTAGCAGCGCCGGAGGGTGCGCAGCGCCGGCCCGGCGTGTTGATCTTTCACGAGGCGCCCGGCTGCGACGATCATGTCAAACGACGCGCTGGGATGCTGGCCGAGCTGGGTTACGTCGCGCTGGCAGTAGATATGTACGGCGACGGCAAGGTCGCAGGCTCCGGGCCCGAGGCGATCGCGTGGATGAACGAGGTAAAGAGCGACGCGGCAAAGTTTAACGGCCGGCTCCGTGCCGGTTATGACGCGCTGGTCTCGCGCCCGAACGTGAATCCAGCGCACCTGGCCGCGATCGGCTACTGCTTCGGCGGCTACTGCACGCTGGAGCTGGCGCGCAGCGGCGCGCAGCTGGCCGGTGCGGTCACGTTTCACGGCCTGCTCGAAACCCAGAATCCAGCGGTGGCCGGCAAGATCAAACCGAAAATCCTGGTTTGCACTGGAGCTGAAGATCCGCTGGTGCCTGTAGCGCAAGTGCTCGCCTTCGAGCAGGAGATGACCAAGGCGGGTGTCGATTGGCAGGTGATCACATACAGCGGCGCGAAACACGCCTTCACAAACCCTGCAGCCGATCAGATTCCGATGCCGGGATTTGGCTATCAGCCAGCGGCTGATCGGCGCTCATGGGCGGCGATGCGGGGGCTGTTTTCGGAAGTGTTCGTCTAGAGCGCCGCAGCGGCGCGGGGAGAGAGCGTATGAGTCTGGACGGTCGAGTAGCAATCGTAACCGGGGCGGCGCGCGGACTCGGGCAAGAATACAGTCTTGCGCTGGCGCGCAATGGCGCAAAAATTGTGGTGGCCGACATCCGGCCGGGCGAGACGACCGTCGCCAAAATCGCGGAGGCGGGCGGCGAGGCGATCGCAATCAAGGTCGACGTTACTCGCGAGTCGGAGACCCGCGCGATGGCCGAAGAGGCGCTGCATCGCTTCGGGCGCATCGACGTGCTGGTCAACAACGCGGCCGATCTCGGAAGGTGGATAGCGTTCGACAAGATTACCGAGGAAGAATGGGATCGCGTGATGGCGATCAACGTCAAGGGGATCTGGAACTGCTGCAAGGCGGCGGTGCCGGCGATGAAGCGGCAGGGCAAGGGCAAGATCATTAACATCTCCTCCGGCACCATCTGGATGGGCACGCCGCTCTATCTGCATTATGTGGCCTCCAAAGGCGCCGTGTTCGCGCTCACACGTTCGCTGGCACGAGAGCTTGCTGGCACCGGTATCAACGTCAATACACTGACGCCCGGCTACACTATGACCGAGGCGGCAATCAGTCTCGGCGACCACGAGAGCGTCGAAATGGTCAAGCGCGAACTGGTGAACGCCCAGTCCATCAAACGCAACGAGCAGCCCTCCGATCTCTCGCCGACCGTGGTGTTCCTCGCTTCCGACGGGAGCGATTTCATCACCGGCCAGGCCTTCAACGTCGACGGCGGGGGTGCGCTTCACTGACTGACGGCGGTCCGGCGGCGAAGCTTCAGCAAGCGTGCGGCGTTGCCGCCGGTGATTGAGGCGCGCGCCTCGGGTCCCAAACGTTTCGCGCTGGCGACGAAGCCGACCGGATCGCTCATCCCCATGTCGAACGGATAATCGGTGCCCATCAGGATGTGATCGCTACCGTATTGCTCGACAAGATATTCGAGCTGATGCGGCGTATAGACGATAGTGTCGAAATAGAGCCGCTTCAGATAGCTGGTGGGTTTGCGCTTGATGTGCAGCCGGCAGTCTGGGCGATGCGCCCACGCGTGATCCATCCGTCCTGCGTAGGCGGGCAGAAAACCGCCGCCGTGAGCAACGCAGATTTTTAGTTTCGGGCGGGCCTCCAGAATGCCGCCGAAAATCAGATGGCTCACCCCGACAGTCGAATCAAGCGGATTGCCGATTACGTTGATGAAGTAGTGATCGCTGAGCCGTACGCCGTCCGAGAAACCCTGCGGATGGATGAAGACCAGCACGCCGAGCTCCTCGGCGCGGGCGAAAAAGCGGCTCAGGCGGCGGTCCGACAATTCCATCCCGGCAACGTGCGAGGCGATCTCGACGCCGCGGAAGCCGAGCTGCTTCACCATCCGCTCGAGCTCCTCGACCGCAAGCTCCGGGGCCTGCAGCGGCACCGCGCCGATTGCGACAAATCGATCCGGATGTTGCGCGACGATCTCTGCCAGTCGCTGGTTGATTAGTCGCGCCACCTCGCGTCCCAGTTCGGGCTCGGTCCAGTAGTGATACTGAGGCGGCGCCGGCGAAATCGCCTGCACGTCGACTCCCATTACGTCCATGTCCGCCAGGCGGGTTTCGACCGAAGTCAGCTTGCCCGCGATGGTCTGCATCTGGCGCAGGTTGACTTGGCGCGTCGATTCGCTGGAAAAGCGAGCCATCGTGTCGTTCTCTGGCCGGTAATAAGGCTTGACCAAATCCTCGGCCGCCGGTGTAAAGACGTGGCAGTGGATATCGACCGTGAGATGCTTTCGCGGCGCGCGGGATCGCGATTGGCTAACGGCCCGACCAGAGTGGCCGGACGCAGCGGGATGACAGGAATAGAGCATAAGCGATTTTTCCTCCAGGCTGGTTTTGGCGCCTTATTCGCTTTCGCATCGGCACGCCGGCGACGTAGAACTATCACGGTAAGCGCAATCGCAGGAGTGCGCGCATCGAGAATGAGGGCGCTCTCCGCAAGAGTTGTTCTCGGGAGGAAATATGAAACTGGTATTGTTTCGGCCGGCCATGGGCGGCGAGATTTTGCCTGGACTGCTGACTGAACGAGGAGTGGTAAATATCGCGTCGCTGGTGAAGCCCGGCTATACGCCCGAACTCACGATGGAAGGTATCATCGACGATTTCGAGCGCTTGCGCCCCGGCCTCGAACAGGCGCGCGCGCGCGACGAAGCGGCGCCGCTCGAGTCGATTCGATTGCTGCCGCCGCTGCCACGGCCCGGTAAGATTTTATGTTGCATCGCGAATTACTGGGAGCATGCCCAGCGCGAGGCGCGGCCGCTCAACATGTTCCTGAAGAATCCCGAGGCAGTGGTCGGCCCCGGCGACACCATCCTCTTACCCGAGTTTCGCGAGCCATGGATGTTCATGCACGAGGCCGAGCTGGCAATCGTCATCAAAGGGCCGGCCAAAAAAATCAGCCGCGAGAACTGGCGCAGCGCGGTCTTCGGCTATACCTGTCTGATCGATGTCTCGGCGCGTGGCGAAGGCCGCATGACCTGGAAGGCCGGTAGTTGGCTCGGCAAATCGTTCGATACTTTCGCGCCGATCGGTCCCTGTATCGCAACTGCCGACGAAATTCCCGAGCCCAACGATCTGCACGTCCGTTTCTGGAACAACGGCGAGTTGCGCCATAACTACAATACCGACGACATGGAGCATCGCGTGCCCGAACTGATCGAGTTCGCGAGTACCATCATGACGCTGCGCTCGGGCGATTTGATCTCATGCGGTACCAATCACGAAGGGCTCGGCGCATTACAGGACGGCGAGACGGTCGAGATCGAGATCGCGGGTATCGGACGAATGGCGCTCACGGTATCCGATCCGCTCAAGCGAAGCTGGGAGCGGGGCGTCTACATGGGCGCCGACTCGACCAATCCTGAAGCCGTCAAGCGCCATCGGCCGCAGAACGCGCCCCGCGCATGATCGGTCGGAGCGTTGCAGCGCGCCCGCCTAGTTTGGCAGCCAGGCTTGTGAGCGGATCTCGGTGAGCTCGCGCGGAAGCTTCCGCCAGGAATCGCCGCCGTTCTCGCTCAGGTATATGTAGCCATAAAAAGTATTGGCGACCACGACGTTCGGGTCGGCCGGATTGGTCGCAAAGCCATAGACTGCGGAGTTGGGCGGCACCGGCAGCGGCAGTGTCTCCCAACTATCGCCGCCGTCGCGCGAGCGCTGGACCAATCCGCTGTCGCCGAACACCACGTTGCCATTGCCGACGAAAATCACCTCGGGATTGCCGGCGCTCACCGCCACAGCGCGGGTGTAGGCGCTGCCCTTTTGGTTAGGAAAGGCAAAGCCGTGCATCAACCAGCTCCGCCCCTCGTCGACACTGCTCCAAATTCCGTCGGGTGTCGTGATCAGGACCTTCTTCTGGCGGCCAGTGCTGATCGCTGCGCCGTGGATGTCGAGTCCGTTTTCGCCGTCGCCGAACGGCGGCATCGCCTGCCAGGTATCGCCGCTATCGACGCTGTGAAAGACTCCACCGACTTCGGCACCGGCCCAGATGCTTCGATGATCGCTCGGATCGACCACCAGCGCCGTCACGCGCGGTGGTCCGATCGGAATCGGACAGCGCTCGGGGAAAGCGGCCGGCCGCTTTTCCCAGCTCCGGCCTCCGTCGATCGAGCGAAACACGGCGGCGGGTTTGGTGCCCACGAAGATCACGTCGCGGTCCGATGGATCAAAGGCTATAGACCAGACCTGGCGACCCTCGATCGGGAAGTCCATCGCTTTCCACGTTCGCCCGTTGTCGTCGCTCACGTGCAGCCCCATCTCGGAGCCGGCGAGCGTCCTATGCGGATGATGCGGCGAGACCGCCATCGCATAGACCCGAATGTCGCCGAGTTCCCAGAAATATGGCAGCTCGACCCGCGCCTTGTTCCAATGCTCGCCGCGGTCGGGGCTGTACCAGATTCCTGCCCCGATTGTCCCCAGGCAAATCGTGTAATCTGTAGTCATGGCGCACCTCGATTCAGCCGTCGCCTCGATCGGTTGTCACCACCCCATCCGCTCTTATAGATCGGGTCGGGCCACAAGACAATTTGCGGAGATCCGCTGAAATCACAGGACGAAGCTATCGTGAAGTTTGATTTGATAACTCTGGGCGATCATCTGCCCGATCCCCACACCCGAAGCTACCACGAGTCCCAGGCCGAACGGCATCGGATGTGGGTCGATATGTGCGTGCGGGCCGAGGACGCCGGCTTCGAGGCGGTCTGGATCGGGGAGCATCACTGCAGCGACTACATCGTCTCGTCACCGCAGATGCTGCTCGCGGCGATCGCGGGCCGCACGAATCGCGTCAGGCTCGGCACCGCGGTTTCGATTCTGCCCAACAATGATCCGGTGCGGCTGGCCGAGGAATTCGCAACCCTCGACCTGCTGAGCCTCGGGCGTGCGGAAATCGGCTTCGGGAGCGGCTTCACGGAGCATACGTTCAAGCTTTTCGGGCAGGACCTGAATCAGAGCGATCAGATCTCGGCTGAAAATCTGGAGCTGATTCAAAAAATCTGGAACGAGCACGAAATCAATTGGGACGGCAAGTTCAGGCCACCGATCCAAGGCTTGCAGTTCGAGCCGCGTACTTTCTCCGGCCGCGCCATCCCGATTAGCCGCGCGACCGCGACTTCGATGGCGGTGGCGCGCGATGCCGGGCGCTCGGGCCACAAGCTGATGCTGATGACGGTGGCAGGCCACTTCTCCGACGCGAAGCCGCTGGCAGCCGCTTATCGCGAAGCCTATCGTGCGGCCGGCCACGATCCCGCCGGCATGAACGTCTCCGCCATCGCCTACGTTTATGTCCAGCCTGACGGACAGCAGGCGCGCGAGTTCTGGCATCCGTATCGCGACAACTACCGCGCCTTCACGCGCGCCCTCACCCGCGCCAAGGGCCTCACCCGCGGCCTGCGAGAGCTCTATGCCAGCCTGCCGGCCGAGCTGATGGCCGAGCGCGAGGGCGACTTCTGCGGCGATCCGGCCCAGTTGCTGGACAAGATCCTATGGGCATACGAGCAGATGGGCGGGTTCGACACGCTCATCTGCTATTTCGATTTGGGCGGGCTCGCGCGCGCCGATACTTTCGCCTCGATCGATTTATTTGCTGAAGCCGTAATGCCCGCAGTCGACACGGCGCTGCGCCAGCCGAAGAGGAGTGCCGATGGCCAGCTCGGGGCGCGCTGACGAGCTGCGCCGTTCCCAAAGCCCGCTGTTCAATCAGCGCAAGCTGCGGCTGGGGACGTTCTGCACCAACGCCAGCCACGGCTGTGTAATCTCGACCGTCGAAGGCGCTCTCAAGGCGGACTGGCAGAGCACGGTCGAACTCGCGCGGCTCGCCGACGAGATGGAATTCGAGGCGATCGTGCCGATCGGGCGATGGCGAGGTTTCGGCGGCGTCACCGATTTCAATGGCGCCAGCTTCGAGACCTACACCTGGGCGGCGGGCCTGGCCGACGCAACTCGCTACTCGTCGGTGTTCGCGACCTCGCACGTTCCAACTATCCATCCGCTGGTGGCGGCCAAACAGGCCGCAACTATCGATCACATCAGTGGCGGACGCTTCACGCTCAACATCGTCACCGGATGGTTTCGGCCCGAGATGGAGATGTTCGGCGTCGCGATGCTCGAGCACGACACACGTTACGATTTCGCCGTCGAATGGCTCGAGATCGTGAAGCGGCTGTGGACCGAAGATGAACCGATCGACCATCAGGGTCGATTCTTCAATCTCAAGCAGGCAGTTCTCCAGCCCAAGCCGATTCAAAAGCCATATCCGGTGCTGATGAATGCGGGCGGGTCGGAGAAAGGCCGTCACTTCGCAGCCCGCCACTGCGATGTCGCGTTCGTGGTCTTGGATCGGCATGACCTCGAGGGCCTCAAAGCGCGCGTCGATCAATATAGAAAGCTGGCGCGCGCCGAATATGGGCGCGAGATCGCGGTCTGGACCAACGCCTATATCTATCAGGCCGATTCAGAAAGAGCGGCCCGTACATTCTACGATCACGTGGTGAACGAGACCGGCGATTGGGTCGCCGTCGACAATATGCTTACCACCATGGGTATCGAGTCCCAGCAACTGCCGGTCGAAGCGATGGAAGGACTAAAGCGCCATTTCATCGCTGGATGGTGCGGCTATCCGTTGATCGGAACGAAGGATCAGGTTGCAGAGGGCCTCGAGCTCCTGGTCAAGGCCGGCTTCGACGGAATCCTGCTCTCGTGGCCGCGGTGGAGCGAGGGGATGCGCCGCTTCCAGGCGGAGACTTTGCCGCTGTTGAAGCAGGCCGGCCTGCGTTAGTTCGAATTCATCCCGCTACCGTCGTGCTCAGGGCATAAAAGAATAGATGCGACCGTCGCCGGCGACATAGAGTCGGCCATTGGCGGCCAGGATCGTACCGAAATGCCGTAAGCCCGCCATCGTGAGCGCGTCGCCGTCGAACACCGCCGCACCGTTGTCGCCACGGAATCCGTGCAGCAGGTTGTCGCCCTCCGCCCCTGTGATCCAGACGATCGGGTTCGACCCGTCGGCGAGTGTCGTCACGATCGGTGCACCGCGCCCATTGAGCGGCGCGCACCACGCAATCGAGAGGCGCGGCGGATGCGCCTTGATTCGCAGCACCGTCAAACCCGGATTCGCGACCCCGCGGCAGATGTTTGCAGCCGGACGGCCCTGGAAAGCTACCAGTGTGCTGTCCGTGCCGGCCCATACTGCGGGAGCCGTACGAATCGCATCGCGCGAGACCAGCCGAGCGATCAGCGCGCCACCGATTCCACCCAGGTTGTTGCGGTTGAGCAAATAGGCCCTGCCGTCTTTGCCGAGGGCCAGGACGAATTCCGCAACCCCCTTCGCGTCGCTCACATCGATCGGTACCGGTCCGGTGCCACCCAGATCGAGATCGTTTCCATCCAGATATTTCCAATCTGCGGGAGCGAAGAAATCGTGCGCGCTCTTCTGCCGCGCGAGAGTCGTGCCAAGCCGGAACACCGCTTCGCCGTCGGACCAAACGCTCGCGCCGAAGGTATTGCCGGTCGCCGCGTAGATCGAGGTTCCGTCGTACGCGATGCCACCCGGTGCCCAGATACCACCGCCCTGAGCACGGGTGCTCCAGATTGAGAGCGCCCCGGCCGGATTACTCAGATTCATTCCCAGCACCCAGCCGTGGTACGCCCCGCAATCGCCAAAATGGCCGCCATACGGGACGAGGAGCGTCTGATTTACGATCAGCAGCGCACCACGCTGGTTCTGCACCTTCGGCTCGAAGGTCTGGCCGGCCGCCTTCAGGGCGTCGGCGACATTGATCGGAAAGCCAGTGAGAATCGATCCGTCGGCGAGCGACAGACCAAACAGGTAATGCTCGGCGCCGGAGCCGTCGTCGATTACAGCGTCGAGATAGACCGCCCCCGAAGTAGCGTCGATAACCGGCGTGCCGGTGATCCCGAGCGGATCGATATCGCCGCACGGCAACGACGATAGCGCGGCCGGCTGGCCGAGCGATTTCTGCCATACGATCTTGCCGGTGGCCGCATCGAGCGCGTAGACGTTGTTGCTCTCAGTCGCGACGATCAGCCGTTGATTATTCTGCGCATCCTGCCAGTAGAGCGGCTGCGCGTAGATATTCCCATCAACCGTCGCGGTGAAGTTGGGATCCAGATGGAGCCCGGCCGCGTCCGCCCAGGTGAGGCCCGGAAACACATAATTCCCGCTGCGGTTGACCGAGCCGTGATAGGT
>DATJRJ010000225.1:0-5572 GCA_035504735.1 Binataceae bacterium (SeqCode)
CGTCGAGCGCGAGGCGCTCGCCGCCCAGATCGACGATACGCTGCGCCAGCGCTACGAGATGATCTTCAGTCGGCGTGGCGGGGTAGCCGTGGCAAAGGCCCGCTCCGGCACCTGTCAGGGCTGCCGGATGAGGCTGCCGCCCCAGCTCTACAACGAGCTCCAGCGTTTCGAGCGGATCCATGCCTGTCCCAACTGCCAGCGGATCCTCTACTTCGACGTAAGCCCCAGTCCTGAATCCTGACCTCCGCACGGCGCCTCATCCATGATGCCTGGGCATCCATGATGCTAGGATAGAAGACGCCGGAGTGAACCAGGCGATCGCCCCGTAATGCGGGGAGGAAAGTCCGGGCTCCATAGGGCAGGGTGGCTGCTAACGGCAGCGCGGTGCGAGCCGCGGAAAGTGGCACAGAAAAAATACCGCCCGCAAGGGTAAGGGTGAAAAGGCGGGGTAAGAGCCCACCGGCGCGCGAGCGATCGCGCGCGCATGCTAAACCCCACCCGGAGCAAGACCAAATAGGAGGGATGAGTGGCCCGCTCGTATCCCTCGGGTATGGTCGCTTGAGCCGGCGAGCAATCGCCGGCCCAGAGGAATGATCGCCACCCGCAAGGGTACAGAACCCGGCTTACAGGTTCACTCCGGCTTTGCTCTTCGATGGCTGCGCGCGGACCGCGCACGCGGCGCCCGTGATGCCCGCTCGCGCGCACGAACCATCGGTATCCAGCCGCCGATCAGACGGCCGGCGATTCTCTGCAGAGCAGCGAGGTCGGCAGCCTCGATCGCAAGTTCCGGAGCGGCGGCAAGCTCGATATCTTCCGGTAATCCGCGCGCGAACTGCTCGACGCGGACGGCAGCGGCGTCCAAACCGCGCTGATAATTTTCCAGATATTCGATGGTTGCGCGCAGTTCCGGATCGCGATCCGATGCGGCGCGCGGCCCAGCCGACCTCGCACCTGGCTTCACGGTCCGCTGATCATGATCTGCCGCGTCCCAGCCCTCCTCGTCGAGAAAACGATTGACGATGACTGCGGCGGGCGAAAGTCCCTCGCGTGCCAGCTCGTCGATCAGTTCGCGCGCGTGTCTCAGCCGATCCGGTTCAGCCGTCGTGACGATCATGAAATGAACGGTGGGCGAATGAAGCATCGTCTCCGTCTTGTGGAAGCGCTCTGACAGCGCGCCGGTGGCGGCCGCGGCCGAGGCGAAGAAATCTGCGATCGATGAGAGCACCTCGGTGCCGGTGAAGCGCTCGAGTTGATCGATCACGAAGCGCGTGGCTCGCCGCGCGAGCCCGAGCGTGAGCCCGGAGCCCGGCATCGAGGGAGCGGCCGAAAACAGCCGCGCGGCTCCCGAGTCGAGCAGACGGGCCATCCGGCCGGGGGCCTGAATGAACTCGAAGGCATGCGCGGCCGGCGGCGTATCGACAATCGTGATCTCGAAGCGCTTCGAGCCGTGAATGTCATAGAGCTGCTCGAGCGCGGCATAGGCATCGGAACCGGCGAGCTGCCCCGCCAACGTTCGGTAGAAGCGATTGGCGAAGATGTGCTCGCGGGTCGCAGGGTCCGCGATAAACTGCTCGACCAGCGCATCCCATTGCCGTTTCACGTCGAGCACCATCGCAAACAGCCCGAGCTCGGGATCGAGGCCGGCGCGCTCCAGCCGGCGCTTGTCGATTCGGGTAGGACGGCCATCGAGGTGGCGCAGTCCGAGGGCCTCGCGCAGACGCCGCGCCGGATCGATCGTGACGACTGCCGTGTCGCGCCCTGATTCCGCAGAAGCCATCCCCAACGAGGCCGCGATGGTGGTTTTGCCGACCCCGCCGGTGCCAAGCAAAATTATCGTTTGTCCTGCTTTGAGGAATTGTTTCATCCCTTGATGCGCCGAGCTTACGAATCTGCCTATTCTGTCATGCTTCGCGTAGTGGCCAGATTACCAGCCCACAAGCCCTGTCGCATCGCGGCTTCGACCCTGTGGACGCTCCTCTTCGCGCAAATTGGACCCACGCATCGATTTCGCTAAACTTTCGTCCCAGCGGATGGAGGTGTGGCGATGGAATGGATGATGATCTCGGCTCTGGCCCTGCTCGTCGGCCTCGTCCTCGGCTGGCTTGGTTCTGCCTCGCGCACCCAGGCGGCCGCGGCGACCGCCCGCGAGTTGCGTGATCAACGCGATCGATTGAGCGACGACAAGGATCGGCTGACGCTCGAATTGCGCCAGGCCAGCGCCGACCGCGCCGCGAGTGCCGAGCGGGCGGCCACGCTCGAGCAAAGTTTCAACGATCAGCTCAAGCTCCTGCGCGATGCCGAGCAACGCCTCGCGGTTACCTTCAAATCGCTCTCAGCCGAAGCGCTCGAGGTCAACCGCAGCCAGTTCATCACGCTCGCCGGCGAACAAATCGGCGCGGTCGTGAGTCCGGTCAGGGAATCGCTGGTGCGGATGGACGAGGAAATTCGCGATCTCGAAAAGGCGCGCAGCCAGGCCTACGGTCATCTGAGCACGCAGGTGCTTTCGCTGATCGATGCGCAACGCGAGCTTCGCAGCGAGGCCGAAAAACTTTCACGTGCGCTGCGTGCGCCGAGCGTGCGCGGCCGATGGGGTGAAATCCAGCTAAAGCGCGTGGTCGAGATGGCCGGGATGCTCGAGCGCTGCGACTTCTTCACGCAGGATACGGCCAACGGCGACAACGGGCGGCTGCGGCCCGACCTGCGTATCCAGTTGCCCGGCGGCAAGAACATTATCGTCGATGCGAAGGCTCCGTTGCAGGCTTATCTGGAATCGCTCGACGCTTCGAGCGAAGACGCGCGCCTGGAGAAGCTTCGCCAGCACGCCGCGCAGGTGCGTGCCCATCTGAACCAGCTCGCCGCCAAGGGCTATTGGGAACAGTTCCGCCCGGCGCCGGAATTCGTAGTGATGTTCCTGCCGGGCGAGACTTTCTTCAGCGCCGCGCTCGAACAGGATTCCGCGCTCATCGAGTATGGCGTCAACCAGCGTGTGATCCTGGCGACGCCGACCACGCTGATTTCGTTGCTACGCGCAGTTTCTTACGGATGGAACCAGCAGCAACTCGCCGAAAACGCCGCCCGTATCAACGAGGCGGCGCGCGAGCTCGCCGATCGCTTCGCCGTGATGGTCGCGCATCTGGCCCGGATGGGCGACGCGCTGCGTAGATCCGTCGGCGCCTATAACGACGCAATCGGATCGTTCGAAGGGCGCGTGATGCCGGCGGCGCGCAAGCTCAAGGAACTGGGTGTCGAAGGCAAGGGTGAGTTGCCCGAGCTGCCGATGGTCGATATCGCGATTCGACCGGTCGATTCTCCGCTTGAGGTTGTGAACGGCAAAAACGGCAAGTGAGGCGCGGCTGAGCCTGTACCGCGCGAGCGCCGCGTGACGATTCGGGATTCTTCGCTGCGGCAGCCACCGCTCAGAATGACGAGCCGCGGCTTGTCATCCTGAGCGCAGCGAGAGCGATGAAATTCCTCTTCGGAAAATCGCTCCGCGTTGATCTCTCCAACGCGCCTCGCGCCGTCTCTTGCCATCCTCTCGGAAGGTGGGAACGCCGCATGGGCGCGAGGGTTAGATCGCTCGGTTCCGGTCGAGATGACGGCGCACACTAAGGAAGAGTACCTGCGCGGAATCGCTCGGGACGATCTCACGCTTGCTCGACGTTGGACGGCGGCGGGGGCTGACGGAACTGGCTCTTGTCGTTGCCGAGCGCGATCCAGGCCTCGACCTCGCGCCGCTCGCGATCGAGAAAACGATCGATCGCGTTACGCAGTCCGGCATGCGCGATGTAATGAGCGCTGCGCGTGAGCGCCGGGTTGAAGCCGCGCAGCCATTTGTATTCGCCGCCCGCGCCCGGCTCGAAGCGTTGCAGGCCATGCGCGATACAGTGTTCGATCGAGGCGTAGTAGCAGACGTTGAAATGCAGGAAGCGCAGGTCCTGGAAGCATCCCCAGTAGCGTCCGTACATCACGCCCGCCTTTTGCAGATTGAAGGTTCCGGCGGCGAGTTTGCCGGCCTGGTAGGCCCCGATAAATGTCATGTAACGCTTTAAGTGCTCGCCCGCCAAGTCGAAGAACTTCGGCGTCAGGTATTGGCGGCCCCAGTAAAGCTTGTCGATTGTCGAGCGATAAAGCTCGAACATCGGACGGAACATCGCGCCCGGGATTTCATCGCCATGCTGGACGCGAATCTCGACCCCCTGCTCGGCGAGCGCGCCGCGCTCGTGGCGAATCGCGACGCGGCGTTTATGTTTGAGCTCGCGCAGGTAGTCGTCGAAGGTCGCGAAGCCCTGATTGCGCCAGTGATACTGATAGCCGAGACGTTTCAGGTAGCCGAGTTCCGCCAACGCGTCGGCCTCATCCTCTTCACAGAAATTCACGTGGGCCGAAGAGAGCTCGTTCTCCTTGCACAGCGCGATCAGGGTGCGACCGATCAGCGCGACCATCAACAACCGGTCCGCGCCGGGACCGGTCAGGAAGCGGCGGCCGGTATGGGGCGTGAACGGGACTCCGGCCAGCAGCTTGGGGAAGTAGCTGATACCAGCGCGCTCGGCGCCTTCGGCCCATCCGTGATCGAATACGAACTCGCCCATGCTGTGACTCTTGAGATAGGCGGGGCAGGCCGCGACCAGGCGGTGATTGTCGCGCACTACGATATGGCACGGGCTCCATCCGGTCTTGCGCACCGCGCTGCCCGATTCTTCCATCGCAAACAGCCAGTCCCAATCGACGAACGGCGAATCGTCTTCGCGCAGCAGCGCGTTCCATTCCTCGCGTGCGATGGTCTTAATCGATTCGACGACCGCTATTTCGGGACCGTTCGAGGATCGGGTTTCGGGATCTTTCGATGAGCGAGCCACGATCTCCGAGCTTAACCGCCGTTGCGCGTGGCGCAAAGAGGTTGGTATCAAAAGTTCTCAGATACTCGTCGCGCGACTGTTGGATTTGCTATCCTGCAGGACGGGGCTCGGAGCCGAACCGGGCTGGATACCGAATATGAAGGCGGACAAGCTGCGTAAGGATCCGAGCGCCGCAGCCGGCAAAGGCCACGGCGAGAATGGGACCGGGCAGGGCGGGACTGTCACCGAGCGCCGCACCAAGGAACAGACCAAGACCAAGCGGCCGGCGCTCTACAAGGTCATCCTGCTCAACGACGACTACACGCCGATGGAATTCGTGGTCGAGATCCTCAAGACGGTTTTCCACAAGCCGCACGCTGAGGCGACCCGGATCATGCTTTACGTGCATCAGAACGGTATGGGGGTGGCGGGGGTTTATCCGTACGAGGTCGCGGAAACGCACGTACGCACGGTCGAAGAACTCGCCCGGCAAAACGAATATCCGCTCAAATGCGTCATGGAAAAGGCCTGACTTCGGCCTGACCGGCGCCATGGTTATAATTAAAGCATGGCTTCTCCCGGAGTAATGATAAGCCGCGAATTGCAGGTCACCCTGCAGCTCGCGATGACCGAGGCCGCCAACCGCCGGCACGAGTACGTCTGCCTGGAGCATCTGCTATACGCGATGCTGCACGACGTCACGACCAGCAATATTTTGCGCAATTGCGGGGCCGACC
>DATJRJ010000226.1:0-21343 GCA_035504735.1 Binataceae bacterium (SeqCode)
AGTTCCAGTTTTCCATGTCGTCCTGCTCGGTCATTCCGGCCGGACCTGAGTAGCGGATATAGTAATGGCGAAGGAACTGTTTTACCTCCTCGGGTGCGGCTTTATCCACGAAATAGACTCGCCACATTTCGGTGGTAGCTACTCCGCGCGGATGCGCCACCAAAATCGTGCGCGGCTGCTGCCCGTGCATCGACATGTTAGGGAATAAAGTTCCGACCACGACTTGCAAACCGGCGCGGCTACCGAGATTGGCCAGCCGCTTTTCCCAACACTCCTTGAAATACTTCGAGGTTGCCGGCGACGCAGCATACTCTGTACGATCCTTGACCGGGGGGAAATAGCTATAGGTAATGCCGTGTCCCCAGGCGGGCGACATCGCCATCAATATTCGCCCGGGGTCATCGCGACGTCCCTCGCCCTCGGTCGGCCCAATACCGACCGTATCGACCGAGCGATGGCTTACCACATGCAGGCCGTCGCCGGCGAAGTTCTCGGCCACAAATTTCCAGTTAGATGGAATCAGCCACTTCTGCACGCTGCCGAGGAGTTCGGTTTCGCTATCGCTGCCGTCCCACGCGCCTAACGCCAGGTCGAGTGCGAGTCGCGCTTCGCCCAGATAATCGAGAAACGCGGGTGCCGCGGGGTCCCAGGTGGCCCAGATGGTGCCCTTGTAGGTTGCCAGTTGCGCCACCTCGATAAGACTCCATCGCGACTTGTCGAACGGCGGCTGGTAGGCAGTCTCGTATTGCTGAACGCCGACCAGCCGTCCGTCGGTGGCGTAACTCCAGCCATGATACGGACATATGAAATGGACGGTATGGCCTTCATCGTAGCGGCAAACCTTCATGCCGCGATGACGGCAGGTGTTCAGAAACAAGCGGGGCTTGCCGAGCGGATCGCGAGTGAGAATTACCGATTCCTCACCCATGCAGGAGACGAAGTAGTCACCCGGCTGTTTGACTTGGCTTTCGTGGCCGACGTAAAGCCAGGCACGCGCGAAAATCCGTTCGAGCTCTGCTTGATAAAGATCCTGGTTCACGAAAACTTCCCGGCTGATCTCGCCGCGCTGAAGATCGACCAGGCTCTTTGCCGAACCGATATTGGACATCATCGAAGCTCCGCAGAGTAGTAACCGATCAAGTCCGGTCGAGACGCAATATCTGCTCAACGAATTGCTGGGTGAGAGCGGCGCCCGGCAGCGATATCCCCAGTTCGTGCGCATACTCCAGCGCGACTCGCAGATCCTTGTAGAAGATTCCTACCGAGTGGCGGCCCGGATTGAACTTCTGCCAATTGTCAGCCACCAGGCTCTGCGCGCCGCCGGCATGAACTACTTCTTCGAGCACCTTCGGGTCGACTCCCGATTCGACTCCCAACTGCATACCCTCGAAAGCCGATAGCATGTTGATACAAATGATTATCTGATGAGCGAGCTTGGCCCGAATTCCTGTTCCCGGACCGCCAGTATGAAAGATGTTTTTTCCTGAGGTGCTGAATAGTGGATGGCATCGGTCGAAGGCTTCGCGGCTCGCGCCGACCATATAACACATGGTGCGATTCCGGGCCCCCGGCTCGCTGCCGCTGACCGGCGCATCGACAACCTCCACCCCCATCGCCGCGGAGCGCTCGGCAACTCGGGCGATGGTCTCGGGATGTACCGTGCTGTGAATCACTATCAGCGAGCCGGGTTTGGTACCCTCCAGCACGCCCTCCGGTCCCAGCACCACGCTCTCTACCTGCCGATCGTCGACCACGCAGATCTCGATCACTTCTGCGTGCTGTCCGATCGCGCGATTCGTGCGCGCGATCTTAGCGCCTTCCGACGCGAGCTCGCGCAGCGGCTCATCCCGCAGATCATAAACTATCAGGTCGTGTCCGGCTCTGACGAGATTTATCGCCAGGAACTTGCCTTGCACTCCAAGGCCGATAAAACCGACTTTCATGGTGAGCGCTCCGTGAAATCGTGTGGCAGCACCGGCTTGCCGATTTTCGCTGATGCCAAGGCTCCTCCCATGATAGCTCTTTAGTCAATCGTTGTGATTGGCGGACCTTTCCGCCAACATTCTCGCCCGATCGGCATGTCGCTTTGCGAGTGCGATGCCTTCCGTGGTACACGCCGGATAAAGATCGATACGGGAGTGCACTTGCGATGGGAAAGCTCGACGGAAAATTTGCCCTGATAACCGGATCCAGTTCGGGAATCGGCCGCGCGGTCGCTCTCGCCTTCGCGCGCGAGGGTGCGCATGTGGCAATCAATTTCCCCGATCAATCGCAGTCGGCTAACGCGGCTGAGGTCGAGGCCGCGCTGAAAGCGATGGGGCGGCGCGCGATTGCGATCGAAGCCGATATATCGAAAGAGGATCGGGTCGGCAAACTGGTGAACGCCATGATGCAGGAGTTCGGGCGCATCGACATCCTGGTTAACAATGCGGGCATCGGCGGCGTCACGGCCAGGATCGAGGACCTCCCGATCAGCGCCTGGGACGAAGTGATGGCTGTGAATCTGCGCGGGGTCTTTCTATGCACTCGCGCGGTGCTGCCGATCATGTACCGCCAGAACTACGGCAAGATCATCAACACTGCCTCGCAACTCGCCTACCGGGGCTGCCCGGGCATGGCTCATTATACTGCATCTAAAGCGGCGATTATTACGTTTACCCGCTCGCTGGCGATGGAGATCGGGAACCGCAACGTGAACGCCAATTGCGTCGGGCCGGGTATTACCCGCACGCCGATCCTTGCCGGCACCAGCCCGGAATTGATCGAAGCGATCAAAGCCGGCATCCCGAAGGGCCGGCTGGCCGAGGTCGAGGATATCGTGCCGGCCTATGTTTTTCTTGCTTCCGACGAGTCGGGTCATTTCGTCGGGCAGTGCCTGAGCCCCAACGGTGGCGATGTGATGCTGTGAGCTGAACCGCGGCCGCGGCTTCGCGCCGGTAAACCGGCGGAGTTATAAATTCACGAGTTGGAAACTCGATCTCCTGGCGCCGCCGGTTCCGCATAGCTTTGGGAGCAGTATCAGGAGGACCAGGGCCGCTGCCCATCCTGCCGGAGCGCTAATCAACGGAAATCTCCTCGAGCCCGCGATCCACCAGGGTAGACTGACGCCGGGTGTCATCAGCGCCGGCCAACTCTTGACGCCGGCCACGAATCCAGCGTGCAGCCCGATCGGCAAGTAGACCGTTTCGGTAAGGATCAATGCTTCTCCCAATACTAAACCCAGCAAAAAAAGTCCGAGCATGGCCGGCACCGCCGTTACCGGATGGCTCAGTTGTACGGCGCTCCCTTGTAGATTGTGGAGTCCCGCCGCCGGATGAAAGCCCACCAGATAGAAACGCGCCGGTGAGCGCAGCAGATGCGACAACGAGTAGATCGCTGAGCTCACGATGAGTGCGCCACGTCTGCCAAGGTCGGCGGTCATGCCGCCCAGCAGGAAGGCGCGGAAAAAAGCCTCCTCGATGATCGCAATTACCCCTGCTTGAAGCAGATAGTAGGGGATCCGGCGGTAAAGCCGGCCGAGTCCGGGACCCCCGTGGGCGCCTGCGACCATCGCGCACGCGAAGAGCAAAGCCATCACAATCGCGGCGGCGGCAAGACCCCACAACACCTGCGGCCAGTTGCGCCGCGGATCGCGAAACCCGGCCGCAAGCAGGCTTCCGAAGCGCAGCGGACGCCTCAGGAGGATCAGCGCGGCGAGCACTGTCACCATCACGGTCCGGTCGAAGATGCGCGGGAATGGAAAATGAAATCGGGTGGCCCCCAGCGCAAAGGCCGCTAGCGGCGAGATGATGACCGCTGCGGCCAGCGCCCCAACCAGCGCGAGGATCAATGCGTAACTGAATTTCATTCGACGGCCGCTGCGAGCCATATCCTTTCTGTGCAAGCCCGCGCAAGGCGGGCGGCCTTGAGAGCTATCGACAAAGCTCGCTATGCGCTTAGGCAGAGCTTCGCCTGCTTTCTAGACACATCCAAAGCCGAAAATCGGACGGAAAATGCCAAATTTCTTGTATTTTCCCGCTTATTTGTTGACTTGCAGCACACTGCGGCTCAAGATCAGTAACCGGATTGGCATAGTAATGTTGCAAGGGTCGCATAATTGGCGCGACGCGGTGACCAGCCCTAGATTCGTAGCCCGGGCGATCCTGCGTGCGCTGGCAATAGGAGCGCTGTTGACGTTGCTGCCGGTCCACGCTCCCCATCATTTAAAAGGTGATTGCTCGGCGGCCCAGGCTTGTCTCCATATCGGACCTCACACCTCCAAGGCGCCGCCCGAGCCATATGCTGCGGCGGGGGTGCCTCGGGCGCTGATACGGCCGGAGGCTGCACCTCCATCGCTCGCTGACGATCGTTATGTCATCTCATCCAATCGGGAACCGGCTGTTCTACCGATTGCGCTTCGGTTGATGCGCCTCAAGCTCTGTCCCTCCAGCACCGGCGCTGAAGACTTACCCATATAGATTCCAAGCTCAGGTCTCATTCGGAGCGCGAGCCTGCGCTTGCGCCCAAAGTTTCAGTTTCTCACGTTTTCTGAGATCGGTTCAGGAGCCGCCCTCAGAATCCGATACAACGTAGGAGAGGATTATGGTCCGACAACTTTTGACTGTAGAGCAAACCTTTGACAGCTAAATGCGGCAAACCTTGGTCCCCTACACGATGCTGATGCTACGCGCGCTCGGTTGCCGCACGCGGGTGCCGAAACGAAGCGACGGACAGCGGGGTCCCGAACTGGCATGAGCGAAGTTCAGAGCACCCTAGTGTCCGACCGTCCTGGGGGCCACCGTCTGCGCTGGGCACTGGCATTCTCGGTGCTGATCGTGATCGCCCTCGTGATGTGGCACTTCTTTACCGGAGCGCCGCCCAGGAAAGGCGCGGGGCCACAAACCGTTAAAGTCGCGCAAGCGGTTCTGGGCCAGATGCCGGTGGTCCTGGATGAGCTCGGCACCGTCACGCCGACCGCCACCATCACTGTGGTGCCGAACCAGGCAGTCAGCGGCTATTTGATCAAGGTGCCGTTCGAGGAAGGACAGGACATCCAGAAGGGTCAGTTGCTAGCGCAGATCGATCCGCGTCCCTATGAGGTCCAGAAGCAGCAAGCGGAGGCCCAACTTGCGAAAGACCAGTCGTCTCTGAATCAGGCACGCTCCGACCTCGCCCGCTACGCCCGGTTGGAGAAGCAAAAATCGATCGCTGAACAGACCTATGTCGATCAGCTATTCCTGGTCCAGCAGGACGCGGCCGCGGTCAAGATGGACGAGGCGAACATCGCCCAGTTCGCGCTCGACATCACCTACTGCCACATTACGGCACCGGTCGAGGGCCGAGTCGGCCTGCGTCTGGTTGATCCTGGCAACTACATCACCGGATCCTCGAGCACGGGACTTGCGGTCATCACCACCATGAAGCCGACCACGGTCGAATTTACGATTGCCCAGAACGATCTCAACAAAGTCGTCGAGCGGTTCAATACGGGTGCGAAGCTGCCCGTGACGGCGTTCACCAGCGATAACAGCGAGAAGCTCGGGATCGGCACACTGTACGCGCTTAGCAACCAGATGACCGTCAGCACCGGTACCGTCACGGGGCGCGCCGCCTTTCCTAACGAGAACGAGGCTCTATTCCCGAACGAGTTCGTTAACGTGCAGCTGCTGGTCGACACGTTGACAGATGCCGTCCTGGTGCCGACGCCGGCCGTTCTGACCGGCGCTCCCGGCAGTTACGTGTACCTGGTCAACCAGAACCATACCGTCTCGGTCAACAAGGTCACGCTGGGTCCCGGTGATGGCACGAACACCGCCATCTTGAAGGGCCTCAGCGCCGGCGACACCGTCGTGACCGACGGCACCGACCGGCTTAGCGACGGGGCCAGGATCAAGATCGCCACGTCGGCCAAGTCGATGGCTGCCGCAACGCGAACCCTTGGCAACCCGCGGGGAAAAGTCACGGACGCCCCGCCAGCAGACAAATGAACAGCGCAGGGCCATGAACATCTCTCGTCTGTTCATCATGCGGCCGGTGGCGACGACGCTGCTGATGATCGCGCTCGTGCTCGTCGGCCTCGTCGCGGTCGGCTTGCTGCCGGTATCCTCCCTGCCGGACGTCGAATACCCGACTATCCAGGTGCACACCTTTTATCCGGGGGCCAGCCCGGAAGTGATGTCAACCACGGTGACCGCTCCGCTGGAGGTGCAGCTCGGCCAGATTCCGGGACTGCAGCAGATGGTTTCGTCGAGCTCCGCGACCGCCTCGTTCATCACACTGCAGTTCGACCTGTCGATGAATCTCGATGTCGCCGAGCAGGATGTGCAGGAAGCGATCAATGCCGCCAACAGCTTCCTGCCGAGCGGACTGCCGGCGCCGCCCACCTACGCCAAGGTCAATCCCGCCGATCAGCCGATCCTGACGCTGGCCGTGACATCTAAATCGATGTCTCTCACCCAGCTGCAGGATATTGCTAATACTCGGCTCGCTTCCAAGATCTCGGAGGTGCCCGGCGTGGGCCTCGTCAGCCTGGCCGGCGGCAATGTGCCGGCGATTCGGGTGGCAGCCGATCCGCAGAAGCTCGCCGCCTACGGTCTTAACATCGACGATCTGCGCACGCTGCTAAGCAATATCACGCTGAGCCAGCCCAAGGGCAACTTCGACGGTCCCGAGCTCGACTACACGATCAACGACAACGATCAGATCTCGGACCCGGAGGATTATCTCAACACGATCATTGCCTACCAGAATGGCTCGCCGGTCCTGATGCGGGACGTGGCGACCGTCAGCGAGGCCGCGCAGGATGTCGAGCAGGGTGCCTGGTTCGACCGGACGCCGGCGATCGTGCTCAACGTGCAGCGCCAGCCGGCCGCCAATGTCATCAAGACCGTGAATCAGATCAAGAAGGTGTTGCCGCAGTTGCTGGCGAGCCTCCCGCAATCGATGCATGTGGACATCGTGGCGGACAGCACCGACGTGATCCGTGCGTCGGTCGGTGATGCCTTCTACGAGTTAGTGCTGGCAATCGTGCTCGTCGTGCTGGTGATCTTCGTCTTCCTGAGAAATCTCCCGGCGACGATCATCCCGAGCATTTCGGTGCCGGTCTCGCTGATCGGGACGCTGGCGTTGATGTACAAGCTGAACTACTCGATCGACAACCTGTCGCTGATGGCGCTGATCATCGCGACCGGCTTCGTCGTCGATGATTCGATCGTGATGATCGAGAACATCGTGCGCTATCTCGAGGAGGGGAAGAGCCCGCTTGAGGCCGCGCTGACCGGCGCCGGGCAGATCGGCTTCACGATCCTCTCGCTGACCATATCGCTGATCGCCGTGCTCATCCCGCTCTTGTTCATGGGTGGCGTGATTGGCCGCCTCTTCAGCGAGTTCGCGGTCACCCTCGCGATCACGATCGTGCTGTCGGCCGTGGTCTCGCTGACTTTAGTGCCGATGCTCTGTGCTCGCATGCTGAGACGCGAGAGCGAACGCCATCCGAGCTGGTTCGAGCGCAACAGCGAAAACTTGTTTGACCAGACCCGCGGCGCGTATGAGCGAGGTCTGCGCTGGGTGCTGCAGCATCAGGGCCTGACCCTGGTCGTCGCCATCATTACCGTGGGATTGACGGCCTTCCTCTACGTCGTCATTCCGAAGGGACTCTTCCCGATTCAGGATGTCGGCGTCATCCAGGGAATCAGTGTCGCCGACAACTCGGTCTCTTACCAGGCCATGTCGGCGCGGCAGATGGCGCTTGACCGGGTAATCCAGCACGATCCCGACGTCACCAGTCTGACCTCATATATCGGCATCGACGGCACGAACACCACGCTCAATAACGGCCGCTTCCTGATCAACCTCAAGCCGGTTGCCGACCGCAACCTCACGGCACAGCAAATCGCGCGGCGCATCCAGCGTGAGGTGGCGAACATTTCCGGCGTCAAGCTCTATCTCGAGCCCGAGCAGGATCTGACTCTCAACACGACGATCTCGCCGCATCAGTACCAGTTCGTGTTGCGCGGACCAAACGTGCAGGCCTTCAACAAATACGTCCCTGAGATCGTCGACAAGCTGAAGCAGATGAAGTCGATCAACGACGTCGCCAGCGACCTGAACAACGAAGGGCTAACAATCTATGTCGAAGTCAACCGGCAGCTCGCCGCGCGCTTCGGCATCACGCCGGCGACCATCGACAACGCGCTGTATGACGCGCTCGGGCAACGCATCGTCACCACGATTTTCAACCAATCGACTCAGTACCGAGTGATTCTCATCGCCAAGCACGATCGCCTGCCAAACCTGCAGTCGCTGGGTACGCTCTATCTGCCGAGCCAGACCAGCAGCTTGGGCGAAGTGCCACTTTCTGCCATTGCCGATATCAAGGTAGACAAGTCGCCGCTCGTCATCAGCCACCTGGAGCAGTTCCCCGCGGTGACGATCTCCTTCAACCTGGCCGAAGACGCCTCGTTGAGCACCGCGGTCGACAAGATCAACGACACCATCGCCTCGGTGCATCTGCCGCCATCGATCACGAGCTCGTTCCAGGGCGCCGCACAGGCATTCGAGGAGTCGCTTTCGAGCGAAGCGTTCCTGTTAATCGCGGCGCTGGTGGCGGTTTATATCGTGCTGGGCGTGCTCTACGAGAGTTATATTCACCCGGTGACGATCCTCTCCACCTTGCCCTCGGCCGGGATCGGCGCGCTACTCGCGCTGATGCTCGACCACAAGGATCTCGACGTGATCGGAATCATCGGCATCGTGCTGCTGATTGGCATCGTCAAGAAAAACGCGATCATGATCGTCGACTTTGCCCTCGAAGCTGAGCGGGAGCGGGGCAACTCGCCGGAGGACGCGATCTTCGAAGCATCGCTTCTGCGCTTCCGGCCGATCCTGATGACGACACTGGCCGCGATGCTTGGTGCATTGCCGCTGCTGGTTGGCGCCGGCACCGGCTCCGAGTTGCGTCGCCCGCTCGGCCTCGCGATCATCGGCGGCCTCGCCTTGAGCCAGATCCTCACGCTGTTCACCACGCCGGTTATCTACCTCGCCTTCGATCGCCTGGCGCGGCGTGTCAGCCGGAGGGATCAGCGCCCGGCCGGGAGCCCGACATGAACGTATCGGCGCTCTTCATCGAACGGCCGGTTGCGACGGCGCTGCTGGCCCTCGCGATCTTCCTGTCAGGCCTGCTTGCCTATGTCTGGCTGCCAGTGGGGCCGCTGCCGAACATCACCTTTCCAGTAGTCGTCGTCCAGGCGTCCATGGCTGGAGCGGCGCCGGAGATCATGGCCGCCACGGTCGCTGAACCGCTGGAGAAGCGGATGACCGTCATTTCCGGTGTGACTGAGCTGAGCTCGTCGAGCTATGTCGGCAATACCAGAATTGTCGCCCAATTCGATGTGAGCCGCGACATCAACGGTGCTTCGCGCGACGTCCAGGCGGCGATCCAGGCGGCGCGGGCCGATCTGCCCACGACCTTGCGCGGCAACCCGACCTGGCGTCAGTACAATCCGGCTGACTCTCCGATCATGATCCTGGCGCTGACCTCGAAGACGCTGACCACGGCCCAGCTCTATGACAGCGCCAACACGGTGATTCAGCAGCAGCTCTCGCAGATCAGCGGGGTCGGCGAGATTACGCTCGGCGGCGCGGCATTGCCATCCGTGCGCGTCGAACTCGAGCCCGACAAGCTCAATAGCTACGGCATTGGCCTGGAGGACGTACGGGCGGCCATATCCGCCGCGAACGCCGACAGCGCCAAAGGCTATATCGACCAGGGCGAGCAGCGCTTCGAGGTTGTCTCAAATGACCAGGCCACGGTGGCGGCGGACTATAGGAACCTTGTGATCGCCTATCGCGAAAACTCGCCGGTAATGCTGCATGACGTCGCCGAGGTGATCGATTCGAATGAGAATATTCGCAACGTCGGCCTCTACAATGGGATGTCAGCGGTCGGCGTCATCGTCCATCAGATCCCGGGCGCTAACATCGTCGCCACCGACAATCAGATTCGGAAGCTCCTTCCCACGGTCCAAGCGGCTTTGCCGCACGGTATCAACATCAGCATCGCGATGGACCGCTCGCAATCGGTGGACGCCGCCGTCGCCGACACCGAGCGCACACTCATAATCGCGGTGCTGCTGGTGATCGGCGTCGTCTTCGTCTTCCTGCAATCGGTGCGTTCGACCGCGATACCAGCGGTGGCGCTGCCGCTGTCGATCGTCGGCACGTTCGGGCCCATGTATCTGCTCGGTTATAGCATCGACAATCTGTCTCTGATGGCGCTCACCATCGGCACGGGCTTCGTGGTCGACGATGCCGTCGTCGTCCTCGAGAATATCGTGCGCCATCTCGATTCCGGACTGGATCCGCATGAGGCGGCCCTGCTTGGCAGCAGCGAGGTCGGATTCACGGTCGTCTCGATGAGCCTGTCGCTGATCGCCGTATTCATTCCGATCCTGCTGATGCCGGGAGTGGTCGGCCTCCTGCTCCATGAGTTCGCGGTAACGCTGTCGATCGCCATTCTGATCTCGATGGTGATCTCGCTCACCGTCACGCCGTGCATGTGTGCCCATTTGCTCAAGAGCCGCGGCGCCTCGCAGTCGAGGGCAGGCTGGGCTGCCTGGACAGAGCGCCAGTTCGACCGCTTCAAGGATGCGTACTCGCGGGGACTCTCGGCGGTGCTGGATCGCACTCTGCTGGTCGGACTCGTCCTGATCGGACTGATCGTGGGAAACGTCTTCCTGTTCAAGCTGCTCCCCTCAACTTTGTTCCCCGAGCAGGATACCGGTATCATCATCGGCCAGGTCATCGCCGATCAGGCCGCCTCGTTTCCGGCGATTTCGCGGAAGCTGTCGGAATTGCAGGCAGCCGTGAAAAAGGATCCAGCGGTCGCCTCGGTCTTCGGCTTTGCCGGCTCTGGCTCGGCGGGTCGTGCGGGCAACACGGCCAATGTCTACATCGAACTGAAACCGCTCTCCGAGCGGCACATCTCGGCGGCTGAGATCGTCCAGCGCCTGCGCCCCAAGCTCAATAGTGTCGCCGGGGCGAAACTGTTCCTGCAGGCGCAGCAGGACCTGCATATCGGTGGCCAGCAATCGGCCGCGGAATATCAGTATACGTTGACCGGAGACGATGCGGACGCAATTTACAAGCTCATCCCGAGCCTGCTCACCGAGCTCAAGCACTACGATCAATTGACCGATGTCAACACGGACATGGAGCAAAATGGCCTGCAGACTTTTGTGACGATCGACCGAACCACCGCCGCGCGCTACAGCCTCGTGCCGAATCAGATCGATCAGGTGCTCTACGACGCGTTCGGCCAGCGTACCGTCTCGACGATCTACGACCCCTATAATCAGTATTTTGTCGTGATGGAGGTCGCGCCCCAATACTGGCAGTACCCAAAGGAGCTCAACCGGACCTTCTTCAGCACCGCCGCAGGCAATCCGACCGGCACGGCGGAGACGCAGATGCCCCCTGGAACGGTGAGTGCCAGCACGAGATTTTCGCTGACGGCCGCTTCCGCCATCAACTCGCCCAACTTCATCGTGCAGGCATCGGAGGCCAACGCGAACACGAACACGATTTCTAACAGCCGTGGCGGTGCGTCGACCGCCAATGCCGACAGCACCGCCGCCGAGACAATGGTGCCGGTGACCGCCCTGGCGAGTTCGGTCAACAACCACACGGCGATCCAGGTCAACCACCTGGGTGGTCTGGTCTCGGCTACGCTTTCCTTCAACCTGCCGCCGGGCGGGTCACTGAGCGACGCCCAGGGGGCGATCGAGTCGGCGATGCGTGAGCTGGGCGCGCCGGCCTCGATTCACGGCAGCTTTCAGGGCGCTGCAAAGATCTTCGCGGAGTCGTTCAGCGCGATCCCGCTGCTGATTC
This sequence comes from Binataceae bacterium (SeqCode), assembly GCA_035504735.1. Lineage (GTDB taxonomy): Bacteria > Desulfobacterota > Binatia > Binatales > Binataceae > JAJPIG01. Next base: position 11,866 of record DATJRJ010000226.1, read on the forward strand.
TCGCCGCTTTGGTCGCCGTCTATATCGTGCTGGGTATACTATACGAAAACACGATCCATCCGCTGACCATAATTTCGACCCTTCCCTCCGCCGGAATCGGTGCCACGCTGGCGCTGCTGATATTTGGTGTTCCCTTCTCGGTGATCGCGTTGATCGGTATCGTTCTTCTGATCGGGATCGTAAAAAAGAATGCGATCATGATGATCGACTTCGCGATCCATCTTGAACAAAATGAGAAACGCGAGGCGACCGACGCTATTCACGAGGCCGCGGTGATCCGCCTACGGCCGATCATGATGACTACCGCCGCAGCCGTGCTGGGCGCCGTGCCGCTCGCTATCGGCATCGGACAGGGCGCATCGCTACGTCAACCATTGGGCATCACCGTGATGGGCGGTCTGATCCTCAGCCAAATTTTTACGCTGTTCACGACCCCGGTGATCTATCTCTCGCTCGAGCGCCTGCGTCTCAGGCTGGTTAAAATCGCTTCGGGACTCTCGTGGCGACGCCGGGGCGAAATGGGGTCCAGCGCATGACGTTCCGCACTGCCGCATACATGGCGTTCTTGCCGCTCCTCCTGCTGCTCGCGGGCTGCCTCGTCGGCCCTAACTACTACCGGCCGCCACTCGCGGCCCCGCCCGCACCGCGATACAAGGAGCTGCCGGGCTGGGCCCAGGCGGCGCCGGCCGACGAAGTCCCCAAGGGCGACTGGTGGACAGACTTCCACGATCCGTTGCTCGATCAGCTTGAACCCGCAGTCCGGATCTCGAACCAGAGCGTTCTGGCCGATTATCAGAACTACCAGCAGGCGCTGGCACTGGTGCGGGAGGCCGATGCCGCGCTGTTCCCAACTCTTGGCGCGACCGGTACCGTGACGCGCTCGCGGACGAACATTAACGCGACCAGCAGCGGTACCAATTATTCCTCATCGCGCTCCACTTTCGAGCTTACTCAGGCGGCGGTCGAGGGCACGGTGAGTTGGGACCTCGACATCTGGGGCAAGGTGCGCCGAACGATCGAGGCGAACCAAGCCAACGCGCAGGCGAGCGAAGCGACGCTGGCCAATGCGACGCTGTCGGAGCAAGTCACGCTCGCGACCACGGTGATCAATCTGCGCGCGACGGACGTTAACATCGATCTGTTGGCCAGGACGGTCGTGGAGTACACGGAATATCTACGCGTCGTGGCGAATGCAGTCGCGGCCGGCTATAGCCTCTACCCGCCGTCCGACGAGCTCACCGCGCGCGTCCAGCTCGAAAATGCCCAAGCCAGCCTGATCGGACTGCAGGTCGCACGTGCGCAATATGTGCATGCCATCGCCGTGCTGGTAGGCCAGAATCCGGAAGACCTCGATATTCCGCACAGTACCGGTCTCCCCGCCATGCCGGAGATTCCGGTGGGCGTGCCATCGATCCTGCTGGAGCGGCGACCGGATATCGCGGCTGCCGAGCGCACCATGGCGGCGCAGAATGCCGCGATCGGGATCGCGGTGGCCGCCTATTATCCCGATATTTCTCTCTCTGCGGCATACGGTTTCGCGCAGGGGCCGCTGGGGGGGCTGTTTAGCGCAGCCAATACTGTCTGGTCGATCGGCGCAGAGGGCACCGAGACAATTTTCGATTTCGGCGCGCGCCGCGCCCAGGTGGCTGCGGCCAGGGCGGCTTATCAATCGGCAGTGGCGACCTATCGCGGCACGGTGCTAACCGCCTTCCAGGGCGTGGAGGACAATCTTGCCGGCCTGCGCATCCTCGCCCAGCAGGCTGAGGTGCTCGAGGAAGCCGTACGCGACTCGAAACGCAATGCAGTGATTGCGCTCAACGAGTATCTGGCCGGAACTGTCGACTACACGACGGTTGCAACGGCCCAGGCGACCGCGCTCACTGACGAACAAAACTTGCTAGCGGTAGAACAAAACCGATTGGTCGATGCCGCCACGTTGATCGGTGACCTGGGCGGCGGCTGGTCCGACGCCCAACTAAAGAACGTTCATTATCTCGACACGCCCGCCCAGTGGTGAAGCCGGAATTTCCATTTTCTGCGCGATGTTCAGGTTGCTGAGTCGGACTTTGCTCGCCCTCCGCTCGGGGTTTGAGGGATCTCGTTCAAGCTGCACTATGGCCTGATAGTTCTTCTCTTCGCCTGGAAGCGGCTGCGAGCATCAGCGTCGCGGACAATCCGGCCGCCGGGTGATCGCAGGTCAGGCGACTGGCGCATTTTTCCCCGACGAAGCGCCGCACCAGCTGATTCGTGAGCGCGAGGGCAGATTTGGTCCAGCGTACTCCCGGCCACGTTCGAGCGATGGGGACTCTCGAGCGCCCTGCAAAGCGCCCCGCGTAGATTCCATCAGTAGCAAGACAACATTAAACTGGTTGCACCAGGGGAACCAGGTGCAGGTACTTCAGACGCTTATCAGATTCGCCCGAAAACCCAGCCGCGACAAATTGCGGTCAGTCAAACGGAAAGTCCGGAAATATTTGTTAGAACGGGATTCGAACGTCCCTCGTTTCGGAAACGACAAAACAGCCTATGTGATTGGACTGACCGGCAGCGGACGTTTGTATATCAATGAGCTGATACTGAAGAATATTGGCAAAAGAGCGAAATATTTTAGGGACGATCGGATTCGAATCCATCGAGGGCCGACCTCGATGATCTACAGCGGTCATGCCACGATCAAGCACAGTTCGCTTTTTCAGGCGTTACCGGCGGTAACCAGCCAGGTATTGGAAGCGGTCGGATCGGGATTTGCCGATTTAATTTTCGTCTACCGTCATCCCCTCGACTCGTTGCTGTCGAATTGGATTTGGTGGCGCGCATATATTCGCCACCATACCTTTCTCGCTGCGATCTCGCGGGATTATAAAAACATCGACAACCTGTGTGCCGATCTGGAGCAGAATTTCCTTGAATTCAAAGCCTTTGCCGACGGCGACCCTGATTTTTTCGCGGCCCTGGCGGACAGAACGGGGTCTTCTTCTGCTGCCAGCCAGCGGTTTTTGTCGTTCCCGGAATTTGTTGAGGAAACTTTACTTTTCCTCGAATCCGCCACACTCCCGTTGCGGCTCGAGGATTTTATGATCGATCCGTTCAACGAGTTTTCCAAGATCACTAAAGTCATGTCGGTTGATCTTGATTCGACCCGTTTACGTTTAGACCCTCCGAGAACCAAGGCTTATCGTTATTTGGCTGTTAAAGAAAAAGTTCCTCAATTCAGAGACTATATCGATGGGCTCGATGCGGAGACAAAAAGACGAATTGAGAAAATCGGCTATCCAAAAATCTGAGTATCGAAAGTCGACTATATTTTGGATTAACTGGTTGCTTAGGCGCGCCGTGCCGCCCAAGCACGAGTCAGATAGGTGGTCTCGATCGTCGTGAGACCCGCGATACGTTTCTCCACGAAATCCAGGAAGTTCCCGAAAAGTCTCTGACCTAGTTGCACCTGGAGATCATTCACGGAACGCCAGGCCCCGATATACTGATCCGGCGTCTGGTGCGCGGAATGCCTGGCCTCGAGGTAGAGTATCTCGGCGAATTGCGAAGTGGCGTTTAACATGTCGGTCAGCCGCTCGGTGATGCCGGAGCGGCCGGACGATACGCGCCGCAGGTCGGGCTTGAGCTGAGTTATCTGCGCCTCAATTTCTACGAGCAGTGGATTCGCCTCGATAAGGCGCGGGTTCCACAAGGCGACGAAGAGGCCGCCAGGTTTCAGGACGCGGTGGAACTCATTGCATGCCTGGTCGAAATCGGTCCAATGAAATGATGAGGCCATGCTGACAAGATCGGCCGAATTGTCGGACAATCCAGTGGCTTCAGCCGAGCCTTTGAACCAGGCAACGTCGGTGCCGCGTGAGCTCTCGATTCCTTGCGCGCGCATGTCGTCGTTGGGTTCCACCGCCACGACGGAATGCAGCCCGCGGGCCGCGAGCATGCGTGTCCAGATACCAGTGCCGGCGCCGACGTCGGCGGCATCGATGCTGGCGACATCGCGTCCTGCATAGCCGAGTATTGCCGTCAGAACCTGAGGTGCGTAGCCCGGTCGAAACCGGGCGTAGTCGCCCGCCAACCCCGAATAATCTCCGTGCTTCAAATTGACTGACAGGTTTGAGTCCTCCAATCCGCTTCGGTCTGCAAAGTTCGGGACGCCCACCCCTGATGCGCAACGCGCAGAATCGACGCCCTCATCCTTCGGTCGGCTCCCGGCTGGATAGCTCCTCCTCGAGCAGGAGTTCTCCTTCCCGCACCATGTTCTGGTACAACGCGACATCTTCCGGATTGTCGATTTCACCCCATTGACCATCGGTGCCGAAAGTACCGATGGGGAGCGCTTTTTCGGCGAGCAGCCGCCGCAGCAATCCGGTCATGTCGAGACGATCGCGGGTCGGCGCGTCGAGTGTGTCGAGCAGCGCCTCGATGGCCCGCCAGGCAGCCGGGGTAAATTTGAGGAGGCCAATATATTGCCCCTCGATATCTTCAATCTGTGTGGTCTTGCCGCCGATCTCCAGCAATTGGCCGGCGCCATCGATTCTGAAGGTTTCAGCGTCGACCAAAGGATCGACAAAACGCCGGGCCCACAGGCGGCGCCAAGCCCGATCGTAGCCGATGACCAGCGGGCCCGGCGCGCCGGCTAGACCACGTACCAGCTCGGCGCGGTAGAAAATGTCTGCGTAACTGACGATGACCGGACCCGAATTTAGCCAGGCAGCGGCCGCGACGAGCGACATCACCATATTTGTTTCGGCCCAGCGCGAGTTGGCGAAATGGGCGAGACCGGGGAAATCGATCATCTCCGCGCGGTAGCCGCGGACCACGCCAATCTCCTCGACCCCGCCACGCCGAAGCGCCGCGATCTGGCGCTCAATCAGCGGCTTGCCTGCGAGCTCGACCAAACATTTCGGGCGGTCGTCGCCGAGCCGCCCCATACGGCTGCCGCGACCGGCGGCAAGAATAACCGCGCGCATCAGTCGACTGCGAAGACTCGCCGGAACAGTGCCAGGTCGGCAGCCGAGAACGGCGCGGACCGCTCAGGATGCCACATAATCCCGATCATGGGTTGAGTCGAATGACGAATCGCTTTGACGACGCCATCATCGGCGACCGCCCAGACCTCCAGCGGCGACCGCGATTCGAGGGCCGCAAAGTGGTGATAGCTGTTGACCTCCATCGGCTCGCCGTTGATTTGGATCAACTGACGCGGAGCCACATGGCCTACGACGCGGCGTAACGGAACAGCGAATCGCTGCTGAATCACTTGCATGCCGCGACAAACGCCGAGGACCGGCAGCCTGCGCCGCTCCGCCAAATCGAGGAGAGCATTTTCGACGTCGTCGCGTTCCGGAGCATCGCCGCCCAGCACCGCAAGATCGTTACCGCCGGTCAACACCAACCCGGCGATTCCGGCCCCCTCGCACAAGGCCAGCGCCGCGTCGATCACGTTGGGCAGCAAAACCGGAAGCAGCCCGCAGGCCGCCAGGAACCTGGTCCAGGCTTGATCGAGGCAATCACGGCGTTCCCCATAGGCCGGAACGACCGACACCCGCTGGGTGACCGCGACCGCTTTCATGAAATCAGCAAAACTCTCTGGTTGGTACAATCGAGGCACAGCGTGCGCACGGTCTGCCAGCGCTGGAACAGGGCTTCCCCGGCACCGATTACAGCAGGTATGCCGAGCTCGCCGGCACGGATCGCCATGTGCGAATTGGCGCCGCCGAACTGGGTGACGAATCCACTGATACCGCGAGTGAAGATCCAGTCGAAGCCGGGGTCCGCGCTCGGCACGAAAAGAATCCGTCCGCTGAAACTCTCCGGCGGGTCGCCGACTGAGGCGACCGGTGCGGTGACGCTTTTTCGGGTAATGAAATTAGGCTGGCTCGGAGGCAGGTGAAATGCGAACACTTCATCGGGCGACGCGATAATCGGCGGAAGCACGAGATTGCGGGTGAGCGCGTGACGCTCTCTGCCGTGCGCGACACTCTCGAGCAAGGCTTCGCGCACTGAACCGCTCTCGCTATATAGCTTACGAATGGCGTCGTAGTTCAGGAATGCGCAATCCTCCGCCGAAAGACCGTGATCCTTGCCTAGCTGTTTGGTCAGCGACAGAACCTCGCTCAAGCTTCGCGTGAACACGAACTTCGCGTATTCGCGACCCTCGATACCGGCTTTGATGAACTCGATCAAACTCAAGACGTCGATATCGAGCTCATGTTCCTTGAGGAGCTGCTCGATGCGACGCAACTGCTCGATCGAAAGCGCGAAGCGCGGCGCTTCTGACACCGTCGGTCGGGCACTCGACCAGTCGAAATAAAGATCGGGCGCTTCGTCATAGCGCGGCGACAGGATGTCATATGTGCCCGGCCGGAGATGGCCGTAGCGGGCGAGGAAGTCTGCCTTCGAAAGTTCCGCGAAATCTCGTCCGATGCGGGAGCCGACCGTATCGACATTCGCTATGAATGTCGCGCGCTCGTCGGCATTGAGAACGCCCACCTCGACGAAGGACTGGAGCAACTGCATTGCTATGAAACCCGCGCGCGCGAGACCGGCGAAGGGCAGGGTGCCGTAGCGTTTGCAGTCCTCGATCAGCCAGTAAATGCGGCTGACCTTGTCGAGCTCCGCGTTGCAAATTGTCGGCAGCCGCTGCGCCAGCAAATCGATCTTCTCGCGATCGCGCCGCCACAGCGCGCTCTCGCCGTGAATAATGCGATTAGTGAGGCGCCTTAACGCGGCTGAAAGTTCGGCGCGGTCCTCCGGAGAAAATCCATGCTCGGCGAGCTTGCCCATCCGCTGCGGCAAATCGAGGGTATAGCAAGAGAAAATGATCTCGAATTCGACCTTGTCATGGAGATGCGGCTCGGAGAGCAGACGATCGATGTAGTAATTGACGATTCGCCCGGCCAGATCGTCAGGTACGTCGCGTGGTACGAAAGAGTTGAAGCTGACGCGCACATCGATGTACGGCAGGCCGTGAAAGTTGACCAGCAACGGAAAACTGCGAAGATTCTGATACCCGTAATTGTCCCGCTGATAGGCCCAGATCGCGTCGGTGATGAGTTCGCGATAGAGCGACAACGAGAGGGGCCAGGGCCGTACCCCGATGATTTCGGCCGGGTTCCAGTCCGGCATGACACCGAATATTGCCCGGCTGCCGTGCAAGAACGGATGGGGGCGGCTGAGCAGCTTGACCTTGCGCGCTATATCGGTGAGCGTGGTATCGACTTTTGCATCCGCAACCTGCCCCTGGCGCTCGACGGCGAGCGGGCGGACTTGCAAAAGATAGAGCTGCCCATCGTCGCCGACGGCGAATTCCACGTCGAGCGCATCGCAGCCGAGCAGGGTTTCGAGCTCGCTGACGAGAGCGATGATCGGTGCCAACGACGGCGGACAGGCGTCGCGCCGTGATCTGAGACAAAGAAAAGTCTCGAGATTGTCACCGACGCCCGCGGTCACGCGATCGGTTAGGCCCGAACGATCGTCATAATTGACAACGAAATAAGGGCCGCCGCTCGGACTGCGCGAGAAAGCAACCCCGGCCATCGTCACGCGGTCGAGCATCGGCTGAACGAAGATCTGGTCGTCGTCGCTCACGTCGTCGGCGAACGACTCAATCACCCGGTCGATTGCCTGCGCCACTGCCGCACTTCCAACCACACCGAGTACGGAATCGTATTTCCCGGCTAGGGAGCTGACGGCGCCGTCCTCTCCTCGCGCGCTGCTACGCACGATGACCCGGCCCGAACCCCAGGGCGCGGCGCTCACGGCAGCGAGCACACCAGCAGCATCCAAGCGCCATTCACCAATCGAGAAGCGGACCTGCGGCAGGACACGGCCATTGCGCAGCAGTGGCGCGAGCTCTTCCAAAGATTCCGCTTTGGTCCTGAAGGCAACGACACGCGCCGGCCGTGCCGAGCCCGTCCTTTCGGGTCTGGCACATACCGTCAGGATACGATCAACCGCCGTGGCGACGTCGAGTTCCCCGTAATTGTCGAGTACCAGGTCCGGTCCCTCAGGAGCCTCTGCCGGCAGGTCGAGACCAACGACCTCGCGCGTCTCGCCGCGCTGAGCCGCTGCGTAGATGCCCTTGCTGTCCCTACGCCGCAACTCGTCTATCGGCACTCGAAGGTAGATCTCGCGATAACCGGGGATGTGCTCGCGGTTCCACCGCTGCACTTCGTGAAACAGCGAGATGGTTGCGCAGACGACGTCGTTACCCTGCCCAGCGAGCAACCGACACAGCCGGGCATTGCGCATCGCCGATCGCCGCCGGTTGCCTGTGCTATGGCCAAGATCTTCGGCGATTACAGCCCGGAGCGCGTCGCCGTCGAGGAAGATGACTGGACGACCGGCGGCACGCAGCCGGCTCCACAATTCTCGCCCGACGGTGGTCTTGCCGGCGCCGGATAAGCCGGTGATCCAGAAGACGCGCCCCGGCGGAGCTTCATCATGGGCTTCGGGCTGGTGTCGTGGTTCCCTAATCTTTGTCAGCATGTGGGATGATCGCCGATTATTGACGGATAGCCCCAAGTCATCAGGAATCGTGAGCGATAGTCCCACTCATCAGAACAATTTTCTGTCATAAATTGGCAATCAAAGCGTAATTATTCTGATATTAAATGGTAATCCTCGAACTATTCCGCTGCCGGGCGCCTGTCGCTGAGATGCGGACGCGTCAGGACTAGCTTTTCTCAGCTAAAACGGAACATAAATTGCTTGAGGCAGTAGTCTCTCTTAAATACACTGGTATGCATAACATAGCATCGCTAATCGACATTCGCCTCTCGCCTCTAATCACCAACCACGCCGCAATGGATAACTCGACAGCACCAATGTTGTCGCCGTCAAAATCGCGCACGTCGTGGGACAAATAAAAAGGTGGTCTGCCAATCGGGAGGTGAGGACCCAGCCGACAGGCCACTGACGCTAACCCAACATTGGAACTTTAGATGGATACCTGAAGCCGTCATCTATCGAAAGTTAAAAGCCGCAAGAGCCGTCACTATACAAGGCTCGATGCTCTCCCAACTCGGCGGGGTCGGAAGCCTATCGTTTATAATCAATTCTTGGATCGCCGGTTCGTGAATTGACTTTGCTCGGCGCTCTAATCTGATTGGGTGAAAGACGGGTTGGGCTCTCCGCCGCTGCGTTCTCCACAGTTTCCCTTGGTAGCCTGGATTTTGCGGAGCATAGTTTCACGGTAAGGTTCGGGTCGGTACTCTGGATTTGACGACCAGCCACGCTGCAGCCATCGAGCCGTTGTTTACAAACCATTGAGACGAGTCCGATAGAGCTGGGGACGATAATGAATAAAGGAGTGCGCATGAGCCCCCGCAACGTGAAGCCGCGGGAAAACGGGACCGTGATCAAGGTCGGCCCCGATTTCCACATCCTGGCCTCCTCGCTTACCTCGCGGCGCGCCACCCGGGTGCTCGCCAATGGCGAGGGTTTCGCGGTTTTCGAGGTGGGTGGGGACATCCTGAAATCGCCG
>DATJRJ010000227.1:0-7110 GCA_035504735.1 Binataceae bacterium (SeqCode)
GAAGCCGGTGATAACTTCATCGCAGATCAGCAGTGCGCCGTGCCGATGAGCCAGCTCGCCGAGCGCGCGCAGAAATCCGGGCGCCGGCTCAACGACCCCCATGTTGGCCGGCACTGATTCGACAATGATCGCCGCAACTTCATCGCGGGCGGCTAGCAAGCATCTTTCGACATCATCGAGCGAGTTATACCTGGCGACCAGCGTGAGGCCGGCAATCGAATCCGGCACCCCGGCGCTGTCGGGTTGGCTAAATGTCATCCCGCCCGATCCGGCGCGCACCAGCAGGGAATCGCTATGACCGTGATAGCAGCCGTCGAACTTGACGATTCGGCTCCGGCCGGTGGCTCCGCGCGCGATCCGCAGCGCCGTCATTCCGGCCTCTGTGCCTGAGCTGACGAGTCTGACTTTCTCGGCTGCCGGCACTGCCCGCGTGAGAGTTTCGGCCAGTTCGACTTCGAGTTCGGTCGACGCGCCGTATCCGAAACCGCGGCGCGCCTGATCGCTCAGCGCCGCAACGACCTCCGGATGCGCATGGCCGAGGATCGCAGGTCCGTAAGCTCCGACCAGATCGATAAAACGATTTCCATCGCTGTCGACGACATAAGCGCCGGAGCCCTCGGCGATAAACCGCGGCTCGCCAGCGACGGCTTTCCAGGCGCGCACCGGAGAGTTGACGGCGCCGGGAATTACTTTCGACGCGCGTTCGAGCAGTCGCGAGGATTTACCGTGTGGTTTCACATCAAACCGGCTTCTGCGCTAACACTGCATACGCTTTGCGGTCAATGGTTGCGTTTGGGAACATCATCGCAATTGTGCATCATGCTTTCAGAATCGATCACGATGGCTCCAGGAGCCAATCTGCCACGATGACCAAAATAATCTTGCCGGCATCGATTCTCGCGTGATCTGCTCGACGCGAAATTTTCCGAGAAAAAACAACTCTTTTTCACGATCGCATGCGCGCCGCTTGTTTGCGCTGGGGAAAGAGTTTATCAAGATTGCTTCACAGTGAAACTTGCGCGCACGTGATTTGAATTTTTCGCGCGTTTTCTTTCGAGGCGGCGCAGCGTGGTGATCGAAAAAAGCCGGCGCTCTTTCCTGATCGACCTCCGCAAAAACCAACGTTCAAGTGCCGCCCACAGTGTTGCAGAGTTGATAGTTGAGGGCCGTAAGGTCCGGAGAGCATGACCGGACCAACGGAAAATTTACTTATCCACAGATGTGCATAAAGTTGTGCGTAATTATTCCGCTTTTGCTTGCCGGGGGCAGCGCTCGTGGCGCTTGTTGTCCGCCGCCGCGGAGGGGGACCAATGGAAGGATTGTGGCAAAAAACTTCAGACCGGGTGCGTGACACGTTAGGTCAGGTAGGATTCGAAACGTGGATCTGCCCGCTCAACTTTCTTGGACTCAAAGGGAAAACCGCAACTATCGAAGCACCCAACCGCTTTTTCCGCGATTGGGTGCATGATCGATACTTCGACGTTTTGCAAAAATCGCTCGCGGCCGAGGCCGGCGAGGATCTCGAACTCAAGATTACCGTCTGCGAGCGCAACGGTAATGGCAATGGCAACGGCGGGGCTCATGCCGAAGCGGTGCCGGCAGCGCCGAATTTGCGGCCGGCGCGCGTCGAGCGGGTTGAAGAACGGCGCGATCGCGGTGCGCCTAACAATCTGAACTCGCGTTATACGTTCAACGAGTTCGTGGTCGGCTCGGGCAATCAGTTCGCCCACGCCGCGGCACAGGCAGTAGCCACTTTGCCGGGCGAGAAGTACAACCCGCTGTTTATTTATGGCGGCGTCGGACTCGGCAAGACCCATCTGGTGAGCGCGATCGGGCATCACGTGATCGCGACCGGAGGCGGCCGGCGCAAGGTCTTGTTCATGCCGGCCGAGGTTTTCATGAACGAACTCATCAGTTCGCTGCGCCGCGACAAGATGGGAGAGTTCAAGGACCGTTTCCGCCGCGTCGACATGCTGATCCTCGACGACGTTCAGTTCCTGGCGGGGCGCGAGCGGACGCAAGAGGAATTTTTCCACACTTTCAACTCGCTGCATTCCGAGCGCCATCAGATCGTCCTCACTTCGGACAAGATCCCGCGCGACATCCCGGGACTCGAGGAGCGGCTGCGCAACCGGTTCGAATCGGGATTGATCGCCGACATCGCGCCGCCTGACCTGGAGACCCGGGTCGCGATCGTGCAAAAGAAGTCGGTGCTCGAGAAACTCGACCTCTCGCCGGATGTCACGCTCTACGTCGCGCAGAACGTCTCCTCGAACGTGCGCGAGCTGGAGGGATGCCTGACACGGCTGGCGGCGCTCGCCTCGATAAACAATATCCCGATCACGGTCGATTTCGCCCGCCAGGCGCTCCATGACCTGATTCGCGATCACGATCTCAAGCCGGGAATCGAGTCAATTCAGAAAGCTGTTTCGGATTTCTTCCACATCCGGCTGGTCGACCTGAAATCCAAGAAGCGCACTCAGCACATTGCGTTCTGCCGCCAGGTTGCGATGTATCTGTGCCGCAAACTCACGGACAGCTCTTTTCCTGCGATCGGCGATGCCTTCGGGCGCGATCATTCGACCGTTATCCATGCCCACAACCTGATTGCCCGCCGGGTCGCCAACGATTCCGCCTTTCGTATTTCGATCGACAAGATCGCGCGCGAGCTAAAGGTAATGAACCATGCGGCATAAAGTTCGGCATGAAGTTCACAAGCTTGTGAACATACCGTGGATAACCCGGGAGCTATCGACAGCGCATTCAGCCTCAGCCGCGATCGCGGCGATCAAGGAGTACTGCGATAACATCTTTACGATGGTCGAATAGCTATTGTTTTCAGGTATTTAACCTTGGTTCTAACATATGAACACGACCTACTGATGATCCTGATCTTCTTTATAGGATCTTATGATCAGTAATAGGACAGCTTAATGGAACTTTCGATCGACCGAACTTCGCTGCTGAATGGGCTTTCCCTCGTGCAGGGCATAGTCGAACGGCGCAATACGGTTCCGATCCTGGGTCACGTGATGATCGAGGCCGAAGGCGGCAGCTTGAACCTTTCGGCGACCGATCTGGAAGTTGGAATCCGCACCGCCTTGGCCTGCCGTTCCAACGGCGGCGGAACCATCACGCTGAATGCGCGAAAGATTTTCGAGATCGTCCGCGAGGCCGGTGGCGAGGACGTCAATCTCAAATCGCTGGAGAACGACTGGGTCGAGCTCAAATGCGGCCGCGCCCGTTTCAAAATGATGGGGCTCGACCCGCGAAGTTTTCCCGCCATGCCGCACAAAGGTGAACCGAAAGCGGCAGCCGGCAAAGCCGTAAAGGCTGAAATTTCGCTAGGCCCCGCAGTTCTGGCCACGATGATCGACAAGACTATCTTTGCCGTCAGCCCCGACGAGGCGCGCTACAATCTGACCGGCGTTTTCATCGAGTCGCCGACGGCTGGGTCGGCCCGGATGGTCGCGACCGACGGCCATCGGCTCGCGATGATTGAGCGCGAGGTGGCAGGCTTCTCGATGCAAGGCGGGGTTATCATCCCACGCAAAGGACTGATCGAGTTGCGCCGGATGCTGGACCGCTCGGAAGACGGCGACGTCAACCTGCAGATCGACAACCAGATCGCCTACATCAAACGGGGTTCGACTGAAGTTTCGATGCGCCTGGTTGAGGGCGAATTTCCCGATTACAAGGGCGTGATTCCCAAGCAGAGCCGCTACCATATCGGAGTCGAACGCGACATCCTGATGGCGGCAATCAAGCGCGCCGCGATCTTCTCAAACGAACGTTATCATGGGGTGAAATTTGGGGTTTCGGAAGGAACTTTGACGGTCTCCTCGACCAGTCCCGAGATGGGCGAGGCGAGCGAGACCATCGATATCGATTTCAAGGGCGAGGAATTCTCGATCGGCTTCAATGCGACCTATCTCATCCAGGTTTTGGGAGTAATCGAGTCGGGCACCGATGCCGTCCTGGGACTGACTGACGAGGTTAGTCCCGGTGTCATCACTACCCCCGCCGATAGCCAGTTCACATATGTCGTGATGCCGATGCGTCTCTAGCCGCCACAACCGGGCGGGGCGGCGCTCAGTCACGGTCTTGCGGCCGCAGCCTTACCAGCACTATCGAGTTGCGGATTCCTTTCGCGCCTTGCCATGGAAACGATTTCTCACGCGCGACGATAGCGCCATTCAGCCGCAGACCCGCGAGATTTCGATCTCTCACCATCACCCACCGCACCTGCCCGCGCTCGATCGCACGGTGCAGCGCCGCTGGGTCTAGAAACAATGCGTGCGTCATAAAGGGCTCGATATAGAAGAAGCTTTCTAGGTTGTTGAAGTAGGCGAGCGAATTGAGTTGTGTCCCGACCTTTGCCATAACCACCGTGGCAAACGGTTTCTCGTCGCGGTAGGCCTCGGTTATCGGCATCGCGAAAAGATAGATGTAAACCATCGAAAGATAAGCGATTATTCCGAGCGAAGCGGCGATGCGGGCCGGCGTGATACGGCGTAGCGCGTAAATCACGCCCGCCACCGAGACGATCCAGATGATGGAAAAGGGTATCGGCGCGGGCAGCATCGGCAGCAGGTCGAACGGCCGCGGCAGTATGTATCGCGGCGGTAACAGCGCGATAAAAGCGAGCATCGTCGCAATCGCGATCAACCAGTAACCGCATCGCGTCAGCCACCAGGCGATTCGGTTCAACGACTCGACGGGCGAGGTCAGCAGGCGCGCGACGATCAGGCTGGCGGCAGGAAGAATCGGCAGCAGATAGTAGCTGCGGCGCGATCCGGAGAGCGTAAAAAATACGAAGGTGGCCCAGAAATAAACCATCGCGAAGCGATCGCTGCGCACTTGCCGGGCGGATTCGGCGGGGACGCTGTGCAGATGTGCCAGCGCGCCGGGGAGCAGCACCGACCACGGCGCCATCAGCAGGAAAATTATGTAGCAATAGAGATAGATCGGTCCGCGATGATCGAAGGGCTCGAAATAACGCAGGACGTTCTCGCGGTAGACCAGGTAGAGCCCGCGATCCGAGTGCATCAGATGACTCGAAATCGCGAACGGCACCGCATAGACGGCGATTCCGATGATCGCGGCGGGAATTGTGGTCCAGTTGAAGAACCATCGATTGCGCTCGACCAGCCATAGGATGCGGGTGCCGATGCCGCCATGCAACATGCGTGCGGCGCACTCTTTCCATCCCTCGCGCAGGCAGGAATAAACGCCGATCACCATGATCGGCAGCACGAAGCCGAGCAAGCCCTTGGTGAGCGAGGTCAGCGCCATCGCGAGCCATAAGCCGATTACCCACGCGCCGCCGCGCCGATCTTCATTGCGCAGAAACAGCGCCAGCGCGATCAGCTCGCCGGTGACGGTCTCGACGTCGGCCGAGGCGTGACGCGAGAAAAAGGCGAAACTGTAACTGCTCGCTAGGATGAAACCACTCCAGGCCGCGACCCGCCAATCGTAAAGCCGGCGCGCGATCAATATCAGGGTCGCGACGCCGAGCAGTCCGGCCAGCGCGCAGGGGATGCGCGCTGAAGCCTCATCCATCGTGCCGCGGAGATGCGCCGCCGCCACCACCAGCCAATAGCTGCCCAGCGGCTTGTCGTAATAGACGCGGCCATCGATCGTCGGCCAGAAGTAGTTGCGATTCGCGAGCATCTCTCTCGCGATTTCCGCCCATCGAAACTCCGAGGCCCACAGCGCGCGCGCGCCGAGCCGGGTGAAGAACAGCACGGCAGCGAGAATCAACACGATCACTGCAAGCCGTCGCCAGACGACTTCCGAGGTTGGTGTCGTGTCGGCAGCGATCGAGGGTCCAGGCTCAATCGAGGTGGTTGCGGCGGCCGATTGCGGATGAATGCTGGGCACGAAGACGAATTGTAATCGCTGGCGGCGGGCCTGTTCCAGATCGAGGCTTTCTACAGCTTGGTCACGTCCGTTCTTCGCCGATCTTCTTTGAACGGCACCTGGCAAACGATGGCGCGAATCTCCTTCTGAGGTTTATCGCGATCTCCCCAGACTACACTCACCGGGGTTTCCGGTTCGGTAAGGTCCTGGTCGATGACGCATAGCGAGATCATCTGACGCAGATACGCGCTGTAGACGCGCGAGGTCGAACAGCCGACAACTTTACCGTTCTTAAGAACCTTATCCGGATTAATGGCGTGCTTCTGGTTATTGCGCGGCAACTCCATCGGGATCACGGTCGGACCCGTGCGGAACAAGCCCGCAAATACGTCGAGTACATCCTCGCTATTCCACTTAAGCCCGACCAGGCGGCGTGCCGGTCCGCCCGCGCTCTTCTCGGCCAGCAGAGCCTCACGCCCGATGAAATCGTGAGTGTCGAGCGACACTTCCCGAGCCCAACCTAGCTCAAACGGCGATCTCATCAACTCGGCGGGGGTCGACCATTCATAGCTTCCGCCGGTGCTCTGAATCAGATGGGCCCGCGAGCCGCCGAGCGCGGAGACCGACGGCCAGAAATCCCTGCCGATGGTCGGAAAGCATCCCTCGACATGGCTGACCAGTTGCGACCTTCCGCCCAGCAGTTTGAGTCCAAATTCATCACCAGCTTTCTGAACCGCCAGCCAGATCTCGTTGCCGATCTCCGACGGACCATGGAATTCATAGCCGAGTTCTCCGGTGACGCCGGTCCTCAAAATTCGGACCGCGTGATTTCCGACCTTGGTCATCCGGGTATGGCTGAACTTCAGGTCGCGCAGACTTTCGCCGGTCGCCTTTTCCATTACGTATAAAGATTTAGGTCCTTGCACGGCGAAAACGAACTCATCCGCGCTGTCGACTACCGCTGCGCCTTGCCATTTGCCCTGCTGAAAGCAGTGGTTCAGCCAATAAGCGCCGCCGCCGCTGTAGCGATATTCAAGATCCGAAATCTTGTAGAGCACGCCCTCGCCGACGATCTTGCCGGAGTCGTTGGTCTGGATGGCGTGTTTGATTTGGCCGGCACCGAACCTGGACAGATCGTTGACGCAATGGAGACTGAGGAAATCGAGGGCGTCGCGTCCCTGGACCCGGAATTTCGTTAGCGCACTCCAATCGCCAAGGTATGCGGTTTCGTGAAAAGCCAGCCCTTCA
>DATJRJ010000228.1:0-10012 GCA_035504735.1 Binataceae bacterium (SeqCode)
GGCTACCAGACCATGGGTAACGATATCACTTCGCTGCTTACCACGATCGACGGCAAGCTCTAAGCGAGAGCGCAACGAAACCGGCGGCGCGGGCCTCGGGTCCGTGCCGCCGGACAACCCGTACGGGGTAGAGGAGAGACCCATGCGGCTCTTTGAAAAGAAATTGCAGAGGCTGCGCGAGGCCAAAGGTCAGACCATGACCGAATATGCGTTGATTCTGGCGACCGTCGCGGTGGTGCTGACGAGCTTCTATACGACGGCAGGAACTGAGGTGAGTACGCTGGTCGGCCGGGTCGGCGCGCTGTTTTAGAGGGTCCCAAGCGTTTCTGACGAGTGGCACGAATCGGAAATCGACGGCCTATGGCGACCTTCGTTCAGTACCCCGTGAGGGGACGATTACTCAGTGGAATCGTTACGCTCAGGCGGCGACTGGTTGGTGCGGGTCATGCACAGGCGGCGGTTGCATTCGAGACCATTCCGGCGGTTGCGTTGTTTGTGCTGGTGGTGGTGGGCCAGTTCGCGTTCATAGGGGAGGCGGCGCGGGCGTGGGGTCAAGCGAACTATTGGGGGGCGAGGAATACGGCGGTAAACCCCGCCGCCAACCAGTCTGCCGCAGCGGGTTACGTAGCTGAACATTTCGGAAGACGCATTTCGCATATGACATGACGCCGCTGGCCTGGGGGGCGTTTTAGGCGCGGTCACAATCCACGGCTGATCGCCAGGGAGGCAACGGGGTATGAGGCGGCCATTCATTTACGTGGCACTGGCTGGGGTGTCGGCGCTGATTGCGGCGGTGGTGGTGTACTCCGCCCTCAAGAAGCGCGAGGCCGAGGTCCAGCAGGCGATGGTCAAATCGGTCGAGATCGTGGTTGCTGCTCGCGACCTGCCATTGGGCTCGAAAATCGAGCCGGGCTCTGTGCGGCTAACCCGCTGGGCGCGCGACAGCGTTCCGCCGGGCGCCTTCTCGGATCCACAGACGGTCATCAATGCTTTCGTCAAGGATTCTTTTGTCACCAACGAGCCGATCGTCAGCGACAAGCTGTTCACCGGGGCCAAGACCGCGGGCGTGATGCCGCTACTGATCCCGGCCGGGATGCGCGCGATGTCGGTACCGGTCGACGAGGTCAGCGATATCGCCGGCTTCGTCCTGCCGCATACCAAGGTTGATGTGCTGGTGGCGGTATCGGGCAGCGGCCCGACCGAGAAGCCGTTCTCGAAGATCGTGCTGCAGGATGTCGAAGTGCTCGCGGTCGCGCAGGAGATCGAACATACCCATGACCAGCCCCAAGTGGTGAAGGTGGTGACGCTGCTCGTCACACCGCAGGAAGCGGAGCGGCTGGCGCTGGCGAGCCGCGAGGGCACCCTGCACCTGGCGATGCGCAGTTACAACGATCAGAAGATCGTGCTCACCAGCGGCGTCGGCATCCCCGAGATGCTGCGCTCTTACGATTCCGATACCCAGCCCGTCCCGGTGGTCGCGGTCCAACACGGCCGCGTCATCCATCAGTTCGTGCCGCGCCAGCGGGCGATCCAAGTCCAGATAATGCGTGACGGCAAGAATGCCGAATCGATCTCATTTGTGAGACAGCCATCGCCGGAAAGTGTCGGTGACGGCTACTGGTTGCCGCATTCCAACAACGAGGGCTTGCCTGGCGATCATGCGGCTATCAACGGCGCTCCATCGAGCTTGCCCGCCCCAATGCCGGCTGAAGCGCCCAATCCGGCGGCATTCGCGGCGGCGATGGGCGGCGGTCCCTTGGCGGCAAATCCAGCGGCGGTTTACCCCGATGGAACTGGCGCTAGCGAGGCCGGAGCGTTTGGCGCGCCGGTGCCTAAAACCATCGATGTGCCCTGAAGATCAGACGGCGGCGGAATGAGGAGGTTTGCAAGGATGAGCAAAGCACGGCGCGGTTGCGGGATGCTGCCCTGGCTGATCGCGGGATTGTTCGGATCGTTGTTGTTCAGGCTCGGAATTGTTGCGGCCGACGATACCGTGCCGGTCTCGATCAATGCCGGCGAGAGCTATGTGATCAAGGACCTGAGCAAGTCGGCGACCCCGGGTATAAAAGTTCTCGACAACCCACGCGCGCTGGTGATTCATACCGACGCGCCCGGCGAGATGAATCTGCTCGGCGCAGAAGCCGGTGAGTGGGAGATCACCACCACCGAAAGCGACGGCAGCCCGGTTACCTACGACGTCGCAGTACATGCGGTCGCCAATTCAGCTCATCCTTTGAAGCCGGCCGCGGCTCCCGCGGTCGTGAGCGACGCGGTCCCGACGACTGCCAAGACGGCATCTTCCAAGCCGCTTGATGCGTCCGGGCCTCTCGACAAGCCGGGGGCTCCGCTGCGGATGGCCAGTGCGGTACCGGCCGTTGCTCCGGCCTCGGCCCCAATTCCACCTTTGTCGACTTCCCTGACGCCGGCTACTGCCCCGGTCGCGCCGACGGCTGCCCTAGCGGCTCCGGCTCCATCGAAACCGGTCGCGCTGGCCGCGGCCAATGTCTCGATACCGGGCTCGGCCGCTGCGCCGAGCGGCGTGATGGCAAGCCAGGCGCCGATCCTGCCGGGGCCCACGGAGAAATTCCGCAGTGACCCGCTGGCTCCTCCGCCACCCTCTCCGGAGGAGGCGCCCAACGGCGTCCAGCGGCGCAATTATCTGCCGAGCTACACCGTCGATCTAATGGCCGATACGTCGCTGGTTTACGATTTTCCGACGCGCATCACGCGTATTTCGATAGCCGATTCGAAGATCGCCGACATCCAGGTGATCAATCCTTTCCAGATCAACCTGATCGGCCATCAGCCCGGCTTCACGACGCTGACCGTATGGGATTCGCAGGGCCACTACCTGCAGCGCGAGGTACGCGTCGATCGCGACAGCAAGGAACAGGTGCTGCTTAATGTGATCGTCGGCGAGCTCGATCGTTCAAAGATCGAGAACCAGGGTGTGAACTTCTCGGTGGCGCTGTCTCATTTGGGTCTGTCACTGGTCAGCTTGCCGGGCCAGGTAGCGACGCCATACAGCCCACAATCGCAGATCATCGCGCAGGCCACCGCCGGCGTCGGCGCGGTTGCGACTTCGGCTCCCTCGGGCGTGATGCCGAATGGCGGCAGCCTGATCAACATGCTGCTCTCGCAGAACGTGACCTACGGCATCGCCGGCCAGAACAACAACGTCAATTCGGCCGCGCTGTTCCAGTTCCTGGAGCAGCATCAGTTGGGCAAGATTCTGGCCCAGCCCCATCTGCTAGCGAATTCAGGTGAGAAGGCGCAATTCCTGTCGGGCGGCGAGATTCCGATCGTCGTTGCGCAGGCGCTCAACACCTCGATCGTCTTCAAGCAGTTCGGCACCTCGGTGGTGTTCGTGCCGACCGTGGTCGGCGCCGACGACATCGAACTGGCGGTCAAGCCGGAAGTCTCGGAGCCCGATTACGTGCACGGGGTGCAACTGTTCGGCTTCACGGTGCCGGCCTTTGTGACGCGCCGCGCCGAGACCTTCGTGCGGCTGCGCAATCTGCAGACGCTGATCATCGCCGGCCTCATCCTGGATAACAAGGTTGAGAGCGTGGACAAGGTCCCGTACCTCGGCGATATGCCATACGCGGGCGGACTGTTCCGCACCACTTCATATAACGATCAGAAAACTGACCTGGTGATGAGCGTGACGCCGCAGATTGTAGCGCCGCTGCCGGAGAACGGCGAAGTATCGCTGCCGGTCGATCGCGGGCCGCTCACTGCCGACGAGATTCGTACCGAGCGCGTTTATCCGTCCGATGCCGCCCGGCCACGCTTTTAGCTGAAGGATGGAAACGGAACGCGCAAGCGAGAGAGGGAGCTAGCGTGGCGGTACTTGGGAAAAAACCCGATCAGCATCCCGCCCTGAAAGTGCGGCTGGTTGGGGAAAATGAGGAGCGTCGCAACGAGGCCAAGGCGATTCTGCTCAAGATGGGCGATCCGCCGGTCGAAATCGTCGAGAGCGGCCTGACCTTGCCAGTTCCTGGCGAGGCCAATGGCAACGGCAACGGCAATGGCCATCACAACGGCAACGGCAATGGCATCGAGTCGCCGGTCGATGTCGTAATCGTAACCTTCCACGGCCAGGAAGAAGGTTCGCTGCGCTACATCCAGGCGATGCACGAGAACCCGCCGTGCCCGGTAATCGTTGCCCTATTGCCGAAAGGCTCGCCCGAGTTGATGCGGCGCGCGCTCAAGGCCGGCGCCGACGAGTTGATCTTCTTCCCGGTCGAACTGGGCGACATGACCCGGGCCCTGGTCAAGATCGAATCCTACCGGCGCAGCAGCGACCATAATCGCCTAGGCGGAGTGGTGGTGTCAGTGACGAGCACGCTGGGCGGCATGGGCGTCACCAGCCTGACGGCCAACCTGGCGCTGGCGCTGCGCTATACCCTGCGCAAGCGAGTGGCCGTCATCGACCTCGATCTGCAGTCGGGGGGACTCTCGGTCTGTCTTAACATCGAGCCCGAACGCACCATCATGCTGCTCATCGAGCCCGACAAGAAGCTCGATTCCATTCAGCTCGAATCAGCGCTCACCAAACACGAATCGGGCATCTACCTGCTGTCGGCACCCAGGCGGATGGAAGATTGCGAGCTGATTCCCGACGCCTTGATCGGCGCGGTGCTCGATCTGATGCGGCAGTTGTTCGACTTCGTGCTGATCGATTGCGGCTCGTACATCAACGAGGTCGTGGTGGCGGCCTGGGAACATTCCGACCGCCTGCTGTACCTGCTCGATCAATCGATCACCTCGGCGCGCTGCGCGTGGCGCTTCATCGAGTTGTATTCGCGGCTCGGCTTGAAGGATCTGGAGCCCAGCATCGTGCTGAGCCGCCACTCGCTGTCGCATCCGATCACTGAGGAGCAAATCACGCATACGCTGGCGCGGCCGGTGTTCGCCAAGATCCCGCGCGACGAGAAGACCCTCGAGCGGGTTCAGTTGCGGGCCCAGGATCTATGGAAAATCGCGCCTAACTCTGGCTTCACACGCAGCATCGAAGAGCTCGCCCGCCGGCTGGCGGCGGTGGATTTCGTCGAAGCGCCGGACGTCGGCGCGGGACTGCTGTCGCGCCTGTTCTCGGCCATCGCGGCGCGCGCATGAAAGGATAACCGATGAAACTGGTCGAACGAATCTCGCAAGGTTCCAAGGACTCGCCGGCCTCGCCGCAGCGCGCCTTCGGCGGCAGCGCCAACGCAGCCGCGCGCAAACCCAAGGATCACTCCAGCAACAGCTTCCAGCAGCTCAAGCTGGCGGTCCATAACCGCCTGTTCGAGTCGCTCGATGTCGCCAAGCTCGAGAGCCTCGATCCGCAGATGGCCTCGGGCAAGGTGACCCAGGCGATCACCGACATCCTCAACGAGGAAGGCCGCCTGATCACCGAGACCGACCGCGTCAAGCTGGTCGACGAAATCAAGAACGAATTGTTGGGCCTCGGGC
Organism: Binataceae bacterium (SeqCode); assembly: GCA_035504735.1. Classification (GTDB taxonomy): domain Bacteria; phylum Desulfobacterota; class Binatia; order Binatales; family Binataceae; genus JAJPIG01. The sequence goes on from DATJRJ010000228.1 coordinate 5,458, forward strand.
CGCTCGAACCACTGCTGTGGGACGACGACATCACCGACATCATGGTCAACGGTCCCAGCCAGATCTATGTCGAGCGTTTCGGCAAACTGTTCCTGACCGACGTCAGCTTTCAGGACGATTTACACCTGATGCTGATTATCGATCGGATCGTCTCTCAGGTCGGCCGGCGCGTGGACGAAGCCTCGCCGATGGTCGATGCGCGTCTCCCCGACGGTTCGCGTATCAATGCCATCATCCCGCCGCTTGCGCTGGACGGCCCGTCGCTCTCGATCCGGCGTTTCGGCAAGAAGCGCTACGACATCACCGACCTGGTGGCCAAAAATTCGCTCACGCCCGAGATGGTTGAGTTCATGCATGCCATCGTGCGCGCGCGCCTGAATATCCTGGTCGCCGGCGGTACGGGTTCCGGTAAGACCACGATGCTGAATTGCCTGTCGGCGTTCGTGCCGGTCGACGAGCGCATCGTGACCATCGAGGACTCGGCCGAGTTGGTACTGCAACAGCCGCATGTCGTGCGGTTGGAAACCCGGCCGCCCAACGTCGAAGGCAAGGGCGAAGTCAGCCAGCGCGATCTGGTCAGGAACACGTTGCGTATGCGCCCCGACCGCATCATCGTCGGCGAGGTGCGCGGCGCGGAAGTGTTCGACATGTTGCAGGCGATGTCGACCGGCCACGACGGCTCGATCGCGACCATCCACGCCAACAACCCGCGCGAGTCCGTGATGCGCCTGGAGATGATGATGCTGCTGGCGGGAGCGCAGATTCCGCAGAAAGCGATGCGCCAGCAGATTTCTTCCGCGATCAACATGGTCATCCACGTCTCGCGCATGTCTGACGGCACGCGCAAGGTGATGAAGATTTCCGAGGTCACCGGTATGGAAGGCGAAACCATGATGATGCAGGACCTGTTCGAGTTCCATCGCACCGGCATCGGGCAGGGCGGCAAAGTGGTCGGAACCTTCCGCCCCACCGGCATCCGCTCACACTACACCGAGCGTATCGAGGTTACGGGTTACAAGCTGCCAATAGCGAAGCGGGAGGCGATCTGAATGGATTTCGTCGTATCCAGCGCGATTTTCCTGGTGGTATTCGCCATCGCGATCATTGTATTCACCTCGCGCGAGGGTGACGCCAACGCGAATAAGGTGGCACGCCGGATGACGCCTCTGCCCGAGGATAATCCCGGCGACGTTGATATCACCCGCCAGGTGCGCAAACCGGAGCAGGGACTGCTGACCTTCCTGTACCGCACCAACCTGCTGCGAACGCTGGAGCAAAGCATCTGGCAGGCCGGATTGTTCATGCGCACCTCCGAGATGCTGCTCATCATGGTGCTGATGTTTCTCGCTGGAGCAACCGTCGCCAACATGGTTTTCGGCGATTCGCTGTTCGCGTTCGGCGGCGGCGTGATCGGCGCGAGCCTCCCGATTTTCTACCTTCGCTTCCGCCGCCGGCGGCGCCTCAAGGCCTTCGGCGCGCAACTGCCGCATGCGCTCGACCTGTTGCGCTCATCGCTCGAGGCCGGCCATTCGCTGCTGCGCGGGATGCAGGTAGTGGTGCAGGAGTTCGGCGAGCCGCTGGGCGGCGAATTCCGCACTGTGCTGGAGCAGACACGCATCGGACTTCCGCTGCCTCGGGCGCTCAACGAATTGCTCAAGCGAATGCCCGAAGATGACCTGCGGCTGATGGTGGTGGCGGTCAAAGTGCAGTCCGAGGTCGGCAGCTCGTTGGCCGCGATCATCGGGCGGCTATCGGAGATCGTCCGCACCCGGCAACGACTGCGCCTGCAGGTCAAGGCGCTCACCGCACAATCGCGGATGGGCGGCATGATCGTGGGTTTGTTGCCGGTAATCGTGCTCGGCGCCTTCTCGCTCATCCAGCCGGGGTACACGACCGTGCTCTTCCACGATCCGACCGGCCTCAAGATTTTGAAGGCCGCGGTGGTGATGGATCTGACTGCGCTGCTGATCATTAAACGTTTGCTGCGAGTGGACTACTAACATGGCCGGCACATTTCTAATCAGCGTAATCGTCTTCTGTCTGTTGGGCGTCGCTGCGATGGGTGTTTACGTAGCGCTTTATGGGAACCGGCTGCTCGAGGAGCGGCTCAACGACCTCGCCATCAAGATCCGCACCGTGCAGGGCACCGACCTCGAGGCGATCGACGCCGAAGCCGAAACCCTGGGCCGGATGCTTTTCCATTGGGCGGCGCGGAGGTTCCCGGCCCCCAAGCCTGACACTCCGGCGGGCGAGAAGGTCTCCCGTCTTCTGATGCAGGCCGGTTTCACGCGCGGCGTCGACGGCCAGGTCTTCCAGGTGGCGCGCATGAGCGCGATCGCCGGCGGCTTCATACTCGGCCTGTTGGCCGCCGTGTTCACGCATCATTCGCCGTTGATCTGCATCGGCTCCGGCGCAGTGCTGGGCTATGTGCTGCCCAGCTACTACCTGGCTCGCAGGGCGCGCTCTCGTCAGAACGAGATTGCCCGGCAACTCTCCGATGTCCTCGATCTGCTGGTGGTCTGCGTAGAGGCGGGTCTCGGCCTGTTCGAGGCCATCCGGATCGTTGGCGCTGAGACCGAGCGGCAGCGCCAGGCGATCGGACGCGAGCTGTCGATGGTCTCGGGCGAAATCGCAGCCGGGTCCTCGTTGGGCCAGGCATTGCGCGGGCTCGCCGAGCGGACCGCGGTCGAAGATATCAAACCGTTGGCGGCGACCTTGATTCAAAGCGAGCAGTTGGGCGCGCAGATGGCCCCTGCCCTGCGCGCAAGTTCCGACGCGCTACGTACCCGGCGTCGTTTGCGGGCCGAAGAAGCAGCGCAAAAGACCACCGTCAAGATTCTGTTTCCGCTGGTCCTGTTCGTACTGCCGGCCATGATCATGGTCATCGTCGGTCCCGCAATCATCCAGATCATGTCTACCCTCACCCATTAAATTTGCCCTTCATCTGCGGGCGGCTGCCTCGTCCTGTGGCATGGCCGCTCGCAGATTCCCTCCACCCATCAATCGTTAGCTTGGCACCAAGCGCAGGCGCCGCAAAATTGCACATCGCGGCTCGCCGATGAGCAGGCCCGATGCGTGTACGCCCGGGCTCGGATCGGATAGGACGCCGGTCGGCTGCCGGAGCCTCGAAGCGCCGCTAGAGAGACAAGATTTTTGAGTGACGGCCGCGGGGGCGTAGCGGGATGCGGTTATTGGCCGAGGCCGAGACGCTTCATCAGGCGATAGAGCGTGGTACGGTCGACGCCCAGCTCATGCGCCGCCAAGGCTCGGTTGCCCTTAGCGGATTCCAGCGCGGTCTTGATACGGACCGCTGCCGCACGGTCGAGGCAATCCTGCAACGTGCCGTTGGCGATCGGACCGGCGCCGTTGCTGTTGGCGCTCATGGCATCAACCTCGAGCGGCTCCTCGACGCTGCGGTCGAGCGCAAAGGCCTCGGGTGAGAGCTGCTCCGCACCACTCATCACCACCGCGCGCTCGATCACGTTCTCGAGTTCGCGGACGTTGCCGGGCCAGTTGTAGGTGCACAACGTCCGTTCCGATTCCTGAGTCAACGAGATCGGGCGTCCCGCCTCGGTCGCGCAAAAATCGAGGAAATGGCGCGCCAAGGGCAGTATATCCTCCGGGCGTTCGCGCAGCGGTGGAATGTGAATCGGTATCACATTGAGACGAAAATAGAGGTCGCCGCGAAAGCGATTGGTGGCTACTTCCTTGCGCAGCATGCGGTTCGTGGCAGCCACGATACGCACGTCGACCTTGCGTGGCTTCGATGCACCAACGCGCAACACCTCGCCATCCTCGAGCACGCGCAACAGCTTGGCCTGGAAATCCGCGCCGGTCTCGGCGATCTCGTCCAGAAACAGCGTGCCGCCCGAGGCACGCTCGAAGCATCCGGCCCGCGCTGCGATCGCGCCCGTGAACGAACCCTTTTCATGGCCGAACAGTTCGCTCTCGACCACGCCGTCGGCAAATGCCTTGCAGTTCACGGCCACGAACGGGCCATCGGCCCGCTGACCCCAATAATGCACCAGGCGCGCCACCAGCTCCTTGCCGGTGCCGCTCTCGCCTTCGATTAAGACCGTCGAACGCGACGGTGCAACCCGGCGCACGATCGAAAGGATGTTCTTGCTGGACGGGCTTTCGGCGATGAACCCCGCCGCCACGCTGGCCATGTCGAGCTGCTGGCGAAGCTGGCGATTCTCGCGCTGCAGCAGGCTCATATCGAGCGCACGTTTAACGGCCGCGCTAAGCTCGTCGTCAGTGAAGGGCTTGGCGATGTAATCGAATGCGCCGTGGCGCATCGCCGCCATCGCGGTTCCGGGGTTGGGATCGACGCCCAGCAGGATCAACGGCAACTCGGGACGCCGCAGGTGGACTTGTTGCAACAGCTCGAGCCCGCCCATCCCGGGCGTTTGGAGGCCGATAACGATTACATCCGCGCCGCGCTGTTTGAGCGCACTCAGCACCGCGTCGCCGCTGTCGCAGATTTCGCAGCTGTAGCCTGATCGAGTGAAGAGCCGCTCGGCACTCTGCACCAGCTCGCGGTCTTCATCCGCAA
>DATJRJ010000229.1:0-5311 GCA_035504735.1 Binataceae bacterium (SeqCode)
TCGAGCGCGAAATTCCCGAGCCGCGTGCCGGCGAGGTCCGTATCAGGATTCAGGCTTGCGGCGTCTGCCACAGCGATAGCGTTACTGTCGAGGGACTCTTCCCCGGCATTCAATATCCGCGCGTGCCAGGACACGAGGTTGCCGGACTAATCGATGCGGTCGGTCCGGGAGTCGTCCGCTGGACCGCCGGCGAGCGGGTCGGAGTAGGCTGGCACGGCGGCAACTGCGGATATTGTGACGCGTGCCGGCGCGGCAATTTCTTTGCCTGCCAAACCTCGACCAAGATTACCGGTATCACTCATGACGGCGGCTATGGCGAATACATGATCGCTCCGGCGGAATCGGTCGCCTCGATTCCTGCCGAATTGACGCCGGTCGAAGCGGCACCGCTGATGTGCGCCGGCGTCACGACCTTCAACGCTTTGCGCAACAGCGGCGCACGTTCGGGCGAATTGGTCGCCGTCCTCGGCCTCGGTGGACTTGGCCATCTCGGGGTTCAATTTGCGGCCAAAATGGGCTTCCGAACTGTTGCGATTGCCCGCGGTAAAGACAAGGAAGAGCTCGCGCGAAAACTGGGCGCGTCACATTACATCGACAGCAAGGCGCTGGATCCTGCGGCCGAACTAACCAGATTGGGCGGCGCGAAAATCGTGCTGGCGACGGTTACCGACGGTCCCGCGATGGGTGCGACCCTGGGAGGTCTGGCCGCCAACGGAACGCTGTTGATCCTGGGCGCGGCCGGGCCGCTGCAGATATTTCCCCTGCCCCTCATTTTAGGCTGCCGCTCCATCAAGGGCTGGTACTCGGGTGTCTCGATCGATTCCGAGGATACCCTCGCCTTCAGCGTGCTGGCTGGAGTGCGGTCAATGAATGAAGTACTCCCGCTCGAGCGGGTCGCCGAAGCCTACGAACGGATGATGAGCGGCAAAGCGCGCTTCCGCATGGTTATCACCACCGGGAACTAACCAGCTCGGCGCGGTATTCCCGAGGCGAAAAGATAGCGCCCTGCGAGGCGCTAGAACATCACGCTCTGGGCCTCGCACAAGGCGCGTAGACGACTGTCGTGACGGGCGGTGAGCGAGTCGAGATCGCCGGATTCAACTAAGCGTCCATTCTCGACGACATGGATCAGATCCGCCCAGCGGATAGTCGAGAGCCGATGCGCGATCAGCAGGATCGTCAGCCCGCCGCGCAAGCGATCGATCGCGCTCAGCACCCGGGCTTCGCTCTCGGAATCAAGCGCATTGGTGGCCTCGTCGAGTATCAGGAGCGACGGCTTGCGCAACAGGGCGCGCGCCAGCGCGATTCGCTGACGTTCGCCCTGCGAGAGCATCGTGCCGCGGTCGCCGACCACCGTGTCGAGACCGGCCGCCAGCGTAGCGACGAACTCCCCGGCCGCCAACCGCAGTACCGCCTGCATCTCCTGCTCGCTGGCATCGGGCCGCGCCCACAACAAATTGTTACGCACGGTTTCATGGAACAGGAAGCTATCCGGACCGACGTAGCCGATCTGATCGCGCCAGCTTCGCGCCTGCCCCGGCCCGATTACCAACTCATCGACCATTATCGACCCGGCATCGGGCACCAGCAGGCCCATCACCAGGTCCGCGATCGTCGACTTGCCCGCTCCCGATGGGCCGACCAGGGCCGTCACGCCGCCGGCGGGGATACGCAGGTCGACCGCCGTCAAGGCGGCCGCGTTACCCGGACGATAACTGAAGGAAACGCCCTTCAACTCGATTGTGCGGCGAAGCTCAAGCCGCCGACCGGCGGCCGCGGCCGGCTCACCGGCCGCCGCACATCGCGTCTCCATTGCGATCACATTGCTGAAGGCCGGCAGCGAGTTCACGAACAGCCGAAACTCGCCATAGATCGACATGAACTTCGGCATCACGCGAACGAACAGGAGCAACAGGATCAGGAGTTCGGCGGGCGGCACCGCGATTACTCTGATCGAGATGTAAACGATCGCGCCGATCGCGAGCGTGGAGCCCAGCTCGAACCACGCGCCGGCCAGGCTTTGCTGGCGGACGGCATTGATACCGGCTACGGCCGCGCTTTCGCTGAGCGCCGCGAACCGCGCCAGGCTGCGCGATTGCGCGCCGTAGGTTTTCACGGTCTTGAGATTCTGCACGTGCTCGATAGTCTCGGCGAACAGCTCCTGGACGCTGCGCGAAACCTCGGCTCCGCTGTCATGGAGAGCGCGGGTGCGGCCGCGCATCAAGAGCGCGAGTACTCCGCCGCTGGCCAGCACTACTGCGGTCATCGGCGCCGAGAGCATAAACGCTATCGCCAGATAGACCATCCCGAGAATCAGATCGGCGGCCAGGAAGACGAGATTGTAGGTCATCAAGCCGACCCGCTGGATTTCCGCGGTGAGCGCATGCGTGAAATCCGAGGAGCGGCTACGGCAGACAAACAGCCAGTTGGCATTTACGATCGCAGCGTAGAGCCGGCGACGAAGGCGATCTTCAAGCTGCTGATCGACGGTCGTGGCGGCCAGACCCTGGAGCTGAGTGAGAAAGGCCCGTCCCGCGACCAGCACCACGAACATTCCGAGCAGCATCAACAGCGTCGGATGGAGTCCTAGCGATGCGAATGCTCGCCGTATCGCGAGGGTGTAGCGGCCTGCAGCGCCCTGGTTGGTAAGATCCAACCCAGCGATCTGCAGCGTGGGCAACAGCAGCATGACGCCCACGCCTTCGGTCATCGAAGCTAAAATGATTACTCCGACCGCAAATGCCACCCACGCCCGCGAGCCCGCAAGCAGCGACCGCAGGTAGGCGCCGGTCCCACGCATCATCGGCGGACCTCGGGACTCAATCGGCGGCCGAGCGCGGAACTCAGGCGCGGGGTCTGTTGAATCAGCAGCCGCAGCGGCCGGAGCGGATAGTAGAGCGGGAACAACGGCCCGGGCAGCCGCACGAACTGCCAGTCATCGAAAGTCGGGGCGAACGCGCGATCGACGACGTAGGCCAGTTGGGCGCGGCGGCGGCCGATGGCACGCAGCGGCACCATCCAATCGTGAAAGAACGAGATCCGCGGATCCTCGTAGCTCGCGAACAGGGAATCAAGCAGTCGCGGCGCCAGCGAGCTGACGATCGGATCGCGCCGCGCCATCTCAACCGCCGAATCCGGCACCCGCGCCGCCAAAGCAGCGTGCGCGAGCCGCAGTCCCAGCAGCAACATCGGCAGGCTGCCGAGCGCGGCGGCCTCGTCATATAACCCGGGCCAATCATAGCCGTTTTCGATTCGGAGCAACGCCGCCACGTCGGCGATTGCTCCCAGCGAGGGCCAGCCGTGTTTGGTGCCATGGACGCACGCGATCAGCATTTGATGATGGAGGGCCGGCGCCCAAACCTCGCCATCTTCGAGCCGCTGCCGAATCGCGCGCCGGCGCACCTGCTCCGCCGCGGGCGCGAACGGAAAATAGCGCGGCATCAAATCCCAGTGCAGGTCGATAACCGTCATCGTACCGGGCTTGATGAACGCGTCCTCGGAAGCCTGGAAGAAGCCATTGGTGACGATCGCCGGACTGGACAGTTGAGGGCTGAAACCTTGTTTATCGAGCACTTCGATCACGCGCGGCATTTCGGAGCGCGGAACCAGCAGATCGAGATCGGAAAACTGACGCAGTGCGACATCGCCATACGCCATCTGCGCGAGTAGCGGCCCCTTGAAAGCGATTGGCGTAATCCCGTGGCTCTCGAGGAGAGCCGTAAGTCGGGAAAGTTCGCGCGCCAGCAGCCGGTTGCGCAGCGAGTTGCCTTGAAAATGGAACCGCAACTCGCGCATCGCATGCTCGGGAATATCCTCGGCCCGATAACCGGCGAGAAAACGATAGACCGACGGCATCACCCCTTCGCCGAGCGCCAGATCGATAACGCGCCGCCAGTCGAGGTTCGCAGCCGGTGGGACGGCGGAATTCGAACCCGTCGCGATCGCATCCGGTCCGGCAGCGCAGCAGGCCAGGACAAAGCGCGCCTCTGCCGCAAACCTTTTCATGCCGGTCATTCTAGATGGCCCGCTATCGCCAAGACCAACCCGGGCCGTGGCGTTAGAGGCTTGCGAGGTCACTCAGTATCGCAGCGTGAACTGCGGGCAGGGCTGCGAAATCGTCGGGTATCCGCAGCCGGCGCATCGGCACCCTGAGAGCCACGCGTTCGAGGAATCTGAACTCGCCCGTCAGCCGGTCGCGATCGAGGAGATCGAGTCGATACGTCGCATTGACCAGTTCGATCAGCGCGTCGCGCGTTGAGAGCGGCTCGATTTCCGGAGCGTCCGGATTGCCGTTCCGGCCCGCGGCCGGCCCGCGCATCAGCCGGTAAATCGCGGTCAGCGGTTGCGGAGCCGCGGGAAAACGGGCGGCGGACTCGCGATCGAAAGCCCGCTGCTTGCTCGTATAATGGGCGACGCGCGACAGGCGGCCGCCACCATCTGCGAGCCCACCGCTGATGAGCGAACTCAACGAGTCGCCCCACAGGCGCACACCGGGGTAGGCGGGCGCGCCGGCAATCCGGTCATCGATTTCTTTCAGCGCCAGGCAATCGTCGCCGAAACCCGGGCATCCGGCCAGCAAAAAACTCGCCGCCAGTGTCGATTTTCCCGCACCGCTCGGCGCGGTAAAGGCGCACAGACCGTGCGGCGTGACGACCGCGGTCGCATGGATCGCGGCACTGCCGCGCAGGCTCAGAACCGCCGGGAGAATCTGATCGATAAGCAGATGGCGCAGGGTCTCGGAGGAAGTCGCGGCGGCCCGGCCGATACATTCAATTCGATCGCCGGCGCCGGAGACCCGGAAATCCGCGATGCGCGGGAAACGCAGGAAATAGCCGCGCTCATCCTTGGCCCAAAGCGTCCAGATGCTTCCATCCCCGGCCTCGTAGAGCATCGACCAGGCGAGCCCGTCGGTCGCGCTCGGGCTGGCATTGAGCGTGACGAAAAGATCCGGCTCGCGATCGAAGCCCGGTCCCTCGATCCGCGTCAGTTCCGGTAATGCCACATCCGAACTGAGAGAAATTCCATAGACCCGGTAACGAAACATCGGCACTGTGTCGGCGGTAGCGAGATCGCGGAGGCCAGCAGCAAAATCTGGCGCGCGCGTACCTGAGCCTGCCATAAAAATACAATACCCGAGCATCACGTTTTGCGATGCCCGGGTATTTACGAAATCAATTTATCGAGGCTGCTGCCAGACCCGAGCCCGGCAGGATGCCCTCCATCAGCTACGCTTGGTAGGAGTATCGTTGAACGATTTGCCGGCGCCCTTGGTGAGCTCAGTAACCGAGCCGTACCGGAGAAGTTGGGGCTT
>DATJRJ010000230.1:0-8562 GCA_035504735.1 Binataceae bacterium (SeqCode)
ATGATTGCGGCAAAATCGGATACTGGAACGGGGTAGCAGTCCGGTTCTCGTCAGCAGAGTAGTCACAAGACGGGAAGAACTAGAAAGTTGGAATCCGCAGGCTCGATCGCGGCACGGACTTAATGCCGCACTGCTGGGGAGAGCGAGTCGTATTCTCGCTCAGAGCTTGCCGTCGACCGTGTTGAGCACACCGTGGTAGCCTGCGAACACCGCGACTGCCAACGCAGACAAGATGATAGCGTACTCAATCATCGTTCGTCCCCGTTTGAACCCGCAGGCGCGTACGTACCACTTTGTGATCAAGTCCATTCCCCCCTTTTCCCTGATCCTGACTTGTCCCCTTGAAATGTTGGTTGATGGCTACACGTCCTCGCCGATAGTCTCGTCGTGTGTCTCAGCTCGCCCGTTTAAATTGCTCTATGCCGTTAGCCCTTGAACTCGAATTTCGGATTTCCGCATCCGCCGGCGATTCATCGACGCGGCAGCCCAGATTACGGTTACGCCGATAAACGACAGGCCGATGGTGTGGACGAAACCGCGCCCGAGATCGTTCGCTGCGAACGCTCCCAGCGTGAAGAACGAAAAGATAACAATCGGCCATTCACGACGCCGAAGCAGATCTTTCACCATGATTCTCCCCTCTCCTCTCGCGTTGTTTCCCAGCCTCAGTTGCCGGTCGGAATATTGGAAAAGCATCCACCGTGCCGGGCTTAACAGGGAACAACGTAGCCAGGCTAAGTCGGAGATAGATAGATTCTGATGTTCCAGAGGGGTGCTACGAAAACCTGACAGGATGCCAACCTCGGCACAGCCCGGGCCGGCCTGACACCGACGGCAAAAATGTCTCGATGATGGTTGAGCGTTACGATCCGGTTTATCGTAGCAACATTGATGTACCCGCCAGTCACAGGACTAGCGCTCGGAATCCTCGGGATCCTGCTCGTAACCTTATTCGTAATTATCGAGATCGGAATCATTCACGCGGCCTACGAGCGTCTCGGTATCTCTCATCGTATGGTCTCGATACTTCTGCTCGCGATGATTTTCGGCAGTTTCATCAATCTGCCAATCGCAAGCGTCTCGGCCAATCAGATAGTGCACGACCAGGTGATCTATTTCTGGGGTATCCCATACGTCGTGCCGCGCCTGGTAAGGGCCGGCCATACCGAGATCGCGATCAACGTAGGCGGGGCGCTGATTCCATTCTTCACCTGCGTCTACGTGCTGATTCGTACCGCCCCTTACCTGAAGACCATAATTGCGACCGCGATCGTGACCCTGATGGTTCATCACTTCGCCACGGTTGTGCCCGGTGTGGGCATCGCCGTGCCGACGCTGATTCCCGGGATTATCGCGGCCCTAGCGGCTTCGATACTGGAACGCCGGCGGGCACCGGCTATCGCTTTTATCGCCGGCACGCTCGGCTGCCTGATCGGCGCGGACCTGATGAACCTGTCACAAATCGGACAGATGAGGGCGCCGGTCGCGTCGATCGGCGGCGCGGGAACTTTTGACGGCGTGTTTGTTTCGGGATTGATCGCGGTGCTGTTGGCCTGAGATCTCTGGACGTCCTTTTGGCCAATCCAGAACCGGACGGACGTTTACGCTAGACCGCCAGCATCGCGTCGAATCCTTTACGGAAGAGATCGAGCATCACGGCCGCTTCGGCAACAAATTCGCGGCGCTCGTAGTCATCGCGGATTAGCTGGTCGACGAGCTTGTGACCGGTCTCCTCGTGCTCTTCGTCCGCTTCGACGTGCACCGAGAAAAAGCGGGCCGCTTCCGGCGCCATCCCGTAATGCCTGGTGACCCCTTCGAACATCTTGCGATAGGCCGCGCGCTCGCATCCTTCGGCCATACCGATCGCACCGATATAACGGGGCTTGGCGCGGCAGAGACGCCACATCTCGGCGTTGAAGGCGCGCGCCGCGGCGGAGGGATTCGAATGCATAAGGGCTTCGAGCGACAGGCCGAGCCCGTCGTGCCAGAACTCGTGCATCAGCTCGGCGTGGCCGTTGCTTTTGGTATAGAGCCCCAGCGCTTCCTCGGCGAAATTCTGGGCCACCATGCGAGCGCCGTCGCGATCGATCGGCAGCATTTCGAGATAAGCCTGCGCCATCAGTGCCCCGGCATCGCGAATCGTCATTTCATAATGCTCGATCGAGTATTGCTTGAGATGCTCGCGGGTCGCCTTACCCTCATGAACCAGCTTGACGAACGGATGGTCTCCGAGGTCGAACGTTATACGCAGATCTGAAAGCTCCCGTTTGAAGGTTGCCTTGTCCATCGATGATCTCCTCGAGTCGAGTCAAAACGAATCTTCACCCGACCATTGCGCGTTTTGCAACCACGTCGACTTTTTGGGCTATAGGCCGGGGTGCAGGGTCTCCGGGCGCGCATCCATCCATTCTGCGACTGCATCGGACCACGAATCCGTGTTGCGCGGCAGGAGACAGGTCACGCCTCGATATCGATAGGCTTTCGGATCGGTCGGCGGATCCTGGCCCTGTTCCAATTGTCGGGCCGCGTCAATCAGCCGTTTCCGCACCGTCACGATGACGTTGTCCGTGCTGCCCAGGAATTCGCGAGTGCGATCGAAATTCGCTCCGATACTCTCGGTGATGGCGGTGTCCTGATCCTGGAATACCGTGATGCGTTGCCAAGGCTGCTTGCCGACCGCGTTGGGCTCGGCGTACCCATTGCTCTTGTTGCGTTGCGCGATAAAACTGCCCGGAATCATCGTCGAATGAATGCCGGTCGGCGTCCCTTCACGGAACCAAGCGAGCTCCTGCTCGGTCAGGCGCCGCCTGGGATGCCATGAAACACCAAAAGCCCAGACTCTATTATCGTCAACCGGGACCCACGCATGGCCTCCAAGCGCGGCATCTCCAGGAAATGCCGGCAACACGGTGTAGCATGGCATCAGCCAAGCGCCGATTCGCCAATAGTAGTGACTTTCATCCGCATCGCGCCGTGCCCCCTGCAGAACCGCGGCGGGTTTATGCACCACCTCGAGCTTCGGATAGGTACCGCGCGCGACGATGTCGGCAGAGCCCCTGACGTCATGCTCTGTTGCCTTCATCATCGCTTCGATGCCATGGAGAAATCCCAGGTGGCTCGAGTCGATATCTCCTTCCAGGCCTTGAAGCCAATGGCAATCCTGATAACGCTTGGAAACGTACGCGTGACCTTCGGGCACGGCGAGCCATTCGAGCTCCGGCAGTGGGGGCTGCTTTTCCGGCGGCCCCATATAGGTCATCACCACGCCGCTTCGCTCGACGCACGGATAGGCGGTATGGCGAATCTCTGCCTTGAATTGGTTTTGCGGCGGCTCGTTAGGCATTTCGATGCAGCGGCCGTCGACTTCGTATTTCCAGCCGTGGTACCAGCAACGCAATCCGCCCGCGTCGTTTTTGCCGAAATAGAGCGACGCGCCCCGATGTGAGCAATGTTCGCCGAGCAGGCCCACCCTGCCCTCGGAATTTCTGAAAGCGACGAGGTCTTCGCCCAGGAGCCTGACCCGCACCGGTGCACCGTCGGCTTCTAGCTCACGCGAGAGCAGAGCAGGTATCCAAAAGCGGCGGAGCAGGCGGCCCATTGGGCTTTTTGGACCGGTGCGCGACAGCAGATCGTTCTCTTCGGACGTCATACTACGATTTTCCCCCACTCGCCTCCGGCGGCTCGCCCGGCCACAGGCGATGCTTGTTCAAAAACTCGATGGTGAATTTGTCGTAAGTCCACGGCGCTTCCTGCATCACCGCATGACCCGCGCCTTCGATTTCACGGAAGTCCGACGTCTTGATGTGCGTGTGGAGCGCCCGCGCAGCCGCGTGATTGCGATCGGCGGTACCGCTCATGATCAGGGTCGGCATGGTAAGCGTATCAAAGAATTCGTCCGGTTCCGGATCCGTGTAAAGCGCCTTGTTCATCGCAATGATGCTGCCGAGCGTCGAAGGATTATTGAGTTCGCAGACCATGCGGGCATAATGCTGCACGTGCGGAAGCTTCTGGGCCGCAGCCGAGAAATGGTCGAGGCATTGGAGGTACCGCAGCCCGATCCCTTCGGTCTCGTAACGCGTCCTCCATACTTTCATGGCGTCGCGGGTCGGAAGGTAGCCGGTCCCCGACAGGATCAGGGCCGGAACCCGGTGCGGCTGCTTGCTTGCCATCTGCATCGAAACCATGCTGCCCATCGAATTGCCATGAATGATGACTTGACCCGACGAGATCTGATCGACTACTTCCCAGGCTGCATCTGCCTGATCGCCGACCGACATACCCTCCTGCGCCGGCCCCGATCGTCCATATCCGGCGAGGTCTACGGCAATCGTCCGAAACCATGCCGAGAACCGCGCCGTCTGATAAAGCCATAAACGATGATCGTCCGGAGTCGAGTGCAAAAACAGCATCGGCATTCCGGATGAACCTTGCTGAACGAAATACAGCGGGCCAGGGATATGTCGAGCCATGCGATAATCTCCTTCGCGAGCGGGCCGGCGTCGGGGCCATCGCGAGCCTGGGAATTCCACTTACCGCATTCGAGGGATAGATCGCTTCCGGGTCGCCGGGCAACCGTCGCATTTCCGCGCGTATGCCGGAGCGATTCGACCCACGCACCAATGCCGCTCCGGCTCGACTTTATGATGGCGCAAAAGCAGCCCAGTCGTGATATGGATTGCTGATACCATCGTAAAGCGAGGCTAGAACGATTCGGGAGTGAATACCATGAGGGATGGGAAAAAGGAAAATGCCACTCCGGCCCTGCAATTGGATTTCCTGTCGCACGGGACCCTTGAATCGCGCGATCTCGCGGCATCGCGCAAATTCTACGAGGAATTTCTGGGCCTCACGGTCGTGGAGATGAGTCCGATCGCGCTTTGCCTTCGCCTGGGCGGCAACCATACGCTCGTCGTCGTCAAGACCAATCACGAACATACGATGCCCTTCGTCAACCATAACGGTCTCGACGTCTCGACGCCCGAGCGGGTCGACGCTTGTTATCGCACCGTGATGGAACAGAAGGACGCGTGGGGACTTCGCAAGATCACGCGGCCGAAAGAGCAGCACAAAAGCTACAGCTTCTACTTCTGGGACGCCGATGAGAATTGCTGGGAGATTCTGGCCAATCCCCCGAACGGGTACGCGCACCTCTTCCCGTCTGCCGACTGAGCGCTACCGCCTCGCTTAGTCAGATCGCTCGCGAGGCTCCGCGGTTTTCCGGCGGCACGGACTCGGGGCCCGCGCCGCCGGTTTCGTTGCGCTCTCGCTTAGAGCTTGCCGTCGATCGTGGTAAGCAGCGAAGTGATGTCGTTACCCATGGTCTGGTAGCCGGCGAACACCACCACCGCGACTGCGGACAGGATGAGGGCGTATTCCGTCATCGTCTGTCCCTTGTGGAACTCGCACGCCCGCTCGCGCGCCTGCACATACAACTTCGTGATCAACTCCATCTCTCTCCCTCCTTGGTTTTTGCAGTCACCCCCGCTGGGGGTGTTTCCCCCTCGCGCGGGTTTATTCCGCGATTTAGAGATAACCGTCGACCGTGGTAAGCAGCGAAGAAATATCGTTGCCCATGGTCTGGTAGCCGGCGAACACCACCACCGCTACTGCGGACAGGATGAGGGCGTATTCCGTCATCGTCTGTCCCTTGTGAAACTCGCGCGCCTGCACATACAACTTCGTGATCAACTCCATTTCTTTCCCCCTCCTTGGTTTTGCACTCTCCCCGCTGAAGGTGTTATTCCCCTCCGGGGCTTTGTTCCGCGATTTAGAGATAACCGTCGACCGAGGTGAGCAGCGAAGAAATATCGTTGCCCATGGTTTGGTAACCGGCGAACACCACTACCGCGACTGCGGATAGGATGAGGGCGTATTCCGTCATCGTCTGTCCCTTGTGGAACTCGCGGGCCCGTATATACAGCTTTGTGATCAATTCCATTTCTTTTTCTCCTTCCCTTTTCTTTCCGGCTCTCAAGCAACCGTTCCGATGGGTGCTAGTGCATCCTTCGTGCCGGGCTCAACAGAGAACAACGTAGCCGTGCTCAGTAGAAAGCAGGTAAAATTTTAGCTTCGGGGGAATGCTACGAAATCCTGACAGGATGCCAACCGGACTTTTCACGCAGACGCGTTTTACCGGCAGTCTCATATACCCGGCCGAACGCGTTGCCGATCAGATCGATGAGAGTCTCAGGTCATCGAATCCAGCAGCTGTGGCCGTTTATTGATGCCATCGCGAACCTTCCTATGACTTAAGATTCATCTGGCCCAGACCAGTTTTGGGATCAACCGGCACAGAAATATGAGAGTGAATGATTTTCCATTCGCCCTTGGTTTTGTGGAAAACATCAGTCACGCGAATAGTAGCCGCTTGCGGCTTGCCATCTTTATTCTTCCATGTGAAGTGCTGGATGCTGCGCGCCATCCCCATCATGCCGTCGGTGACGATTACTAACTCGACAAATTCACCCCTGATATCGCTGGCATTGCTGAAGAAGTTGTTGAAATCGCGATGGACAGCGCTGGCTCCCTTGTATTGCAAAGGTGGAACAAAGTCGTAAACGTCGACCTCCTGATTATCGTAATACTTCATTACCTCGTCTGCGCTCGATGCGGTAATTATCTTGTTTTCAATCTCTGTGATCTGAGCTTTCGCGCTGCCGGCCGCATTCGCGTTCAAGCTCGAACTCACTGCGAGGCTCATCGCAATCATGAGAGCCCCTACTATCAAAACAATTTTTTTCATCTGAATCCTCATGCTGGTCCAAGTTAGTATTCGACAACTGAGCATTGTCCGCACCCGACAGCGCTGCCGGGAAAGCCAGGCAGCCGCGCGAAAGCACGCCGGAAGAATTAATCTGATCAGCGACTCAAGACCACATTCAGGATCGAGGTCGTGCCATTCTTAACCGATGTCAGCGCGCCTTCCAAGGCACCCTTCAGTTCTCCGGGGCTTTCTACCCGTCGCCCATGAAATCCGAAAGGTTTTCCCAATTCGGCATAATCCGGACCGTCGATATGAACGCCGTGAAAGAGATCCGCGCCGACGGCGACACCATCAGGGTAATGATGGAGATGGCCCTGCTTCATCGCCAGGTATTTGCCGTTGTTGCAAACGATCACCACGATCGGAAGGTTGTGGTCTTTCGATGCGCCAAACGCCTGCACGATCGGGTTGTAGAGGAAAGCGCCGTCGCCTATGAACAACACCACCGGACGTTTGGGCGCCGCCAATTTGGTTCCGAGCGCCAGTCCCAACCCCTGTCCCAGGCCGCCAAATCCGTGGAAGTAACTCTGAGGGTCGTTCCATGACAAATGCTGCTGCAGGATGGCGGAGTGCATGATGGTCTCGTTCAGGTAAATAGTATCCGGCGGCATGACCTCGCGAACTGCGCCGCAAAGCGCAAGCGGATCGATCACCGCTTTGCCCTGCTCCGCGGCCTCGGCAGCCCGCAGGCCGCTTGCGATTTTTTCGTGCTCGCGTTTCCAAAGCTCCCGTCTCTCGGCGAATTTAGACGGGCCAACCCCTGCAGAACGAACGGCTTCAGCCAGCATCCGCAACGAGGCCGCGACATCGCCTTCGAGATAAAAGTCGGCCTGAAGATTCTGGTAGACCATCGTGCCACTTAAGGGATTCTCGCCGATCGCGACGATAGTCGCGTCGAGTGGACGGTGGCTCGGGGGATACCAGGGCGCCTTGCTCTTTACCAGCAGAATCAAATCGGCCTGCTTCAGGATGGAAGCGATATCGCTGCCCTGGTAAAGCGGATGACTCGTCGGGAAGTTAGCGTAGGAGAACCCACGGCTCCCAACCGGAATGTTAACCAGGTCCGCCAATTCGACCAACGCAGCGAAGGCCTGTGGGTCGCGGCCGGCAGACTCGGTCAGGATCACCGGCTGCCTGGCATTAATCAGCAGCGCCGCGACCCTTTCTACATCCTGCGGCTGGGCCTGAGTTTTTGGTGCGGGG
Organism: Binataceae bacterium (SeqCode); assembly: GCA_035504735.1. Taxonomy (GTDB): domain Bacteria; phylum Desulfobacterota; class Binatia; order Binatales; family Binataceae; genus JAJPIG01. Next base: position 7,967 of record DATJRJ010000230.1, read on the forward strand.
GGAACCTTGCGCATCTTCGCCGGCGGCGTCCATGCGTGGAGCATGGCCTCCAAGGGAACGTCGAGGTAGGTCGGGCCCATCGGCTGTCGCTGTGCCATTTCACCCGCGCGGACCACACTCTCGTAGAGGGTGAATGGACTCGCAACGTATTGAGACCATTTGACGATCGGCTCGACCAACCGATGAGGCCCGCCAACGATGCTGAGCGAGCCATACCATTGCGGTTCGATTGGCAGGTTCGGATCCTCGCCGAAACTTACCGACTCGCCCGACATCACGACCATCGGAATTTCGGCCAGCAGGGCAGCATGAATTCCAAGACTGCCTTGCTGAAGTCCGGCGCCGGCGTGCAGCAAGACAGCCTGCAGCCGGTTTGTCACTCGCGTATAGGCGAGCGCCATGTCGACCGCCAGAGTTTCGTGCCAGCAGTTCAGGTAGGTGGGACCGTCCTTCTCATTCACCTTTTGACGCGCCAGCGCCTCCCATACCGGCGACCATTCCGAGCCGGGCGAGGCGATGATGTGGTCGACGCCGAGATGGCGAAACGCTTCGAGGATTGCTTCGCCGCCATCGCAATATTGTTTCATCACCCGCTC
>DATJRJ010000231.1:0-25023 GCA_035504735.1 Binataceae bacterium (SeqCode)
TTCGAGTCGGAGAACTGATCGCTCTCGGTCGGCGCAACGTAGTCCTCAGGCAGGCGCCAGCGGGCGAGATCCCAACCGTGCTTCAGGGCCGCGATGCGCTGGCTGCTTTCGCCATGACTCGCTTGCGGGTTTGACTCGCTGCCCGTGAATTCATCGCCTGCCAGGCCGTAGTACGGCGTGATCGAATCGATGGGGATATCAAGCCGTTCAAGCGTGTAACCCGCGAAACGATCGGCCTCCAGTTCCTTGGTTTGCCCCGGGACGCCGGCTCGCTCGGGGCCGAAGTCGTCGTGCACCTCGTGGCCGATTTCGTGTGCCATGATGGCCTCGAGTATCGATACTGTCAGATGGGTGTCGTTGGGCGGGATCATCAGGTGCTGGAAGAGCACGCGCATAAACTCGGGGTTGTAGAAGACGCATCCTCCGGGACGCGCATGAGGCGAACGAACGGCGAGCGAAGAGTAAACTTGGACCTGCGTGCCCCACAGCTGATCGATGGTATCGACGAAGAATTTCATGTGTTCATCGGGTGTCCCGGCAATCTCGCCGCAGGCGATAAAACGTGAACCGGCGCGAACCGCGGGCGGCGGTGTGGCCGGGACATTGGTTGTATCGGAATTAGTCTGACCGCTGTCGCCGGGGCCGACTTGCTCCCAGTCGTCATAGGCGCGAGCGACGCCGGTGGCGAAGAAGAGGGCGAGCAATGCGATGGCGAAGCCGCGGAGTAATAGATCGGAGGGGCCGCGATTGTAGGGATTAGGCGTTACATTGTCGTTTCGCGCTGGAAGCATCAAGCGTCCCCGCCTGGATTCGGTAGATCGTCAGCGAGTATACGGTCCAGTCGCGAAGCAGCCAATCGGTGCGCCTCGCACGCCGCCAAGCTAGCGAGAGATGGATGAACTGATGGGAAAAGGACCACCACCAGCCAAATCGCCGATGCAGATTCGGGCTGCGCGCCCGGCTGATTTCCCGGACCTCCTCCGCCTTATCCGGGCCTACTACCGCTACGATAGCATCCGGTTTAGAGCGAAACTCGTGGCCGAGGGCCTCAGGGAGATGTTACGCAATCGCGCCTGTGGACAGATGTGGATTATGCGCGACGGCGAACGCGCAATCGGCTACGTCGCGTTCAGCTTCCATCACGACGCCGAATTCGGCGGGCGCCAAGGAGTGATCACGGACCTGTTCATCCGCAGCGCCTACCGGGGGCGCGGGCTCGGCGCGATCATGCTTGCGACGGTGGACGATTACTGCCGATTGGCCGGGATTCGCAGCATGGAACTGCAAGTGATTCATGGTAATCGGGCGGCCGAGGCCTTCTACCGCAAGCACGGCTTCAGGCGGCTCGAACGCACCATCATGGCGCGCGAACTGACCTGAACGATACGCCTGCCGAGCGAAAAACCCGAGCATAGACGTGGATCATTCGTCCCGTGCGGCCGCTGAGCAAGGCTCGCCCGCCGATCTTGAATATTCCGGAACCGGCGCCGTCTAACCTTTCAGACCGCCCAAGCTGAGCGGCACAGCTTCCTCCTTCTCCAAGTGAGCTGTCGCGCTTCGATGCGCGATGGTCGAAGGCGGGCGCTGGGGAGCCTCCCCCCTCTCCAACCGCCCGCCTTTTTTTGTGTCGTCGATTTTGGATCGGCGTGCTTCGCTTGACAGCGCTTCCCGTACGAAATAGCACGACAGTCCATGTATCGGCGCTATTTATTGCCAGTTCTCTTGTTGTTGTTGGGCGCGGCGATGGCCGGGCTCGTTTTGAGCTGCGGCGGTGGGAGCAACAGTAATAACGACAATTGCGGCCAATTTGTCGGCGGTTCGTTTATTCCGGAGCCCTGTACGACCACTGTGCCTCCGCTCGGACCGCGCCTGGAATCAATCGACGTCTGCGCAGGACCGCCCGCCTCGCCCACCATCAAGCCGAGCGCGACACCCAGCGGCGCCAAACCCAGTCCGACCCCGACCCATACTCCATGCGCTAACGTCACCACTGGAATGGTTCCGAACCCGGTTGCGCTCAATGCCGCGGGGCTCTTCAAATATGATGCGACCACTTTCTTTCGCAATCTTACTAGCGGTGCCGGTTGGTTCGCGGATAATTCCGACCTTTCGTACATCCAGAACGGGCAATTCGCGATCGTGAATCCCGGCTGTACGTGCGTCTATGCGAGCTCGGGCGGGATCGTGAGCGGTCCGATGGGAGTTGCGATCGCGCCTAACGGCGGGCCATTCCCGAGCTGTACCCCGTGTCCCACGGTCGAGGCCTCGCCGACGGCTACACCTAAGGCCGCCGAGGAGGAACCGGGACCGCCGGTCCGAACCGGTAAAGTGATGTGGCGCTTCGATGCGCACTCCGCAGTTAGCGGGCGGATAGTCGCCGCACCGTCCGGCGGCGCCGTCTACTTCATTACCGGCGATGGGCTGCTGCACGCGCTCAATTCGGCAGGCCAGCAGGTTTTCGTGCGGTCGGCGGGCGGTTTATCGCCCGCGGTTGCCCCGAACGGCACGATCTACGCGGAAGGTACCGCAGGCGGCCTGATGGCGCTGAGTCCGGGCGGCAAGCTGGAATGGCTCGCCGAGATCGGCCGAGGTGTCGGTCCTCTGGCAGTAGGGACGGATGGCACGATTTACGACGCCACCGCCACCGAGCTGGTCGCGCTCGATGTGAGCGGGGCCGTCGAGTGGCGAATCTCGATGCCGGGGGTGCGGCAGGCTATGACCGTGCCGGGCGCCGGGATCATCGCGGTGACCGACGGCGGCCTCGTCGCGCTGGCGGCCGACGGTGCCAGCCAGTGGAGCTTTGCGCCGCCCTCAGGAATCGCCGGCAATGTCGCAATCTCCGGCGATACGCTCTATGCCATGGCATCGAATGGAACCCTTTATGCGCTGAATCCAGCCGACGGCAGCGAGCTATGGCATCGAGCCGGGTCGGGCGCCTCACAGGGCGGCGTAGCGGCGAACGGCGCAAGTGTGCTCTTCGAGGATGGCGGGATTCTAACCGCCCTGGATTCGGCCGGAACGCTGGCCTGGTCCTCGAACGGGTTCGTAGGCGAGGCGGTCGCGCCAGTTATCGCCGGGAGCGGGACGGTTTTCGCGGCCGCGCAAGGCGGCCATCTGGCTGCGATCGGGCCGGAGGGCGAAGTACACTGGATTGCAGGGAATTTCGGCCAAATCAGTTCTATGACGTTTTCATCATCGGATACGCTTTATGTCGTTTCTACAGAGGGTACTTGTTGGAGTTTGAAAGAAATCTTCGATATCAATTGATTTGAGTAGAAATAAAAAGTCTATATAACCTAGGATAAAAAATAAAAACTGATAAAAAATTAATTTAAGATGTAATAGGCTTCCATGGCAGCGTGCTACCCCTTAGAATCCTGAGTACCAGCGGATTGCCGTAATTCAGGTCGATACCGGGTCTCGCCCGGCTGAATGACTAGGGTAGGCCCCCCGCCCGCGTGATCGATCACGGCTTCCCAGGGGGGGCATGACTGGAACGTTCCGTCAGGTCGCGATAGCGCTGATCTTGGCGCTCGTCGCAGGGTGTGTGGGTTCGCTTGTGTGTGCGCCTAGCACGCATAGTGCTTCGAGCCGTGCCATTTTTCCGACCGTGCACAATACGGCTTGGCGCCGGCAGCGCGATCATTATCAGCTCATGCGTCGCGGGCTTTACCTGGGTTTGCCGCAAAGCGGCTATGCCGCCGCACTCGCTGCGAAGAATCGGCTCCAATCTCAGCCGCAGACGTTGGCGTCGCCGCTCGCGACGGATCAAAGCGACGCAGTCACGCTCCTCTGGAATGCGATCGGACCACAGCCGACGCTCAATGAAATCGAGGAGACTTTCGACGGTACGGCGCCGCTGCCCAATGCGACCGGACGAGTCACCGCGATCGCCGTCGATCCGCAGTCCGGAGACATTTTCATCGGCGCGGCTGGCGGTGGTGTATGGCGCAGCACCAATGGCGGCTCAAGTTTCGTCTCGGTCTTCGATTCGGAACCGACCCAGATTATCGGCGCGCTCGCGATCAGTTCGGCCACCACACCGAGCACCATTTATGCCGCCACCGGCGAAGGCGACGAGTCGGCGGATTCTTACTACGGAGAGGGAATCTTCGAGTCGACCAACCTCGGCGCCACCTCGAATCAACTAGGCGGCACGAACTTCGTTGGGATGGGTATCGCGGCGTTGGCCGTCGACTCGAATGTACCGCCCCACATTTTCGCTGCGGTGACTAATGGCACCAGCGCCGGGCGCGGCGATCCTGACATCCTGGAGGGCGAAGCCGGCGAGCAGGGCATCTGGTTCTCGTCAAATGGCGGGAGCACCTGGTCCCAGGAGACCGGGTTCGATTGCTCTAATTGTCCAGGCAATGCGGTGGTGATCGATCCCAACAACCAGAACAGTATCTGGGTCGGTATCGAGTACGACGATGTCTATCATTCCACCGATGGCGGCTCGACCTGGACTCCGGTCTGTTTCACCAACAACAACCCCTGCAGTGTGCCTTCCGGCTACGGTCAACTGGGCCGCGACAGTATCGCGATCGCTGCCGGTGCGCCCGGCACCGTTTACGTGATGGTCGGCGGGGTGGACGGAGTCGAATATGCGGGGCTGGTTAAATCTACCAACAACGGCGCGACTTGGATCGACGAGCAGGTTCCGAGCGTCACGCTCGGCGGCGTCACGCTCGACGGAACGGACCCCGCGAACCTGTCGCAGTCGTTTTTCGATCAGGCCCTGGCCGTTGATCCAACCGACACCACCGGAACTCATCTGCTGTTCGGCGGCATCGGTATCTACCAGAGTTTCAATTCCGGAACGACCTGGTCATTCCTGGCGGCAGGCGGTACGACCCACGCCGATCAACACGCTATCGTGCCGTTGGTAACGAACGGTGCGATGACCGGGTTTTTGCTCGGTAATGACGGCGGCGTTTACCAATATAACAGCAGTACGCAGACCTTCACCGGCCTCAACTCAACCCTCAATCTCGGCCAGCTTCAGGCAATCGGACCCCATCCGACCGCACCGGGAACGGCGCTGGGCGGATTCCAGGACAATGGCACGGAATTGTACTCGGGTGCCTTGGGATGGGATGCCGTGGATAGCGCCGACGCCGGCTTCACGATGTTTGATCCCAGCGATCCGACTTACGCCTATCACACCTACGCCTGTGCCGGCGGTTCGCCGTTTATCGCAGCTTCTACCAATGGCGGTAATACCTGGCAATCGGCCGTTCCGTCCACCGCGCTCGACGACTTAATGGGTTTCGACTATGTGAACTTTTACCCGCCGCTGGCGGTCGATCCCGGCGTACCGCATCGCGTGCTGTTCGGCGGCACGCTGTCGACCTACGTCTCGACCGACGGGATGTTCACCTGGCAGGTGCAAGGCGCAGTCAATGCGACTGATCCGTTGCAGGATCTGGAGTTCGCGCCTTCCAACGACGCTCAAGCCTGGGCCTTGTCGCTGTCGGAAATCGGCATCGGCTTCCAGCTTTACAACACAACGCAAGCCAACTGTCCGGATCAGCCCGGATGCGTAAATCCCGGCAGTCCGATCGCTTGGAACGAGGTGACCGCGAACCTTGTCAACGCGTTTCCGGCGGAATTTTCGACGGTGGACACGCAGGCGACCGGAATCACACCCGATCCGCGCAACCCCTCGATCGCCTACCTGAGCCTGTCCGGCTTCACCGCCGCGACCCATATCGGCCATATCTTTCGCACCGCCAACTTCGGACAGACCTGGAGCGAAGACGACGGCGCGGGTGGCGCCGCGCCATTGCCCGACGTGCCGACCTTGCGGATTCTGGTCGATCGCGACGATCCGACCGGCAATACTCTGTTGGCCGCTACCGACATCGGGGTTTTTCGCAGCACCGACGATGGTGCCGAATGGACGGCATTCAACCTGAGTACGATGCCGGCCGTGCCGGTCTTCGATATCGAGCAGAGCCTGACCGGTACGATTTTCGCTGCCACCCACGGCCGCGGCGCCTATAGTCTCGGCGGCCCGACCCCAATTCCGACCGCGACGGGAACTCAGCTTCCCACCGCCACGCCGACGGGCACCGTCACCCCTGCTCCGACCATGACGATTACCGCGACGCCCTCTGCCACGGCGACGATTACCCAGACGCCGAGTCCCACTGCGACCACGACCCATACGATCACGCCCACGCCAACCGTGACCGCCACGCCCAGCGTCACCGCGACGGCTACTGCGACGCGCACCGCCACTGCTACGCTGACCCCGACTTCAACCGTCACGCGTACGGCCACCGCGACCGCCACCACGACCGCAACGCCGAGTCCCACTGGGACCGCGACTCATACGGTGACGGCCACACCCACAATCACCGCCACCCCGACGGCCACCGTAACTCCGGTGATAACCGTGCTTTCGATCAGTCCCAAGAAGATAAAATTTCCGTCTCAGGTGTTTGGAGGAAGCGGCGCCACCAGTCCGCTGGAGCGGGTCACAGTGGTTAACCCCACCGCCAATCGGGATCTTCCTCCAGTAGTGCTCGGGCCGATCGCCGTTAAGGGCGATTTCGCTATCGATCCCGGCACCAGTAGTTGTGTAAGCGGCGCGACGCTCGCCGCGAGCGCATCGTGCAGAATCGGCCTGACCTTTACGCCGAACGCGCTCGGCCTGCACGTCGGAAGCCTGACTGTCAATGGCAATGGGCGCAAGGCGCCGCAGACCGTGGCGCTAAGAGGGACCGGTGTCGCCGGCGACCTCGATCACACGCCCACTGCGCTGCATTTCGGGAAAGTCGTGCTCGGCCTGAATCGGGGCATTGCGCTGGTCCTGAAGAATCCCAATCGCGCGCCGCTGCTGGTGACGGCGATCACCGCCGGCCTCTCTGATTACGCGGTCGGCTCTGGATGCATAGGCGTGCTACCCGCGCTGGGGAGCTGTTCCGTGATGATTACTTTCGCGCCGTCAACCGTGGGCAGTAAACCCACGACCTTAGTGATCCACGACGACGCCGCACACAGTCCGCAGACCATCGCGCTCGAGGGAAGCGGAAAGAAGCCGCCCGCCCCGAGCTCACCGTAATCCTTATCCTGACACGTTCGCACCATTAAACGTCTCGGGGACCGCTAGCGCCTATTCGCGGCTATCGAGCCGCCGATGCTTGCATGTGTATACTGCGCTGCATTTGATTTGACTCTATGGGCAAGGGCCGTTAGCTTTCTGAGGACCCACGGGAGCGGGGAAAATTTGGATCGGGAAGAGCGGCGGGCGCAGGTTCTGCGGCACGCCAAACGGATATTCGCCCGCAAGGGTTATCATCGCACTAACGTGGCGGATATTATCGCTCGCGCTCGTATCGCGCGCGGCACTTTTTACCTCTATTTCCGTAACAAGCGGGAGATTTTCGAGGTCCTGCTTGATCAGGCGCTGCGCGATCTTTCCGAGCGCATCCGGCGCATCCGGATGGTGGCCGAGGAGCCCAGCCCGATCGATCAGCTACGCGCCAACCTGGGCCGCGTCCTGGAGTTCGTGCTGATGGAAGGCGAACTGATCGATATCGTGCTCAACCATGCGGTCGGATTTGACCGCGAGCTCGACCGAAGGGTTTTGGAATTTTACGATCAGATTTCGCACAAGATTCAGCGCTCGCTCGACCTCGGCGTGCAGATGGGCCTGGTGCGCGAATGCGATACCCACACGGTGTCCCGCTGCATCCTGGGTGGAGTCAAGGACGTAGTCGGGCAGCTTTCGCGCCAGCGGCGTCATGACACGGAAGCGATCGTCGAGGAAATTCTGAACTTCGGACTGCGCGGAGTGGCGCGCCCGGAGCTGTTGTCCGCAGGCGTGTCCGAGGTCAGGGCGGGCACGGAGGGGGAGCGGCTTTTGAACGCCGCGAGCTAGACTGACATGTCAGTTCATCGCACGAAACAACGTGCGGTCCGCTCCGCGCTGCGGGGCTTGGCCTTCTACGATCTCGACGGTACGCTGGTCGATTTCAACCTGGTACACGCGGCGCTGTTTATCGTGACCAATCTCGGCGAATGGACGGGCCGCGCCAAGTATCTCGCCAGCCTGTTGGCGCGCGCACCGCAGCTCTACCGGGCCGAGAAGTTCGACCGCCGGTTGCTCAACGTGGTGCTGTTCTCCGGGCTGCGAGGGGTCTCGCGCGACCGCCTGCAGGTGCTCGGCGAAGAGTATTGCGAGCGCGTGCTGTTCGATCGCATCTACAGTCAGGCGCGCGAGCTGCTCGACGGTAATCGCGCCGCCGGGCTCGAACCGGTGCTGGTCACCGGCTCGCCGGATTTTATCGTCGCGCCGTTGGCGCGTGAGCTGGGAGTGGCCGACTTCGCCGCCAACCGGATGATCGCCAGCCGAGGAATCGTGACCGGCCGCCTGATGGCACCAATCATGGCCAGCACCGAGAAGGCGACCTGGTGCGCGAGCTATGCGGCGGCGCGCGGGGTCGAGCTCGGCGACTGCTGGGGCTATGCGGATTCGTATTACGATTTGCCGTTTCTGGCTCCGCTCGGCCATCCGGTGGCAGTCAATCCGGATCAGCGGCTCACGGCCACTGCGCTCAATCGGCATTGGCCAATCATGCATTTTACCCGCGAGAAGGAGCGGATCATTTCCTACGACAACCTGATGAGAATCGGAAACTGGTTCTGGGGTACGGCCGATGGCGCGTCCCGAGAGTAAGCTCAAGGAACTCAAGAGCGCCGATCTGAAGCACGAGCCCGGCGCGCGGCGCGATCTGGTGGTGACCGTCAACCGGCGTTCGGAGCGGCGGCTTATACCTTATGGCGAGGACTTCCTGTTCGAGAAGCTGCCGCTGGGAACCCGCGTGATCTATCCGCCACCACCGCTCGATCCGCTGCCCGACCCCGACACCGCCATCCGCTATGCGCTCCTGCGGCCGGAAAACGCCGATCCGCTGTTTGCGCAGCTCAATCCCAACATGCGGGTCACGATCGCGATCGACGACATCAGCCTGCCGCTACCGCAGATGCGCCGGCCTGACCTCCGCGAACGGCTGCTGAATGCCGTGCTGCAGACACTGGCCGATTATGGAGTTGATGATGTCCATCTGATCATCGCGAACTCGCTGCATCGCCGCATGACGGCCGCCGAAGTGCGCCGGATGGTAGGCGAGCGCGCCTTTAAGCAGTACTGGCCGGAGCGGCTCTACAATTTCGACGCCGAAAATCGCGCCGAGATCACGATGCTCGGTAAGACCGATCATGGCGAAGAGGTGTGGCTATCGCGGCGCGCCGCCGAATCCGACCTGGTCATCTACCTGAATATCAACCTGGTGCCGATGGACGGTGGACACAAGTCGGTGGCGGTCGGCCTGGCGCCCTATCAGAGCCTGCGCCATCATCACAACGCCGCCACGCTGCGCGATTCGCATTCATATATGGATCCGACCCGTTCGGGGCTGCATCGCTCGGCCAACCGGATGGGTCAGCTCGTGAATCGCGAGCTCAACGTCTTCACGCTCGAGACCGCGGTCAACAACCGGATGTACGGCGGGATGCTGGATTTTTTGCACAAGAACGAGGACCGCTTTACGGATTGGGATCGCACGCGGGTGAAGGGTTTCAAGTGGACGATGCGCAATCTATCTGACGATCTGCGCCGGCAGATTCTGCACGGCTACGCCGCGCCGTACGGGATGACGGGAGTGTGGGCGGGCGAGACCGAGGCGGTGCACAAGAAGGCGCTGCAGCGCGTTTTTCAGCAGTACGCCGTGCCGGTGAAAGGCCAATCCGACATTCTGATTGTCGGCGTGCCGTACATCTGTCCCTACAACGTCAATTCGATCATGAACCCAATTCTGGTGCAGTGCACTGGCCTGGGCTACCTGTTCAACATGTATCGCGGCAAGCCGCTGGTGAAGCCGGGCGGCACGGTGATTATCTGTCATCCGCTGCGCGATGAATTCCACCCCGAGCATCATCCGAGCTACATCGAGTTCTTCCATCGATGCCTCGCCGAGACCACCGATGCCGATACGCTCCAGCGACAGTACGAGGCCGAGTTCGCGCGCAATCCGACCTACATCCACATGTATCGCTACGGCCACGCCTATCACGGCGCGCATCCGTTCTACATGTGGTATTGGGGCGAGCCGGGACGCCAGCACGTCGGGCGTGTGATCGCGGCGGGCTGCGAGGAGCCGGGGGTGGCGACGCGGATGGGATGGGAGCCGGCGGACACGCTCGATGAAGCGATCGCGATGGCGACTGCGGAACATGGAAGCGGCGCGACGATCACCTACCTTCATCTGCCGCCGCTGGTAATTGCCGATGTCGAGTAATGGAAACCGAAGCCGCGCGGGTAGCGGCGAGCCGATGGTCCTCGAGCAGGCGTTGCGCAAGCGCCGGATTTTGCTGACCGGGGCGACCGGCTTTCTGGGCAAGGTCTTCCTGATGCTGCTGCTGCGGCATCATCCGGAAGTCGAACGCGTCTATCTGTTGATTCGCGGCGATCGCCGCGCCGCGTTGAACCGCTACCGCCGCGAGGTGCTTGATTCGGCCGTGATGGGCCCACTGCGCGAGTATCTCGGCGAACGTTTCGAGGCTTACGTCGCGGAGAAGATCGCGGTGGTCCCCGGCGATATCACCGATGTGGGGCTGGTGACCGATCCCAAAGACCTGCCGAAGCGCGGTCTCGACGCGGTAGTGCATTGCGCGGGACTGGTCAACTTCGATGCCTCGCTGGAGCGGGCGCTCGCGGTCAACACGCAGGGAGTTGCGAACGTCATCGAGTTTTGCCGGACTTACGAGGCGGCATTGCTGCACGTCTCGACCTGTTACGTGGCGGGCGGCGCGGATGGCCATCGCTATGAAAATGATTTGCCGTCGGATTGGTGCCCGAACGGACGGCGCGGTTTCAACCTGCAGCGCGAGATTCGCGACGCGCTCGCGGCGGTCGTCCGGATCGAGGCGGAATCGCGCGACCAGGCGCACAATGCGGAGTTCCAGGAAACGATCGAGGAGGAGGGCGACGAGGCCGGCCGCCAGGTGCAGGCTGAGACCCGGCGCAAGCGCTGGGTCGAGGAGCGCTTCAAGCAGGTCGGACGCGAGCGCGCGCAAAGCTGGGGATGGCCGAATACCTATAGCTATACCAAGAGCCTCGGCGAGCAACTGGTGTTCGCGGCGCGCGGCGCGATCGCGGCCGTGGTGGTGCGGCCGTCGGTTATCGAGAGCGCGCTACGCGATCCGTTTCCGGGCTGGAATCAGGGCGTTAACACCAGCGCGCCGCTGACTTATCTTTCCGGCCGCGGTTACCGTTTCTACCCGGCCAAGGGCGAGTTGGTACTCGACGTGCTGCCGGTCGATCTCGCGGCTCATGCGATGATCCCGATCCTCGCGGCGCTACTCCTGAAGCGGCATGAGCCGGTCTATCAACTGTGCACCTCAGATCGGAACCCGCTCTCGATGCGCCAATTGGTCGAGCTGACGGCGCTCGGGAATCGCCGCGAGCAGCGCCGGGCCGGCGGCGCGATGGCGAAGCTGGCGCCTCATTTCGAGGCCGTAGTGGTCTCGCGATTGACCTATGACCTCGCCAGCGAGACGGCGCCGCGACTGCTGAAACATTTGAGCGGTTTCGCGCGCACGCTGTTTGGGGCCGGCTCAACCCGGGCCCGCGCGATCGAACGCAGCATCGATCGGTTGGGCGCGAATACCGAGCTGGCGCGCGAGATGGTGGAGGTCTACCGGCCATACATCAGCGAGCTGAGCTACACCTTCCACTCGAAAAACGCGCGCGCACTGTACGCGAAGCTGCGGCCCGCCGACGCCGCGCTGCATCCATATCAACCCGACCAGATCGATTGGGCCGATTACTGGGTCAACGTTCACCTGCCCGGCCTGCGCCGGCATATCTTCGGCCAACTGGAACTGCATACGCGCGGCCGTCCACGGCTGCGCTCGCGCCATCGCACCCTCGTCGATCTGCTCGATTACGCCGCCGAGAGTTTCGGCGGACGTTCGGCATTGCTGGCGCGCAAGCCCTCGGGCGATCGCAGCACGTTGAGCTACCGAGAGCTGCGCGACGGCGCGGCGCGGGCCGCGCACATGCTGCGCGACCGCGGCCTCGAGGTGGGAGATCGCGTGTTGTTGATCGGCGAAAACTCGCCAGCCTGGGTAATCGCGTTTTTCGCGATCGTCAAGGCCGGCGCGATCGCGGTGCCGCTCGACCATAATATTTCGAGCGAGGAGCTCGCGACGATCTGCGCGATCGCCGAACCGCGCGCCGCGCTTTGTTCTTCGGCGGTGACCCGCCGGCTCGGCGGACTCAAACAGGCCGCCGGCGAGATCGTGGAGCTGCAGTTCGACGACTTGCAGCGGCCGTTCGTGTTGCGTCGTAAGAGCGCCGAGGATTTTCGCCCCGACCGCAACACGGTCGCATCGATCGTCTTCACTTCGGGCACCACCGGCGCGCCCAAGGGCGTGATGCTCACGCATAGCAACTTCACCGCCGAAATTTCGATGCTGGCGCGGGTCTTCGCGCTCGACGGCGAAGACCTGGTGCTCTCGCTGCTGCCGCTCCACCACACCTTCGAGTTTACCTGCGGAATGCTGCTGCCGTTGGCCAGCGGATCGACCATCGCGTATCCGCTGGGCGTCGACGCCGCCAATCTGGCGCGGACGCTCGCTGACCTGCGGCCGACGGCGCTGATCGGCGTGCCGGCGGTGTGGGAGGCGGTTCATCGGCGAATCGTCGACGACGTCGAAGCGCGCGGTCCGTTTTTTCATGCGGCCTTCGATCAGATGCGGGCCTTCAATCGCCGCTTCGAGAAGGAATTTCAGGTCAACCTCGGTTCGGTGCTGTTTCGCCAGGCGCATGCCGCGCTGGGCGGCCGTCTCAAGCTGACGGTCAGCGGTGGGGCGGCCCTGCCGCAGCGCGTGGCTGAGTTTTTTAACGATATCGGCATCCGGTTGCTCGAAGGCTATGGGATGACCGAGGCCGCGCCGGTGATCAGTACTGCGCGCCCGGAGGAAACACTCACGCCCGGTGCGGTCGGCAAGCCGCTGAACGGCATCGAAGTCCGGCTCGAAGGGCGCGCCGAGAACCCCGAGATCGGCGAAATCGTGGTGCGCGGCGCCAATCTGATGATCGGTTACTTCCGCAACCCAGCCGCAACCGCCGAAGTGCTCGCGGACGGATGGCTCCGGACCGGAGATTTGGGCCGTTTCGATGAGCAGGGCCGGCTCTATATCGTCGGGCGCGCCAAGGATGTGATCGTCGATTCGGGCGGCAACAACATTTACATCGACGAGCTCGAAGAGGCTTACGGCCATTCGCCATTTGTCAAAGAGCTGGCGGTCGTGGGCCTCACGATCGGTGAAGGCGAGCAGGTCGCAGCGCTGGCGGTGCCGGCTTATGCGCGCGGCGAAAGCCGGCGCGCCGTGGAAGAACATCTGCGCACGCATTTCGAAAAGGTCAGCGCGGAGTTGAGCCCGCACAAACGAATTCGGATCCTGCGCTTTACCGATCACGAGTTGCCGCGCACCGGCACGCGCAAGATCAGGCGGCTCGAAGTGACCAAGCTGATCCGCGCGATGATCGAAACCGACAGTGAGCGCAAGGTCACGGTCGCCGGCGAGATCGAACCGTGGCTGGCGCAGGCGCTGATCCAGGTCTCGAGCGATCAAGTCCGCATCGCGCCGAGCACCCGGCTGATCGAGGACCTGGGCCTCGACTCGCTGGCCCTGGCGGAGCTGGGCGAACAACTTTCGGGATGGGCCGGGCGCGAGATCAGCCCCGAGGAGCTGTCCGATCTGAAGACCGTCGAGGACCTGCAAAAGCTGGTCAGCGCTGGGCAGAGCCGGCCGCGGCTGCCGTCCTATGCGCGTTTCGCCCAGGCCTATACATTCCGGCTTCCGGCGCCGCTGCGGACCCTCGGCGCGATGGCGCTCAATGGTGCGGCGCAGACGGCCTTCGATCGCTGGCTCAAGCCGACGGTGCTTGGCCGCGGCAATATCGCGCACAATCGCAATCTCCTAATCGTCGCGAATCATTCTAGCCATCTGGATTTCGGACTGATGGCTTATGCGCTCGGCGAAATCGGCCGCGAGCTGGTAGTGCTGGCGGCCAAGGATTATTTCTTCAACACCGCGCTGCGCCGGCTAATCGCCAACAATTTTACGCGGCTGATTCCGTTCGATCGCGAACGCGCGCAACTCGAGTCGCTCGATGAAGCACTCGAAGAACTCGCTGCTGGCCGCAGCCTACTGATGTTTCCCGAAGGCACGCGTTCCTCCGACGGCGAAATCCACGAGTTCAAGAGTGGCGCTGGATATCTCGCGATGCGGAGCGGATGCGACGTTCTGCCGGTCCGGATCACGGGCACCTACCAAGTGCTCGGTAAGGGCAAGCTCATACCTCGTCATCATCCGGTCGAGATCAGGATCGGCCGCGTAATTACGAATGATGAACTGCGGCAAATCGCCGCCGACGGCAGGGGAGCAGGCGCCTATCGCAAGCTTGCCGATTACATGCGCCAGGTGGTCATGACCCTGGGCGAGCACGCGCCGGTCGCGCCTGCTCGCGGCCGCGTGGCGAAGGCCGCTGACAATCGTGAGCCGCCGGCAGCGTCGTACGGTCTATCGACCCGGGCCGGACGCAGGCGCGCGAAGGCCTGAGTGTCCCTCGCAACCCGAGGCACGGTACGGCCGCCGCGGCTGCTCGCGTTCGTCGCTCTGCTCACCTTCGCTCTGGGAGCCAGACCGGCCCTTGCTTGGGACTCAGGGGTCCATCGGATGGTCACACGGCTCGCCGTCGGCGCGCTGCCGCCCGGTCCGCTACAACAGTCCTTCGCAACGCACCTCGCCAGCCTCGAACGAATGTCAGTTGAGCCGGATCTGCTGCGAGAGGCGGGTGATAAAAATGAGGGCCGCCGCCACTATATCGATCTCGAATATTATGGGAGCGATCCGTTTGCCGTGCTAAATCCGAGCGAGTCCATAATGGTGCAGAAGTTCGGCGCGGCCCGGCTGATGAAATCGGGCACGCTGCCGTGGACGATCGAAAACGAGTCCGATGCGTTGGCCGGCGCCTGGCGCAATGGTGATTGCCGCGCAGTATTGAAACTCGCCGGCTATCTGAGTCATTACGTCGCCGACGCGAGCCAACCGCTGCATACCACGATCCATTACGATGGCTATGCGGAGGACCGCGGAATGCATCATCGGTTGGAACTGACGGCGGATGCCTACGTAGCCGAACTGGAGCATGAGGCGGCGCCACGTGTGCAAGTCGAGAACATCGACGGGGTCTGGACGCCGGTGATCGCGGAGCTCCGCAAATCCAGTGCGCTGGTGCCGCAGGTAATCGCGGCGGACCGCGCCGCGCGTTCGGCAGCAAGCTCAAGCCCGCAATTCGAGCGGGTTCTGATGCGGGACGAGCGCGGCTGGATCGTGAGCCAGGTAGCCGATGCGGCTTCCTTGACCGCTTCGATTTGGCAGTTCGAATGGCAGCGCGCGGGCCATCCCGCCATCTGCCAGCACGATTGATCCAGTCCAGGGGCTTGGCTAACCCCGCCGCATCGGCATAACTTCAAGTTGATGGATTGGTTTTTGCCGAGGGCCCCGGATGAGGCGCGGCCGGCGCACCGTGAAGGACGTCCGCGTGTTACCGAACTCAGCGAGTATCTCCTAATCGGCGAGTATCCGCGGCTTGAAGATGTTGCCTGGCTGAAAAACCATCATCGCGTAACTGCCGTCCACAGCCTGCAGGATAACGAAGACCTCAAGCTCCACGGGCTCAGCCTTAAGGCGCTCGAAGCGGCCTGTCGCCGCAGCCATCTGCGTTACGTCCGCACGCCGATTCCCGATGGAGGCGCGGATGCGATGGCACTTCACCTGGAGGCGGCGCTCGAGGCTCTGCGGTCGCTCATCGAGGGACGCGAACGGGTGTTCCTGCACTGCAACGCCGGAATGAATCGTGCACCGACGCTAGCAATCGCGTTCATGCGCGCGTGCGGTGGGCTGTCGCTCGATGAGGCGCTGGCGCAAGTTAAACAGCGCCATTTCTGCGGTCCGTATATGACTGTCCTCGAGGATTATTTCGGTCCGCGTGCTTTCAAGCCACAGAGCTGACCATCACGGCGTCGAGCGCCAGCCGGCCGTGCCGCACCGCGAATCATTGATGGTCGCATGCGCGTGGGGAGTTCATCTCTACACCGCGCTAGGCGCGGTGCTGGGATTGCTGTCGCTGCTTTATGCCGGCCGCGACGATTTCCGCGGCTCGTTTATCGCGCTCGGGCTCGCGACCGTGATCGATTCGAGCGATGGGCCGCTGGCGCGTGCGCTGCAGGTCAAAAAGCGCGTGCCGAACTTCGATGGTGCGCTGTTGGACAACGTCGTCGACTATCTTACCTACGTGGTTGCCCCGGTATTCATTATGGTCCGGGCCCATCTGCTGATCCCCAATCGAGCCGGTCTCGCGATGGCCAGCGCCGTGATGCTGGCGAGTGCGTACGGCTTCTGCCGTACCGACGCCAAGGGCGAGTACTTCCGCGGCTTTCCGTCATACTGGAACCTGGTGGCATTCTATCTGTTCTGCCTGCAGCTCCCGACGCGTGTGAACATGGCGATCGTGGGCCTGCTCGCGGTGATGGTGATGGTTCCCATCCGGTTCATTTATCCGAACCGTACGGCGCCGTTGCGTACTTTGACGCTGGTATTCGGCACGCTGTGGGCGATAGTCACGCTCGCGATGCTGCCGGCTCTGCCGGAGCATAATCCAGTGCTCTTGTATGCGTCGCTCAGCTTCATTGCCTATTACCTGGTCGCTTCGGTGGTTCTTCATCTGCTCACGCGCCGCGACCAGCAGGACGCCGCAGGTCTCTGATGACAGCGACGGCGAGCCGGGGGATTCCGAACTGGCTCGAAGCGATCGATGGCGGCGCGCCAATCCTGCTCATCGCGCCCCACGGCGGCCTCGCTGGCCCTGAGTCGCATGCGCTGGCGGTCCCGCGCGTCAACGATTTGCATACCGCGGAGCTGACCCGCGAGCTCGCAAAGCGCCTCAATGCGGCGGCCCTGATCAATGCCGGAATGGATCGAAACCAGGTCGATTGCAATCGCCTCAGCCAGGTGGTCGCACACGCGCCATGGCTGCTAACGATGATCGCCGAGCGACTCGAACGGATGGTGGTGGAAAAGGGGCGGGCACTGGTGCTCGCGATTCACGGCTGGAACCTGATCGAACCGCGGCTCGATATTGGGGTGGGACTCACCCTGCGCGAAGGCGTCCTCGCGCCGTCGCGCGAGGCGCACGTCTCGGTGAGCGATCGATTTCTGAGCCATACTCTGCGTGCCCTAATCACGCGTCTCGAACGCGCTGGAATCGTCTCGACCTTTGGTATGCGCTACCCGGCCGGCGGTGCGCAAAACCTCGTGCAGGCTTTCACCGCGCGCCACCAGCGCAGCGAGGTTGCCGCGCTGAGGCGGCTCGCGTCGCTGGGAGCGCGCGGCGTTATCGAAGCGGTGCAGCTCGAACTGTCGATCGCACTCCGATTTCCCGGTGTGCTGCGCGATGCCACGCTTGCGAGCGTGGCTGAGATTATGGCGCGTCACGGCGAGACGGCCGCCGCCAGTAGTTATCCGATGAACGCCGCGCATCGTACGCGCGCGACGCCAGCCGCGCGACGGCATCAGCCGGCCCGGCACAGTGCGCGCCTCGGCTTCGAGTTTTACGATCCACAAAGCCGCATCGGCGCGACGGCGAGCTTCGATCTGGGCGCCGGCGGCGGCGGGGGACGCGTGATGATCCTGATGCCGTCTGGCGCCGTGGTGCTGTTCACCGGCGAACGCGGCGGCGGTTACGAGCCGGGTCACCTAAAGGTCGGGCCGTTGCGCCTCGAGTCAGGCGGCGGGCGTCCGCAGCTTGAGTTTGCCGGCGCGGCACTGGTCACTCCCGACGCCGAGACTTACATCAATATCGAACGGGCGCTGTCGCTGAGTTCGCTGGAAATGGAAACTGGATTGTCGATCGAGTTTACGCCTGCGCAACCGTTCGAGCTCGAGGCCATACGTGCGGCGGTCGAGGCGGATGGTGCCCGCGGCCTGATCGCCAACTTTGGTGGATTCTCGGGCCGGCTCCGAATCGGGGCGGCGGATTTTTCGCTTTGCGGAGTTGCGCGTATCGGCGCGGCTTTCACCGCGCTCGATAACGTCGGCTTCGAAGCGCGCCGGATGCTGTGGGCATGCAGCGCGGGCGCTCCGGAGTGCGAGACGGTTGCGGCGGCCGAATTTTTTGGCGCTGGCGAATGGCGGCCGGCGTGTGCGCCGGCGGCGTGCAGGATAATCACCATTGATCCGCCACGCACGATTCAAGCGTCGGTTATGGACTCGAGTGGTGTGGAGCTTGCCGCTGCTGGTGAGATCGTGAGTTGTGTCCCGCTGGTTCGCGCCGACGCGCATGGCCGTCGTTTTCGCACGCTGATCGGTTTTGCGGAATTTGAGATTGGCGACCGGCGCGGATTCGGGATGTTCGAATATTCTCGGCGCGCCGGCGATGCGGGATCAAATGCCGATCCTGGGCACGAGGCTAGTTAAAACCGCGAAGCGGACAGCGGCTCGCGCGGCTGCTGTGCGAGCGCAATCTGCTCTACCTGGCGCGCAAGCTCGGTTATCTGCCTGGCGAGCGGAGTATCGGCGTATTCCTTGACGAAGAGCGTGCCATGGCCGCTGCATACGGCGAGGCGCGGATCGAATGGCAAACGCGCCAGCAGCGGATGTTCGGATGGTCCGCCGGCCAGCTCGGCGACCGGGAACAGCGGCCGCACCGAATGGCAGCTGTCGCAGTTGAACCCGACCATGTTCTCGATCAACCCGGCAATCGGCGGG
This sequence comes from Binataceae bacterium (SeqCode), assembly GCA_035504735.1. Taxonomy (GTDB): domain Bacteria; phylum Desulfobacterota; class Binatia; order Binatales; family Binataceae; genus JAJPIG01. Next base: position 18,850 of record DATJRJ010000231.1, read on the forward strand.
GCACCGTTGCCTATCAGCTCGGCCGCCGCGCGGCTCAGGCGTGTCGACCAACCGGACGGATGGCCGACTAGAATCACGCCGCTCATTTCGATCATGCGAATCGCGCGATACAGATGATCGAGGCCAGGCGCGAGATCAACTATCACCAGGTCGACCGTGCCGAAGCGGGTCTGCCCGGCCAAGGTCGCCAGGGTGGCAGAATAATCAACCTCCAGCGGACCGGGTTCCCGAACGGGGGCCGGCTCCGGCTCATCTCCTGCGAAGCTGAAAGCCGGCGGTTCGTCGCCATCAGGCATCAGATTCGCCGCCATCACCCGCAAGCCCAATGGGCCGCCCGCCGGCTCGATTCCACCCACCATCGGCATCATGCGAAATGGTCTGATTCCGAGCATGCCCGGAATTGAGGGGCCATTGAGATCGGCGTCGAGGAGGCCGACCTTGCGGCCCGCCATCGCCATCGCAGCTGCGAGATTGACCGCGAGCGCGCTCTTGCCGGTGCCGCCGCGGCCGCTGGCCAGCCCAATCACAGCGCGCGGCGCACTAATCACAATCTTTTCGTGAGCAGGAGAGAAAGCGCCGTCTGCGGAGTTGTGGTGCTCCGCGCCGGTCCGGAAGTCCGCGTAGACTCTCATCAGGACGGATTCGTGTTGCGCCGCATGATCAATGTGCCACCGCTAAAATCACCGTTCGATAGATGCTTAAAGTATCCCGCCAAATAGGTTCGAAATTAGACGCCTCCGAAAGCGCCATAGGACGACATGGTAGCATTTTTATGATGGCCGGGAGGCCGCGCCCGAGAGCGCAGTCCGCTTACAAGCAAGGCGGCGGGTCGCGCGTCCAGGTGGGACCGGCCGCCCTGCAGTCCCGGCTACATGTTCTCTTCGTCGATATCGGTTGACCCGAGCTTGCGATAGGTATTGCGCTCGTCGTCGTAGCGCCGTTGCGAACGCGCCTCCTTTTCCTGCTCCTGCTGGCAATCGTGACAGAGCCGCGTAAACGGCATCGCCAGCAGGCGCTCTTCGGCGATCTCCAACCCGCACGATTCGCAGACTCCGTAGCTGGAGTCCTCGATCCGTTCGAGGGCGTCGTCGATCGACTGGATCTTGAGCCGTTCACGGTCCGACAGGATGAAGCTGATCTCGCGGTCGCGCTCTTCGGAGGCGAGATCGTAGGTATCCATTCCTTCGTCCTTGTTGCCCTCGCGCTCGGCCCGGAGTTCGGTTTCGATTTCGCTCAGCAGCTTGTTCTTCATTTCGAGCAAGCGCTCACGGGTTTTGGTCAGGAATTTTTTTCGGTTCGTGGACTTGTTTGCGCCAGCCGTTTTCTTGGTTGTCATTTTAAATGAACCTCGTTGTTCAAATGCTCTCCGCCGTTATCGTCGCCGACACGTCGTAAGTCATCGCTCGTTCGACTCGTGCCCGCACAAACTGTCCGGGCGCGGCGTTGCCGGTGAGGAAAACCGCACCATCGATCTCTGGGGCCTGGGTCGCGAGCCGGCCGGCCGGACCGGCGACGCTGTCAGGCGCCGGTCCTTCGACCAATACTTCGACCTCGCGGCCCAGCAGGTCGCGATTTTTGCGTAGCGAAATTTCCGCCTGTGTCTCCATCAGCTCCGCGCGGCGTGCGCGCTTAACGCTCTCCGGCACCTGCCCGGCCAGATCAAAGGCCGCGGTCTCCTCTTCGCGCGAATAGGTGAACACGCCGACCCGGTCGAATTGTTCCGTGCGCACGAAATCGAGCAGATGATCGAACGCTTGCGCGGTCTCGCCGGGAAACCCCACGATGAACGAGGTGCGCAGCGCGACGCCCGGGATGCGCCCGCGGATCCGCTCCAGGAGCCGATGCAGCGCCGCACCGGATCGCTCCCGGCGCATCGCGCGCAACATGCCATCGTCGGCATGCTGCAGCGGCATGTCGATATAATTCACGACCCGGTCGAGTGCGCCGATAGTATCGAGCAGCTCGTCGGTGACCAGATTGGGATAACAATACAGCAGCCGGATCCAGCGCAAACCATCGACCGCTGCCAGGCTTCGCAGCAGAGCCGCCAGGGTGACGGGCGGATTCAGATCACGTCCGTAAGCTGTCAGGTCCTGCGCGATCAGGTTGATCTCGCGGACTCCGCGCGCAACCAATGAGCGGGTTTCGGCCAGCAGATCATCCAGGGGTCGGCTTTCGTGCCGTCCGCGGATTTTCGGGATGATACAGAACGCGCATTGATGATTGCAGCCTTCGGAAACTTTTAGATAGGCGCTGAAGCTCTCACCGGCGAGCAGGCGTGGCGATTCAAGGCTGGGCAGCAGATGGGCCGCGCCGGGGTACGGAACAGGCCGCTTCTCGGGCGTCTCGGTGCGCCGCAGTAGATCGGGCAGGTCGAGGAAGTTGCCCGTCCCCACGAAGATGTCGACCTCCGGCATCAGTTCGCGAAGTTCCGCGCCATACCGTTGCGCGAGACAGCCGGCGACCACCAGCCGACGGCCGGGTGTGCCGCGCTTGAGTTCGGCCGCGGCGAGGATCGTATCGATCGATTCCTGCTTGGCCGATTCGATGAAGGCGCAGGTATTCACGACCAGAACTTCAGCCTCAGCGGGCTCGGACGTGAGGGCATAGCCGGAGCGGGTCAACGCGCCAAGCATCAGCTCGCTGTCGATCAGATTCTTGGGGCAGCCAAGACTTATGAGGTGAACCTTTTCCATTACCACGCCCGCCGGGGCTGCGGGGGTCATTATTTGTACTCGCCCGAGTCAGCCGACGCAATCGGGGTGCCAAATCGTTGGTCCGAGCGAATCCGGGAAGCAAGCGAACGAGATTACGAGGCGCCGGTCGTCCGGACAATGTCGGCGCCGGGAGGGACCTCGAATTTGAAAAGCGAGTCTTGAAGCGCCGGATTATTGGTCCAATCGCTAAATTGGAACAGCGTTCTATCACCGACGGCATCGGTAAGCCGCAAGGTTACGAGGTTCAAAGTGCGCCGATCGAGACCAACTTCGGCTTGATTACCCCCGTCCTTCGGCACCAGAGTCAGGTGAATCAGACCATCGCCGGGTGTGGGCGAAGGAGTTGAGGCTTTGAAATCGCGGCGCAAATCTCCGAAGCCGAGCAGGAAAGTGGTGGCGTTGGGCGATTTCAGAATCTGTTTAACCGGGGTTTCAATCACCTGGTTAAGGTCCGGCTCGTAGCTGTAAACGATAGTTCCGTCGCTGACGATGGTTTCGGTATCCGGAGCCGCGAACTCCCAACGCATCCGGCCAGGCTTAAGATAGTAGACGACGCCGGTGCGAGTCTTCTTCATGCCCCCCGGGGAGGTAACCTCCTCGGTAAATTTTGCATGGAATGAATTGGTATCTCGATAATGATTTTGGACGCGAGTCAAAATCGATTCGAGCCCGGAGGGCGCAGCATAGAGCCTCGGCGCCGATGCGATAATCGCCAGCGCCAGTATCCCAGCGATCTTTGTATGGAGGCGCAGTTTCATCAGCGCAGGCCGCGCACCTCGCGGGGGCGCGCGCCGTCGGCGGGCGCCACCAGCCCCTCGCGCTCCATCAGTTCGACCATCCGCGCCGCGCGGTTGTATCCGATACGCAGACGGCGCTGAATCCCCGAGATGGATGCCTGTCCGCTCTCCAACACGATCTTCACCGCATCATCGTAGAGTTCATCGCGGCCGCCGTCGATATCGTCGCCCAATTCCTCGCCGGGCGGCTTGGTTTCGAGAATCTCCATGCGGTAATCGGGGACACCCTGAGCGCGCAGAAAATCGGTGACCTTGCGAATCTCCGCTTCCGAGACGAACGGTCCATGGAGCCGCAACAGCTTCGCGCTGCCGGGCGGCATGTACAGCATATCGCCAGCACCGAGCAGCCGTTCCGCGCCGACTGAATCGAGGATGGTGCGCGAATCGACCCGCGAGGTTACCTGAAACGAGATTCGCGCCGGCAAGTTGGCCTTGATGAGGCCGGTGATCACATCGACCGACGGCCGCTGAGTAGCGAGGATCAGGTGGATTCCCGAGGCGCGCGCCTTCTGCGCCAGGCGCGTGATATCGCGCTCGACGGTCTTACCTTCGCTCAACAGCAAGTCGGCGAGCTCGTCGATAACGATCACGATCTTCGGCAGCCGGTGATGCTCGGGCGGCCTGATCGCGTCTCCTGCCGTCTCTCCATTTTCGTCGAGCGCGTGGCTGGATCGCAGTTCGACTACCCGATTCTTCGCTCCGAGCAAGCTGTTGTAACCATCGATATTGCGGACCCCGGTGTCGCGCATCATGCGATACCGGTTCTCCATCTCCTGCGTTGCCCACAAGAGCGCGGCGGCGGCCTTGCCCGGATCGACTACCACCGGCACCAGCAGATGCGGAATGTCTTCGTATACCGACAGCTCGAGCATCTTGGGGTCGATCAGGATGAAACGCACGTCGTCGGCGGTCGCGTTGAAGAGGATCGATGCGAGCATGGTGTGAATCGACACCGACTTGCCGGTCCCGGTCGCGCCCGCGATCAGCAGATGCGGCATGCGCGCGAGGTCGGCGGCCATCGGTTGGCCCGCTATATCCTTGCCGAGCGCGATCGTCAGATGGCTCTGGGTCGACTGGAACTGCTCGGCTTCGAGAATTTCCCGCAGATAAATCAATTCGCGCTTGCGATTGGGCACCTCGATTCCGACCACCGCTTCGCCCGGCACCGGCGCCTGGATACGCACCGTCGCGGCCCGTAGCGCCATCGAGAGATCGTCGGCCAGGTTGACGATCTGGCTGACCTTGATTCCGGAGCCGGGCTCGTACTTGTACATCGTGACGACCGGTCCGGGTTGCACCTCGACCACGCGGCCGTCGACGCCGAAATCGGCAAGCTTCTGTTCCAGCGCGCGCGCGCTTTTCTCAAGTTGCGCCTCGTCGACCTGGGCGTGATAGACCGGCGGCGCATCGAGCAGCGCGACGGTCGGCAGTCTGAAGCCATTGCGGCTGTTGGGCGCCGGCTTGCGCCGCGCGGATTTTTCCAGCGCAATCGGCCGTTTGAACTCGATCTTGCGGGTCCCGGCGGCGGCGCTCACGCCGGACGGCGCTTCGGGAAGACCGTCGCCGGCGTCGCCGAAGACCAGCTCATCGCCCTCCGACAATATGAACTCGTGCGGTTCTTGCAGGTCTTCGGTACGGCGCGCCGGTAGCGGTATCGATTCGAAGAAACCGCGCATCAATTCCGTGGGCGCCCGCTTGAGCATCAAGGCCAGCCCGCCGATCAGCGCCAGTATCACCGCGAGATAACCGCCGCCGACGTTCAGGTAGGCGAGCAGCGTCTGCGCGATTTGAAATCCGGCCGCGCCGCCGGCCCGCGGCCCGAGACCGGCCCATAATCCGGCGCCCGTGCTGAGCGCAAGAATCACGATCGCGCCGCCGGGAATCTGATGGCTCAGGCGCGTCAAGCCGTTGGCGAGCCATACTTCGCGTGCCAGGCAGAAAGCGAAGACGACTACCAGCACTGCCATGTAACCGAAAGCTCCGGCGAGCCCGCCGGCGAGCGCCTCACCCAGCGGTCCGCACAGGTTCGGACGGTAATCGAGGATTTCGGAGGCGAGGCTGAGCGCGGCGAAAGCGGCGAGGCCGGCGAGTGCCAACGCTCCGAGCTCGCGTAACATCCGGTGGTCGCGCGCCTGATCCTCCGGCGTCACGGCAGCTTCTTTCGCGGCGGAGCTGGGCTCCGCGGCGCCTTTCACTTCGCGCGCGATGGCGCTTCGACCTCCATCACGTGGGGGACGACCAGCGGGCGGCGTCCGGTAGCCGCCTGCAAAGAGTTCCCGAGGGTGCGCACGATTTCCTCGCGCAGCGTTCGATCGGCGGCGTTCAGGGGCTTGTCGATTTCGCGTAGCCGCGCCGCCAGTTCCGCCTGCGCCGCGCGCAGTTGCGGCGCGGCGCCATTGCCGCTGAGGAAACCGCGCGAGATCAGCTCGGGACCCGCGACGATCTCGCCGCGGGCTGAAGAAACCGCCACCACCGCGATCACCGTGCCGCTGCGCGAAAGGATACGGCGCTCCTCGGCGAGCGTTCGGTCCTCGGGCTCATCGCCGTCGACAGCTACGCGCCCGGCGTGGACGGTCGCGCCGCGCCGCGCGCGGCCGGATTCGAGTATCAGCGAGTCACCATCTTCAAGCAGGTAGCAGTTGGCAGCCGCCACTCCAGCC
>DATJRJ010000232.1:0-31935 GCA_035504735.1 Binataceae bacterium (SeqCode)
ACCTCTCCATTCGCGAGCGCTTGAAGAATTCCCCCAACGGAAAATACATCGTGGTGACCGCGATTACGCCCACTCCGCTCGGCGAAGGTAAAACCACTACCACGGTCGGGCTGAGTCAGGCTCTGGGAGCCCATCTGGGCAAGAAAGTCTTCACCTGCGTGCGCCAGCCGAGCCAGGGTCCGACCTTCGGAATCAAGGGCGGCGCGGCGGGGGGAGGCTACAGCCAGATCGTTCCGATGGAGGAGTTCAACCTTCATCTCACCGGCGACATTCACGCCATCACGGCCGCCAACAATCTGCTGGCCGCCGCGATCGACGCGCGTATGTTTCATGAGCGCGCACAGACCGACAAGCAGCTCTTCGATCGCCTCTGTCCGGCCGACGGCGCGGGCCAACAGCGCTTCACTCCGGTCATGCTGAGACGGCTGCGGAAGCTTGGTATCACGAAGACCGATCCCAAAGAACTCAGTGAAGCCGAGCGCAGCCGCTTCGCGCGGCTCGATCTCGATCCGGACAGCATCACCTGGCGACGCGTCATCGATACCAGCGATCGGATGCTGCGCAAAATTACCATCGGGCAAGGGCCGGAGGAGGAAGGCAGCGAACGGGTGACCGGTTTCGACATCACGGTAGCGAGCGAAATCATGGCGGTGCTCGCGCTCACCACCGATATCAACGATATGCGCGAGCGGCTCGGGGCGATGGTAATTGGGACGAATCGCGAAGGCGCGCCGATTACCGCCGACGACCTGGGCGTGGGCGGCGCCCTCACGGTCCTGATGAAGGACGCGATCCTGCCCAATCTGATGCAGACCCTGGAGGGGACGCCGGCGTTCGTGCATGCGGGTCCGTTTGCGAACATCGCGCACGGCAACTCGTCGATCGTGGCCGACCAGATCGCGCTCAAGCTGGTAGGACCCGGGGGCTACGTGGTGACGGAGTCGGGCTTCGGCGCGGACATGGGGATGGAGAAGTTCTGCAACATCAAGTGCCGCTACAGCGGACTCAAGCCCAACTGCGTCGTGATGGTCGCGACAATTCGTGCGCTTAAGATGCATGGCGGTGGACCGCGGGTCGTGGCGGGGCGTCCGCTGGCCGCGGCCTATTCGCAAGAAAACCTGGAGCTGCTCGAGAAGGGCTGCAGCAACCTGGTTAAGATGATCCAGAATGCGCGCCGCTTCGGACTGCCGGTGGTGGTCGCGATCAACAAGTTCAGGCACGATACCGCGGCTGAAATCGAGGTGGTCCGCCGCGCCGCGATCGGCGCCGGGGCCGAAGACGCGGTGATGGCCGATCATTGGGCGCGCGGCGGAGCCGGTGCGGTTGCGCTGGCGGAGGCAGTGGTCGCGGCCTGCTCCAAGCCGGCCGATTTCAAATTTTTGTATCCGTTAGACCTCAGCATCAAGCAAAAAATCGAAACCATCGTGCGCGAGATGTACGGCGGCGCGGGCGTCGAGTATCTGCCGGAAGCGGAAAGAAAGATCGAACTCTACACGCGCAACGGCTTCGACAAGCTGCCGATCTGCATGGCCAAGACTCATCTAAGCCTCAGTCACGATCCCAACCTGAAGGGCGCGCCGAGCGGCTTCGTAGTGCCGGTGCGCGATGTGCGCGCGAGTGTCGGCGCGGGCTTTCTCTATCCGTTGCTGGGCACCATGAGCACGATGCCCGGCCTGCCAACTCGGCCCGGATTCTACGACGTCGATCTCGATCCGGTTACCGGCCGCATAACCGGACTGTCATAGCGCCGCGGCACCGAATTGATCTGCGCGGGCTGCTGGCGGAGCCTCGACGATGGTGGCTACGCTCTCGAAATTGTCGCTCGAACAGCTTCGCCTGAAAGTTGCTACGGGACCGACTCCCGCCGGCGTCGCCGTGGCAGCGATCTCGGCGAGCCTGGCGTTGAGCCTGGTGGCGATGACGGTCGAGGTCACCGCCCGGAAAAAGTCTTCGGCCTCCGGTGATCGTGCCGGGCTCCGCAATCTGCTACGGACAGCCAAGCGATCCTCGTCGCAGATGCTCACCTATGCTGATCTCGATGTGGCGGCATTCGAAGCTTACCTGAAGAGCCGCCGGTCGCGGACCGCAGCGAAACTGCTCAAGCGCGCGAGGGAGGCTGCGTTGGCACGAGCAATCCAGACGCCGTTGAAGATCGCGCGCGCGGCCGCCGCCGGTCTCGAGCTTTGCGCGCAGGCAGCGCCGCTGGTTCATTCGGCAGTCGCGGCCGATCTCGCGGCCGCCGCCGCGATTCTCGAAGCTGCGGTACGAGCTGCGGCACGCAGTGCGGAATCGAATCTGCGTTATCTGCCGCCTGGAGGTGCAGTTTGCAATCGAGTGATCGCCGAGCGGCGGCTCGTGGAGCGCCGCGCCGCCTCAAGAGTCGGGCAGATACTCGAAACGCTCACGGATTAGCAATCGACGCGGCGGCCGGCCTAAAGGCACAGTCGACTCTGTAAATCGCTTGCGAATCGCGGTATCGGTGGACATATCTCGATAAAGCGTAGAAACCCGAAGCCTGGAAGGAGAAAAAAATGCCAAATCCGAAAGGCAATGTTCTGTTGGTCGGCAGCGTCCCACTGAAAACTGTGGACGAGGTCTTCAGGACCTGCGGCAGGCTGCTGGGCAATGACGTCGCGAGCTTGCCCGATGGCGAGGTTGGCGATCGCTCCTACTGGATCCTCTACGTCGCCTATCATACTTTTTTTCGCCATCCATCGGTCGTCACGCTGTCGCATCCGAAGGACGGGTGGAAACCGACCAGCATGGACGACTTTTTCTCGTTCAAGCTGAAAGATGGCGTCAAGAGCATCCACTTCGACAAGCTGGGCTATGCTGAGGAGGCGGTGAAGTCTTACCGCGCCTTCCGCAAAGCGCGCGACGAGGGCGCGATCGCAAAGGGCGTCCGCTTCCAGATCGCTTTCCCGTTTCCCCATGATGCGACGTTCGTGTTTTTCAGGGAGGCGGGCGATCGGGCGATCGTCGAGCCAGCCTACGAAGAAGTGTTGGCACGCGAAATCGATACGATCTTCCGTGAACTTCCGGCCGAAGACCTGGCGATCCAATTCGACGTTTGCACCGACCTGCTCGAAGCCGAGGGTACCTATTACTCATGGTCGCAGCCGGAGACGGTCTGGGCGCGATATATCCGCCCGCTGCACAATCTGCCGCGCCATGCCCCCGAGAAGGCGGCGCTCGGATATCATTTCTGCTACGGCACGTTTCCCAAGAAGCCTGTAATCCAGCCGAAGGATCTCGCGCTCAGCGTGAAATTCGCGAATGCGGCGATCGCTGAATCCGGCCGCCGGGTCGATTACGTTCAGTTTACGGTGCCGATTCAGCGCGATGACGAGGCGTATTTCAAACCACTGCAGGATCTCAAAGCTGGTGATACGCGGGTTTTTCTGGGAGTCGTCAACTCCGACGGACTGGAAGGCGCCAAGCGTCGGGCGCAAGCGGCCCGCAAGTACCTGAAGGATTTCGGGATTTCAGCAGAATGCGGTTTTGGACGGGAACTGCCTGAGAAAATTCCCGAGTTGCTAAAGATCCATCGTGATGTAGCGGACGGGTTGATGAAGTAGCGGTTAATCCTGAGGGCGGGCCGGAGCGAAGATCGGCCCGCCGCTCGGTCAGGCTTTCTTGGGAGGCGCCACGAAGTTGAGCGCCGCCGAGTTCATGCAATAGCGCAATCCGGTCGGCGCCGGGCCATCGTTGAAGACGTGGCCTAGATGCGCATCGCATTCGCGGCACAGGACCTCGACGCGCTCCATGAACAGCGATCGATCGCTCTCGGTGCGGATGTTCTCGGGCGCAATGGGCTCCCAAAAGCTCGGCCATCCAGTACCCGACTCGAATTTCGTATCGGAGCTGAAGAGCGCGTTACCGCAGCATACGCAGCGATAAATCCCTTGCTCGTGCCATTCGTCGTATTTGTTGGAGAATGGCCGCTCAGTCCCTTTTTGGCGTGTTACCTGGTACTGCTCGGGGGTTAGAGTCTTTCTCCATTCTGCATCGCTTTTGACAAATTTGGCCATCGAAACAAGCCCCTTTCGCTTGCCGGAATCAGTGAACTCGACCAGCGAGACACGCTCGACCCCACCTGCCTGAGCAGCGCCATCGGTCTGCGCGATGGCCGAGCCTTCGTATCCAACTACGAGCAGGATGGCGGCCGCGAGCGTACCGGCAATAAAGTCGCGCCGCGCGACAAGTTCACTCGGATAAATTGATAATTTCTGTGACATACGTTCAGTAAAACCAAGTCACCCCCGGCCCGGGTTCCCGGCCGGCGACGGCTGCTCTGCACTATGCCTTCGCGCTGGGCCTAGCGGCGACCGCATCATGCCAGCGTTTCAGATGCCGGGCGTGAGCCGGAATCGATATCCCGACCATCTCTCCGCCGAAATCGACTGCGACCTGCGCCGTAATATCGGCAATCGTATAGCGGTCGCCGGCGATGAATTCACGCTGCGCCAGCAGCGAGTCGAGCCATTCAAGCTGTTTCAGGGCCTGCTCGCGCTGGATTCCTCCAAATTCCTGGAACTGTTTGATTCGGTCCTTGAACATCGGATGGGTATGCTGGAGGGCCCGTCCGATTGGCCCGAACAGCTCCAACTCCATCCGCCGGTTCCACATCTCGACGAACGCGGCATCCTTCGGATTTATCCCCATCAGCGGCGGCTCCGGAAAGGTGCCCTCGAAATAGCGACAGATAGCGACTGATTCCGCCAGGTAGGTGCCGTCATCAAATTCTAGCACCGGGAGGCCGCCGAGCGGGTTCTTCTCCAGAAACTCGGTCCTGCGGTTATGGCCCGCGAATAGATCGACCTGTACGTACGTGACCTCGGCGCCTTTTTCGGCGAGAAATATCCGTACGCGGCGCGGATTTGGTGCCAACTTGAAATCGTAGATTTTCATGTCATCGACCATAGAAGGATGGCCGCCGCTCCGTCAACCGTGCAACGGTGATAGTGCCCTGATGGGACCTCATACCCATCTATGCATTATAATGAAAAGGCTATGGCACCATCGCAAACGCAGATGATGACGCGGCCTATACCGGTGAGCGGTGAACTGCTGCCGGTAATCGGGCTCGGCACTTTCAGCACTTTCGACATTGGCGACGACGCCGCGACGCGGGGGCGGCTTACCGAAGTGCTACGTTTATTCTTCGCCCGCGGCGGTAGAATGATCGATAGCTCGCCGATGTACGGCCGGGCCGAAGCCGTGGTCGGCGATCTGTTGGCAACACTCCGGCCCCGCGAGACTCCTTTCCTCGCAACCAAGGTCTGGACGACCGGACGCGAGGAGGGTATCGAGCAGATGAAGCGTTCCGCCACGCTGCTGCGCACGCCGGCGCTCGACCTGATCCAAATTCATAACCTGGTCGATTGGCGCACGCAGCTTGCCACCTTGCGCCGGATGAAAGAGGCAGGACAGGTGAGATACCTCGGTATCACCCATTATACGAGTGCAGCTCTGCCGGCCCTGGCAGAGATCCTCGCGCATGAGCAGGTCGATTTCGTGCAACTGGGCTACTCGATCGCGGAGCGCGAGGCGGAATCGCGAGTGCTGCCATTGGCGGTCGAACGCGGGGTCGGCGTAATCGTCAATCTGCCGTTTCGCAGCGGAACCCTGATGAGCCGCGTGCGCAAGGCCACGCTGCCGCCCTGGGCCGCAGATTTCGATTGCGCGAGCTGGGCGGAGTTCCTGCTGAAGTTCATCGTCTCGCATCCGGCGGTGACCTGCGTGATTCCGGCTACGGCCAACCCCGCGCACATGGCCGATAATCTTGCCGCCGGCTTCGGACGCTTGCCAGGTGAAGCTGAGCGGCGGCGGATGGTTAAATTATGGGAATCGGTTTGAGCGCCATCTGTAGCGCGTTGTGATGTCCACGAACCAGGAAGCCGCGGTCGCGCTGTTGCTCGCCTTTTGCGTGGTGGGTGTACTCGCTTTAATGAGCGGGTTTCTGATCGTTGCGATGGCCTGGTCGGAGTACGATCAGAATGATTACGCGCGCGCAGAATCGGGTCGGTCACGCCCATCGGGCACCATGCTGATGCGGCGGGCGCTGGCGCGGCGCTGCCCGAATTGCGGCTCTGGAAGGCTATTCAAAACCTATATGACGATGAACCGGACGTGTCCGGTGTGTGGCGTGGTGTTCTGGCAAAATGCGGGCGAATGGATGGGGCCGGTCGTGATGGATTACACGGTCGCCGTCACCTGTGCGCTGGTCGCATGGATAGCGCTCGTGCTGTTGAGCGCCGGGGAATTTTTTCAGATGATAATTCCAGCCATCGCGGCTGCCGCTGGCGGAGCCGCAGTGGTGCCGTGGTCGCGAAGTTTCTGGACGCTTTTCCTTTATGTGAACGGCGAGATGAAACTGGCGACCCGGCCGGCCGATGCTGCGCGGCCGAGGCTGCTTGCAAAGTCGGGGGTCACGGCAAAACCGCTCCCGGAACGGGTGCGCGGTGCGATTGAGACCGTCACCAACCAGGCCGATTGATCTGCCGGCCCGCTCGCGCGATAGCTGGAGGCATAGAGAGAGGTAGTCATGGCAAACATTGCGCCTGGTTCAAACGGATTTCCGAGCGTCAACGGCTCTACGGCCGCACCGCCCGACAGCCGTTACTCCGCCTCTGCATTGCAACGGCTGGCTGAGCGTGGCCGGGTACATTCGTCGATCTACACCGACCCGGCAATCTTCGAGCTTGAATTCGAGCGCATCTTCCATCGCACCTGGGTCTATATCGGCCACGCCAGCGAGGTGTCGCAGCCGGGCGATTTTCGCCTGCGTACGATCGGACGGCAGCCGGTAATCCTGGTGCGCGGTAACGACGACGTGGTGCGCGTGCTGATGAACCGCTGCCGTCATCGCGGCGCGGTGGTATGCGAGGTCGAAGCAGGCCGCGAGAAAGTGTTTCGCTGCTGGTTTCATGGCTGGACTTATGACAACACCGGAAAGCTGCTGAGCGTCACCGCGCCCGAAGGCTACGGCGAGGATTTTCGGACCGATGAAAACTCGCTCACACCGGCGCCCCGGGTCGAGAGCTATCGCGATTTCGTGTTCGCCTCGCTGAGCTACGAGGGACCATCGCTGCGCGACTACCTGGCCCGCGCCGCCGCGATGATTGATCTGCTGGTCGACGCTTCTCCCGAGCGCCAGATAGACGTCAACGCCGGCTGCAACAAGACCGTCTACAAAGGCAACTGGAAGCTGGTCGGGATGGACGGCTACCATCCGAATTTCGTACACGCCTCGGTAGTCGCGTTGTGGCAACGCAAGGCGAATTCCGGCATGGGCGCGACCCATCGCTCCGATCCGTTCGACGGCAAGGCGCCCACCTACGCGCGCGACCTGGGCAACGGCCACGCGATGATCGACCTGCGCAATCATCGGCTGGAGCATTTTCCGGACTACTCGAAGTTCCTCGCAACCGTGCCGGGCGGCAAGGAATATATCGACGCGATGTTCGCGCGCGACAGCGCGGAACGCGCCCGGCTCCTGCTCGCGATCGCGGGCGACCCGCACATCGGCATTTTTCCCAACATGCAGATCATCCATAACCAGATTCGCATCATTAATCCGCTCGCCGTCGGCGAGACCGAAGTGGTGATGTTCCCGGTGCTGCTGAAGGGCGTGAGTCCGCAGATTAACGCGCTGCGGTTGCGCCAGCACGAATCCTTCTACGGGCCGGCCGCGGCGGGATCGCCGGATGATGCGGAAATTTTCGAACGCGCGCAGCGCGGGATGATGGCGCAGGTCAATCCGTGGATTAACCTCTCGCGCGGGCTCTCGCGCGAGACCGTCGACAGCGACGGCTCGATCGTCTCCAACGTCACCGACGAGGTAACCCAGCGGGCGCAGGTAGGGCAGTGGCTCGCATTGATGACTGAGCCCGACGCCTCAAACGGCGAAGCGACGCGGGCCTAGGAGCGGGCGGGAGTGGCGAGCTTGGAGAAGAACTCACAACTGCTACGCGCGGTCGAGGATTTTCTATACACCGAAGCCGAATACATGGACGGCCATCAGTACGATCGCTGGATGGAGCTGTGGGATGCGGAGGCGCTCTACTGGGTGCCGTGCAACGCCGATGAAATCGATCCGGGGCGCAACGTTTCGCTGATCTTTGAGCATCGCGAGCAGATCGAGGATCGGCTGTTCCGTCTCAAGGGCCGCCACGCCCATGCGCAGAAACCAAAGTCGCGGCTGATGCGGGTGATATCGAACGTGCGGATCACGAACGCGGATTCGGAACGGGTAAACGTCAGCTCGAACTTCGTGCTCGGCGAGGTGCGGCTCGATCGCCAGACCGTCTGGATGGGGCGCAGCTTCCATACGCTGCTGCGCCAGGCGGACGGGTTCAGGATTCGCGAAAAAAAAGTCGTGCTGCTGAATAATGATAGCCCGATGGGCAATCTGACCTTTCTCATCTAGCTGCCGATTCGATGACGACCGCCAAACAGCACCGGCCGATAATTGCCGCGATGATCGGCGATCCGGCTGGTATCGGGCCCGAAGTGTGCGCCAAGGCGGTTGCCACCGGCGAACCGCAGAAACTCTGCCGCCCGGTGCTGATCGGCGATGCGCGCGCGATCGCAAGCGCGATCGAGCGATCGGCGCTGAGCCTCGGGCTGCAGGTGGTCCGCACGCTCGAAGAAGCGCGCTTCGACGAACGCGCCGCGGTAGTGCTCGATCCCGGCGATCTCCGGCCGGGCGAGTATGTTACCGGCCAGCCTTCAGCGGCCGGCGGGCGGGCCGTCGTGCGATGGATTCGGTTGGCTGATCAACTGGCGCAGGCGCATGCAATCGACGGCTGGATCATGGGCCCGGTCGATTCGACCTCACTCAAGCTCGCGAACGAAATCGAAAGTATCGATGATCTTCAGCCGCCCGGAACCTGGATGTTCCGGATCAGCGGACCACTGCGGGTGGTACCGATCACCGAGCATATCCGGCTCCGCGACGTGCCGGGAACCGTGACCCGAGCGGCGGTGTTCGATCTGATTCGGCTGGTCGATGAAACTCTGCGCCGCTGGGGAATAGCCGAGCCGCGCATCGGGGTCGCGGGTCTCAACCCGCATGCGATGTTCGAAGAAGACGCGGAACGGATTGCGCCGGCAGTCAGCGATGCGCAGCAGAGCGGCATCAACTGCAAGGGACCGATTTCACCGGATTCGATTTTCCGCCAGGGCCTCGACGGCCACTTCGACGCAATCGTTTCGATGTACCACGACCAAGGACAGATCGCGCTCAAGTCGGCCGCCTTCGAGGGCGCCTGTACGATCTACATGGGCCTGCATTTCGTGCGCTTGAGCGTGCCGCATGGTACTGCGATGGATATCGCAGGCCAAGGCAAGGCGCAGCATCTGAGCATGCTCGCGGCCATGAAAACCGCCGCCTTGCTGGCCGCAGGCGGCGGTTTTCTCAAGCACTCCTAGTTCTCGCTTGCGCGAGCGCGTGAAACGCGATTACTGCGCGGAGGCGTGGACGGTCGAGACCCTCAAATCATTCCTGACGCCCTTGACGCCGGTGGTGTCGCGGGCGACTTTTTCGGCGCGCTCTGAAATCGCATTGGACGCGACCCTGCCACGCAGCGTCACGATACCCGCGACAGTCTTGACATGAATACCTTTGTCCTTGGTGAGCGCGTCGTCGTGCAAGGCTAGCTTGACCTTGGTCGTGACGTCAGTGTCTTTGACGGCGGTTTTGGTGCCGTGATAGACGTTCACCGCCGCATTCTCGGTATCTTCCCCGGCATTATGCATCGATTGGCTCGCGGACTGCGCAAAGCCGATTCCGGCGGTTCCAAGCGTGAGCACGATACCTGCGAGCACGGCTTTGGATCCTATTCCTGTTTTCATAATGAGCATCTCTCCTTCGCGGCCGACGGCCATTCGTTTCGATTTGCGAACTCTGGTTGAGCAACATCTACTGCTTTCTATCGTTAGACGGTTTGCGATTGCGGTTCAAGGACTTCCACGTTCGGCTGAGCATATGCATTTCGATATATAGAATGTCTTGAAAGTGTAATCCGATTTACTTTTTGATTGCCGAATGATGCTGCTCTGGCTATCTTGTCGCAATATGCAGCACGATAATAATTCGCCGATCGAGGACGCGTCGGCGAAGAACAGTCCGCAGTTCATGGATAATGCCTGGTACGCTGCCGCCTGGAGTCACGAACTGTCGCGAGCGCTGATCAGCCGGCGCATCTGCGGCCGGCCGGTGGTCTTGTACCGAATCGAAGACGGAACCCCGGCCGCGTTGGAAGACCTGTGTTGTCATCGCATGTTGCCATTGTCTTTCGGCCGGCTCGAAGGCGACCTGCTGGTGTGCGGATATCACGGGCTCACGTTCGACAAATCCGGCCAGTGCGTCCGCATTCCCAGCCAGAAGGCTCCCGGCCGCCAGGCGCGCGTCCGCAGCTATCCGGTGATCGAACGCCATCGTCTGATCTGGATCTGGGTCGGAGATCCGGCGCGCGCTGATTCGGCCCTGGTTCCCGATCTGCACTGGAACGACGATCCGGGCTGGACTTTCACCGGCGACCTGCTGCCGATGGCGTGCGACTACCGGTTGGTGATCGACAACCTGCTCGACCTGACCCACGAAACCTGGGTTCATCAAACGACTATCGGTCACTCCCTGATCCCGAGCTGCCCGATCGAAACTGTTGCGGACGGCGAGAGTGTGATGGTTTCGCGCTGGATCCTCGATCATGAACCCGCCCCCTTCTGGCGCTATCTGATGAAACGCACGCGAGCTTACGAGGGCCGCTGCGATCGATGGCAGATCGTCAGGTTCGTTCCGCCCTGCAACGTCGTGTTGCATATCGGTGTGGCCGAGGCCAACAGCGGCGCGACCGGCGGTGACCTCAGCAAGGGGGTAAGTGCGATGCAGCTCAATTCGATTACGCCTGCGACCGCAAACTCGTGCTGGTACTTCTGGTCATTCACCCGCAATTTTCTGCATGAGGATGAACAGCTGTCGGCGGAGTTGCTAACCACTTCGCGCCGGATTTTCGATGAGGACAAGATCATCATCGAGGCCCAGCAATCTGCGATGCTGGAGAATCCCGCTGCCGCGACCATCAATATCAATCTTGATGCCGCCTCGGTGCGCATGCGCCAGATGATCGAAGCCGGCAGCGCCCATGGCCCCAGCGTCGCCGGGCGGCGGCAGGCCGGATGAGCTCGAGTGCGATCGTCGATCGCCCGACGAAGTGCTACCATTTTGATGTTCACCGCGAGGGGAGCCGGCGCGCGCGGACGAAATCACCGATGTACGGAGTGTAGATGACGGTTGATAACTCAATTCGGCTGATGGATGCCGATGGTCATATCGTGGAAGACCTCTCCGATCTGGCGACCTTCATGGACCCATCGATCCGCTGGGTGGTGAGCAAGGAGCGCCCGTTCGCTTCCTGCGTGGGAGCTTTCCCGATGCTCGACGGGGTGCACAATCTGACGCGCTACGCAGAGGGCGGCATGATCCCGAAGAATCGTGAGCGCGTGCACGCGAGTTCGCATCGGCCCGGCTCGCCGGCCGATTGGAAGGCCTTGCTCGACAAGACCGGGCTCGAGCAGACGGTGATGGTCACCAGCGACGGACTCGGCATCGGACAGCTCAGAAATCGCGATTACCTGCGGCTGATCTGCCGCGCCTATAACGACTACGTGAGCGAAAGATTCGCCAGGTTCGACCACCGGCAGCACCCGCTCGCCCTGATTCCGATGCAATATCCGGAGGACGGCGCGGCGGAGCTGCGACGCGCGGTCAAGGAGCTTGGTCTGCTCGGCGCGATGCTCCCGTCCACCGGGCTGCAGATGCACGTAGCGCAGGAATACTACTGGCCGATCTATCGCGAGGCCGCCGACCTCGGCTGCGTGTTGGCGTTTCATGGCGGTTCGAACAGGGGGATCGGTCTCGACAGCTTCTCCAGCCTGACCGCGTCACACATCCTGCATCACTCGATGCCGCTGATGATCGCGTTCGTCTCGCTGGTGTTCGATCGCGTCTTCGATCGATTTCCCGGCTTGCGAATCGCTTTCCTGGAGGGCGGCTGCGGATGGGTCGCTTTTGTCCTTGACCGCATTCACCGCGATTCAACCTTTGAGGGCCATTACGATACGGCGGGTCATAGGCGTCTGCGCCAGATCCTGGAGGAGGGCAACATACTGATCGGATGCGAAGGCAACGATTCGATCGTGCCCTATTTGTCGAAGACCATAGGTGTGAAGACCTTGGCGTTCTCCAGCGACTATCCGCATGAAGCTGATCTCAATGACGTGACCCATGAGATCGAGGAGACGCTGGAAAGCACCGAGCTCTCGCGCGAGGAAAAGGCCGCGATAATGGGTGGCAACGCGCGCGCATTTTTTAAACTCTAGAGCGAAACATATTACGAGGGACGGTGTGCCAGCTTGAGCCTGCCAAAAAAATCACGCGCCGCAGTCCTGGTCGCATATAAACAGCCTCATGAAATCCGCGAACTGACGATCCCGGATCTGTTGCCCAACGCGATCCTGGTCAAGGTCGAAAACACCACCGTCTGCGGCACCGACGTGCATCAATGGCGCGGCGACTATGCCTCGCTGACCAAGCCGCCGATCATCCAGGGTCATGAAATCGTTGCGCGGGTGGTCGCGCTCGGCCGGGGCCGCGAGCAAGACACGGTCGGCAATCGTCTGGTCGAGGGCGATCGGATCTCGTGGACGTACGCGTTCTGCAACAATTGTTATTTCTGCAGGGTCGCGCGCGAACCCACGCTGTGTATCCGGCGCCGAATGTACGGATGGCTTAGCTGTGACGATTTCCCACACCTGATGGGTGGCTATTCCGAATACGCTTACGTATTGCCCGAATGCGATGTGGTCAAGGTCCCCGACGCGATTCCGAGCAGCCTCGCGGCAGCCTCCTCGTGTTCGCTGCGCACTGCAGTACACGGCTTCGAACGAATCGGCGGAATTACCACCCAGGATGCGGTAGTCGTGCAAGGCGCGGGTCCGGTCGGCCTGTGGTCGACGGTGATGGCCAAGGAGGCGGGCGCCGGGCAGGTCATTACGATCGGCGCGCCGGTCTCGCGGCTCGAGCTGGCGACGCAATGGGGCGCCTCGCGGACCATTGATATCGAAGCGGTTCCCTCGGCATCCGATCGCCTGCAGATGGTCATGCAATGGACCCAGGGCCGCGGCGCCGACGTGGTGATCGAAGCTGCTGGCGTGCCATCCGCGTTGCCCGAGGCGATCGATCTGGTGCGACGCGGGGGCCGGGTCTTGATTATGGGACTGGCCGCCAACGGCACGCCGGTGACGATCGGCGCCGGCGCGATCGCAACCAAGCATCTCAGAGTGACCGGTGTGATTTCGGGATATTTTCCGCATTACTACCGCGCGCTGAAGTTCCTGGAATCGAACCTTGAGAAGTATCCGTTCGAACGCCTGATCTCGAACATCTATTCGCTGGGGCGCGCCACCGAGGCTGTTCAATCAATGGCCGCGATGCGCGAGTTGAAGCCGGTAATCGATCCGGGAATCTGATTACGCCTGCCACAGTTCGCAAATCCCGCCGATCGGGTTGGAGGAAGTGAGTGAACCGAGTTCGAGTTTCGATCGCGATTAGCGACTACGACCACGTTCGCGACCTCACCGACGGTATCGTGCAGGCGGAGGGTATCGAACTGGTGCGGCTCAACTTTACCGTCGAGGAAATCTTCTGGCGCTTCTCGCGGAGCCGCGAGTGGGATGTCTCGGAGATGTCGTTCGCCAATTACGTCGCGCTGATTACCCGCGGCGACGAGACCATCACCGCTATCCCGGTCTTTCCCTCGCGGGTCTTTCGGACCTCGGCCTTTTACCTGCGCGGCGACGGCGGCATCCGGACCCCCCACGAGCTCCACGGCAAGCGGGTCGGGGTGCCGGAATGGATCGAGACCGCCGGCGTCTACGCGCGCGGCTTCCTCGCGCATCATTGCGGCGTACCATTGAGCGCCATCGAATGGTTCCAAGGCGGTCTGCGGGAGGCAGGCCGCACTGAGAAAATGAAATATGAGCCGCCGCAGGGCGTGAAGATCACGCACCTCGAACGACAGACGCTTGAAGCGATGCTTCAGGCGGGCGAGCTCGACGCGATCCTGACTGCGACCCAGCCCTCAATCTACCGCACCGATAATCCCGCCGTGGTGCGCTTCGCCGGTCATCGCGCGCTGGAGGAAGACTACTTTCGCGCCACCGGCATCATCCCGGTGATGCACCTGGTGGCAATCAAGCGCGAGGTCCTGCGGCAGAACCCATGGATCGCGATGAACCTCTATCAGGCTTTCGAAGCAGCCAAGCGCCGCAGTATCCACCGGATGTTTGAGATCACGGCCTCGCGCGTGCCGATCGTATGGCATTTTGCGGCGGCCGAGGAGAGCAGGAAATTCTTTCCGGACGAATATTGGCCGTACGGAATCGAGCCGAATCGGAAGACGCTCGAGGGTTTTCTTCAATACGCGTACGAGCAGGGCGTCGCCGCGCGGTTGCTGCAGCCCGAGGAATTGTTCGCTCGCGAAGCGCAGAGCTTCTTCAAGATTTGAACGGCTTGAGCCGTGATTCATGCGAGGCGATCCCGATGGCGTCCAGTGAAGTAGTCAAAAATCTCGACGAACTGGTGCACGACTTCGCGCTACGAACGCGGCTGTTTCGCGAGCCATTGACGCGCGGCCGGGCCACGATGTTCGTGCTGCAACATCGGCTCAACACGCGCCAGCGCAACTCCGTGCTCAAACTGCGGGTCGCAACCAATTGCCCGGACTGGGAAACGCGCATCGCGATTATCAAAGCCTGCACGCAGGAACTGATCGCCGACCACGAATTCGGCGACGGACGGCCGCACTGGCTGCTGCTCGAGGACTTGGGCGTGCGCATCGGTCTTGATCGCGAACGGATCAGCAACGCACAGCCTCTGCCCAGTACAAGGATGGCGTGGCTTGCGTGGGATTCACTGATGTCGAATCGCCACTGGCTGGAGGGGCTGATTGCGAACACCTGCGCCGAGCGCATCAACGTCCCGGGCTATGGCGAGGGACAATTCCGGCAGCTCGGATGGTTCGGCTTCGAACGCACACGCTGGTCAAAGCTGTTCAGCCTTAACGATCAAGAGCTGATTTTCTTCGGCGTGCACGAGAAGGCCGACATCGAACACTCGGATCTTGGGTGGAACGCGGTCGCCAGGTTCGCCGGCGAATTGCATATGGCCGATCAGGTGATCGAAGCGTGCCGGGCCAATCTGATTGTGTGGGAGCATTACCTCAACGGGATCGCGGAGGCCGGGGACGCGCTGGTCGCCGCCTGAACCCGATCATTGATAGAGGCGGCCGGACGCCTGTTAGATGAATCAAATCCAACTATCACTCGCGATCAGCGACTACGATCACACCCGCGATCTGACGCGCGGACTGATCGAACCCGACGGCATCCGGCTGGTCGGTCTCGAACTCGGCATCGAGGAGATTTTCCATCGCTTCACGCGCTACCGCGAATGGGACGTCTCCGAGATGTCCTTCGGCAAGTATTCCTCGATGAGATCGCAGGGCGACGATTCGCTGGTTGCGATCCCGGTCTTTCCATCACGGGTCTTTCGGCTCTCCTCAATTTACGTACGGCGCGACTCAAAGTTGAACGGCCTTGAAGAACTGAGGAGCGCGCGAGTCGGTATCCCGGAATGGGCGCAGACCGCCGCGATCTACTCGCGCGGCTACCTCGCCCATCATGCAGCCCTGAGGCTCGAGGAGATTGCATGGTTTCAGGCGGGCGTGAACCAGCCGGGCCGCGCAGAGAAGGTGGAATTGCGGCTTCCCAAGGGTCTGTCGCTGACGCGGGTCGCCGATCGTTCTTTGAATGCGATGCTGCTGGCGGGCGAGCTTGATGCAGTAATGTCAGCGCATCCACCGCAAGGATTTGAGGATGGCAGTGGCGCCGTGATCCGATTGCTGCCGCAATTCATGCGTCTGGAAGAACGCTATTGGTGTGAAACCGGTGTCTTTCCGATCATGCACGTAATTGCGATCAGAGCCGAGGTCGCGCGCGACCATCGCTGGGCCGTGCGGAGCCTTTGCGAAGCCTTCGAGGCCGCCAAGCAGCGCAGCCTCGAACGCCTGCGCGATGCCGACGCATCGCTGCTGCCGATCATCGATTCAGCCGGCGCGATGGAGGTCTCCAGTCGGCTGTTCGGATCAAACTACTGGCCGTACGGCGTAGAGCCGAATCGAACCACCCTCGAAACTTTCCTCCGTTACGCATACGAACAGGGGACCTGTCATCGTATGCTTCGGCCGGAAGAAATTTTTCTCGCTCCCGAATGAGATGCAGAGCTTGGAACGCCGGCCTCATTCAGGGCCGGCGTTCCAGTCCGCTCATTCGAACATCACTTCATGCCATGGACCTTTTGGTTCGCGGGGCGCGATAGGCATTTCTGCAACCACGCATTTGCGGTTGGCGTGCCGGGGAAATCCAGCTTCACCATGGTAGCCAGGCTGAGAATCGACGCCAGGTTGAGATCGGCGACCGTGAAATCATTACCCAGCAGATAGCTGCTGCGCTTGAGATGAGCATCGAGGATCTTCAGCGGCCCGTTGTTAAGCGCGTCGATCGCCTGCTGCTCCGCCTTCTGATCGCGCTGGTCCGGCGGCAGGAACATGCGGTTGCGCAGGATGGTAATTAGACTCGGCTCGATATCGATCATCCCCCAATAGCTCCACTGCGAGGCCAGGGCATGCCCTTCCGGTGTGGCCGGCCAGAACGGAGCTTTCCCGTACTTCTCCGCGAGGTACAGGTTAATCGCCATCGATTCCCATACCACGAACCCGTTATCCTCCAGCGTCGGGATGCGGCCGTTGGGGTTGAGTTTTAGAATCTCGGGACCCCCGGCTTTCGGCACTTCCACCGGTACGTGCTCGTACTTGAGACCGAGTTCCTCGAGCGCCCACAAGGCGCGGGCCGAGCGGGACATGGCGGATCCATATAGTTTCATCGCGCGCTTTGCCTCCTTAAGTTTGTTGCCGGCGATGTCTATATAGCCCGAACCGTTCCGCATCGCTATCGTAACGGTTGCGATGCGGGGCGAGCGGCCAAAGCGGTGAAACTTTCAGTTATCGATCAAGCGCCCGTTCCGGCGGGTTCCACCCCGGCGCAGGCGCTCCACAATACGATCGAACTCGCGGGCCTGGCCGATCGGCTCGGTTACGAGCGCTATTGGATCGCGGAGCATCATGCGATCGAAGCGTTGGCAAGCCCGGCGCCGGAAATTCTTATCGCTCTGGTGGCCGCCGCGACTTCGCACATCCGGGTCGGTTCCGGCGGAATCCTGCTGCCGCATTACAGCGCCCTGAAGGTCGCCGAGGTATTCCGGATGCTCCACGCTCTGTATCCGGGCCGGATCGATCTTGGGATCGGACGGGCGCCGGGTGGGACCCCGCTCGACGCCTTCGCACTTCGCGCCGAACGCGCGCGTGAATCAGCGAGCGACGATTTTCCGCAACGCCTCCTTGAGTTGTTTGCGTTTCTCGACCACAGCTTTCCGCCTGACCATCCTTTCAGCCGCATCCGGGTCGCGCCCGAGATGCCTGGCGGGCCCGAGATTTGGCTGCTCGGTTCGAGCCTGTGGAGCGCCTCGGTGGCGGCGCAGCTCGGGCTGCCGTATGCGTTTGCTCATTTCATCGATCCCGAACCGACCCGGTCGGCCGTGGAGTATTACCGATCACATTTCGTTTCGGGACGCATCTCGACGCCGCGCGCGATCCTGGCGCTGGGAGTCATTTGCGCCGACAGCGACGCCGAGGCTGAGCGGCTATTCGCGAGCACGCGTTTGTTCAGGCGGCGAATCAGGCAAGGCGATCTGCGGCGGATCGCCGCGCCCGAAGAGGCCTTGATCGAACTTGGCACGGCGCGCGATCCGGTCGTGCAGAGCGAATGGCCGCGCTACGTCGTCGGCACGCCTGATCGGGTGCATGATCGGCTCACGGCTATCGCGGAGCAGTTACAGCTCGACGAACTGATGGCGATCACCGTGGTCCATAGTCATGCCGCGCGGATGCATTCTTACGAGCTGCTGGCCCGCAGTTTTGAGCTGATTCCGCGCACTTAGCATCGCCTTGATAGCCGGAGGATTTGCGCCTGAGCAAAAGCCTGTATAGCCTACCCATATCCAGTTTAACGCAGCGATTGTGGGAGAATGAGAATGGAAGAGCAGGTACCCGAAAGCAAATTCGTCCAGGCCGGCGAGGTTAAGATCCATTACCAGGAAGGCGGCAGCGGCTACCCCCTGATCTGCCTGCACGGCGGTGGTCCGGGCGCCTCGGCATGGAGCAATTTCAAGGCGAACTACGGCGAGTATTGCAAGCATTATCGTACCATCCTGGTGGACATGCCCGACTATGGCCGCTCCGACAAGCCGCGCGTGGCGAGCAACTGGCTGGCCTTCGTGGCGCGGACCATGAAGGAGTTCATGGATCGCCTTGACCTGAAGCGGGCGCATTTTATCGGCAACTCGATGGGCGGCCAGGTAACGATCAAGCTCGCGATTGACTACCCGGAGAAAGTCGATCACTTCGTGATAATCGGCAGTACGCCGATCAAGTGCACCGTCTTCCAGCCGATGCCGCTCGAAGCGATACGGAATATCGTCGAGTACTATCAGGACGAAGGCCCATCGCCTCAGAAGATGCGCCAGTTGATAAAGAGCCTGACCTACGATCACGGCTTCATGACCGATGCGCTGGTCAAAGAACGCTATGAAGCCAGTGCGGTGCCGGATAGCGTAGAACTGTTCCGCGACTATTTTCCGCCGCTCGAGGATCTCTATCCCGAGCTAACGCGGGTCAAAGCGAAGGCGCTGATAATCTGGGGTCAGGACGATCGCGCGGGCGCCCTCGATATCGGGCTGATCATGCTGCGCCAATTCCAGGACGCCAGGATGTATATCTTCTCGAAGTGTGGACACTGGGCGCAGGTCGAGCATCGCGACGAGTTCAACCGGGTAGTGCTTCAATTTTTTGAGAAATAGACATTCGGATGGTTACTATTGGTCCGAGGTTGAACGCCGAGCGCCTGGCTCCCGGGATGCAGTGAGGATTTTTCTAAGGTCCGGCCAATAGCGATGGCACTCTAGAGACGGGCACGAGAGATCTGGGATCGGGCCCGAACAGTGCGACGACAGTTTGCTGGTCCGCCTTTCCGGGAGCTGGCGTCTCAGCCATAGACAGCGGTCATCGGACGGAGTCGAGCGCCAGATCGCGAACCTTCCGCCGCCGCGCTCGATCTCTTACGATGCGTCAGCAACGGCCGCACCCGCCGGGCAGTCCGCTGCGGTGGGTGCGGCCGCGATGATTATTGCGACCGATCTCCTGCGTGACTCCGATCGTCGCGCGACCAGGCTGTGACGCGGGTCTCATCCGCGTTTGACAGCCAATCCGCTCCGTCCTAGAGCAAGATAGAGAGGAAGTCATCGATGGCAAATCTAAGGCCCCGTACCACGCGTCCGAAAACTCCCGCCAAGCATCCCTTTGAATTGCCGCCGCAAGGGGTGCTGCGCACCTACATGGCGCGCGCAAAGGAAACCATCGAGAACCCATTCGTCGGCATCACTCCCGACGGCAAGGTCACGCCGGGTTTGTTCTCAATCCGGAAGACCGGCGTCTCCGTGCAGCCGATCATCGACGCCGCCCGCGCTTTGCTGACCGCTTTGACAGCCGAGCAGAAAGCGACCGCCAGCTTCGGTGTTGACGATAAGGCGTGGGAGCTATGGTGCAACGTGCATCCCTACCTGGTGCGTCACGGGGTATGTCTAGACGATCTGAATGATGAGCAGCGCGGCCATGGGCTAGACCTGATCCGCGCCAGCATGAGCGCCGCGGGTTATCGAACCG
The DNA here is from genome assembly GCA_035504735.1 of Binataceae bacterium (SeqCode). Lineage (GTDB taxonomy): Bacteria > Desulfobacterota > Binatia > Binatales > Binataceae > JAJPIG01. Next base: position 19,902 of record DATJRJ010000232.1, read on the forward strand.
CGCGCGACGTGATGAAGCTCAATGAGACGATTCGCGAGATCACGGGCCGCAACGAAGAGTATGGCGAGTGGATGTACTGGATGAGCATCTTCGGCGCGCCCTCGGCGGAGGAACCCTGGGGCTGGCAGATAGACGGCCATCACCTGATAATCAATTGCTTCGTCCTGAGCGATCAAATCGTGATGACTCCCAACTTCATGGGCTCCGAACCGGTTTACGCCGAGAGCGGTAAGTACGCAGGCACCCGCGTATTCAACGAGGAAGAGTCGTCGGGCCTGGCGCTCATGAAGAGTTTCAGCGCCCCGCAGCGCCAGCAGGCGACCATCGCGATGCAGCTTCCGTTCGACGCATTCACCACGGCCTTTCGCGATAACGTGCATCTCAAATACGAAGGCCTCCGATACGACGAGATGTCCGACGAGCAGCGGGCGTCGCTGACGCGGCTCATCGAGCTCTACATCGGACGCGTCCGTCCCGGTCACGCCGAAATCAGGCTCGAAGAAGTGAAACACCATCTCAAGGAAACTTATTTCGCGTGGATCGGAAATGTCGACGATCAGAGCCCATTCTATTATCGAGTGCACAGTCCGGTGATTTTGATCGAGTTCGACCATCAACCGGGAATTGCGCTCGACAACGACGAGCATTCCCGCAATCACATCCACACCCTGGTGCGGACGCCGAATGGGAATGATTACGGCAAGGACTTGCTGCGGCAACACTACGAGCAGTTCGATCACTCGCATCCGCACACGCCGCATCGGCTGGGGAAAATCTAGCGACGCGTGACTAGTCAGTATTTCGATTTTCGAGGTGCCTGGTGGATAACGAATTGACCAAAGGCTACATGGAAGCGCAGATTCGTGGCTATTTCGAGGCTTGCAATTCTGGCGACCCGGAACGTATCGCGAAGTACTTCGAGCCCGACGCTGTGCATTACTTTCCCCCCGGCATGTATAACGGTCCGTTCCGCGGCGCCAACACGATCGCCGAGCGCTGGCAGCACTTCGTCAAAACGATCGGCTCATACTGGACCGTGGACCGCGTGTTGTGTGACCCCGCCTCGCGCCAGGCGGTGATTGAATGGACCCATTTCAAGCGCAAGGACGGCAAGATTCTGCGCGGCGATGAATGGTACGTTTTCAGCGAGCGCGGCCTGATCGCCGAGATCCGCGCGTACTATGCCTCGCCCCAGGATCCGTCACTTGAGCGATTGGAACTAGGCGGCTTCGACTACGACAAGCTCGGCTACCCGAACAAGGTCCCAAAGTAGTCATGCGCGCTAAGCTTTGGAACGGAAATAGGGTATCACTTCTTTCGCGAAAACCTGCGCAACATCGGTTGGCAGTTCGTAAGATTTGAAGCCCAACAGGTAGAAGTGAGTAACCCCGCGGCTGACCACGGTCTCGAGCTTGCTGATTATCTCTCGCGCGGTACCCATTAAAGTATATTTCGAGCAGAACAGATCGAGTACTTCGTCCGGTACCCAGTCGGTCAGCGCAACCGCGCGATCCCAGTCTTCGCAATGGTTCACGTCCGGATAGAGTTCCGGCATCGGACGCGGCGCGGGAACCTGGATGCCCACAGCCTTTAGCGCCTCCGGCCAGTGCATCGCGAACAGCGCCGCGTAGGGCCGTGCGAGCCGCCGCGCCTCGCGCCAGTCGGCGCCGACATAGGTGTAGGCGCCAAGCATCAGATCGAGATCGCCGAGCGACCGGCCGGCACGCTCCGCCCCCGTCCGGACGTTGCCGATCGCATAGTCAAGGTTGTCGCGATCGACACCCGCCAACAACATCGCGCCGTCAGCCACTTCGCCCGCCACTTGGAGCATCTTGGGCCCAGTGGCGGCCAGATAAATTGGCGCCGCGGCGGTGCGCCGTTCGGCGCTCTTCATTCTGAGCTTACGACCGCCGAAATCGACCCATTGTCCGGCACCAAAGGCCCGAATCGTGCGGATCGCGTCGCGCATCTCGGCGACCCTGGACGGCTTGAGGCCGATTAACCGCACCGAACTGTCGCCCTGTCCGATTCCCAGGCTGGCGCGGCCGTCCGACAACTCATTGAGCGAGGTAATCGCGGAGGCGGTGACCGTGAGATGACGGGTGACCGGGGTGGTGACGCCGACGCCGATTCCGATCTTCGAGGTCGCGAGCGCTACTGCCGAAAGCGTGATCCAGGCCTCACGCCATAGCAATTGCGAGTCGGGAACCCAAACCGAATCGAAGCCCGAGGTTTCCGCGAGGGCCGCCTGTTTCGCGATAGCTCGCACCGGTTCGCAGGCCGGCAGCCGCAGACCGAACTTGATACTCATCACGCACTCAGACCCAGGCCTTCGGACCCCGCCGTTTGCGCGGCGATCTGTTTGGGTACCGCTACGATAAGGCTCACGATCGCGCCGATCAGGGCAAGCAGCGCACATAGCAGAAACGCGTCGCGATAGCTCTGCGTGACGTCCACAATCCAGCCGCCGATGAACGGGGCGAAAGAAAGTGCCAGGAAAAGTACGAACTGCCCCGCTCCGGAAAAGAACCCGAACGACTTGAGCCCCAGGGTCTGGGCGAGCAACAACGCCAGCAGACCGGTCGGTGATGCGACCGAGAAGCCGAACAGGATTACGAACAGAATTCGGTGGCCGCTCGAACTCGCGCCTAGCAAGGCCCAAAAGCTGATCGCCATCATCACGAAACATAGCGACAGGATGAATTTTCCACCCAGCCGGTCACCAAACAGGCCCATCAGCAAGGCCGCCGCGGTGCCGACGAGCTCGTACCACACGATGAGCATCGCTGATGCATGCGGCGTCAGCCCGAGCTTGATAAAGAACGGGATCAGATGGGCGACCGGTAGGCCGACTGCGAAGCCATAGCATGCGTAAGCTGCCATGATCAGCCAGAAGGCGCCGGTGCGAAATCCTTCGCCGATCTCAAGGCCGGGCAGGTCGGCTTGTGAATGAGCATGTGCCGGTCCCGTGGGCGGCCGCGATCGTACGACCAGCAGGATGACAGGGATAACGAGCAGCGCGATCGGCACGACTGAGGCGAAATAGGCGCCACGCCATCCCCATCGCCGCACCGCCGCGTCCGCCGCCAGCACCATCGCGAATCCCCCGAACGCGGTGCCCGCCGCGGCGATTCCGAAAGCCGTTCCGCGCAGCCGCTCCTCGAACCAGTTCGCGACGACCACCTGCGCCGGGACCAGGGTTGTCATTGCCAGCGCGACGCCGAGGATCATGAATGCCGCCAGCATCGTGCCGTAAGTATGGGCATGGCTAGCGATCAGGTAGGCCGCGATGGCTACAACTGAGCCGATAATCATCGAGGTTTGCGCCTCGATTCGCTCCAGCATCAGTCCCACGATGGGGCTCGCGATCGTCAACGTGAGCAGCAGAGCGGTGAGGAGCGATGAAGTCTGGGCGTGGCTCCATGAGAACGACGTCCGTAGCGGTTCGAAGAAAACTCCGAAGTTCAGAAAACCGCCGAACATAATCACTATGATTACGAATAGGCCACCAACGATTACCCATCTGCGCTGCTCGATTCCCGACATGCCTTTACCCCAGGTTGCGGCGGCCGGACTGCCCGCGCGATTGCCGGTTTCACGCTGAAGCCGGCGTTTTATTCGGCCATCATTGCGGTAACGCTCGGGCGGCCCAAAGTCAAACCCGCTTGCCGCATCGATCGGAGCGACTATACTGATTGGAGACGATGGCTACGACGCAAAATCACGAAACTGCCCCGTCCAGCTCTCAGATGCAGGAGCGGTATCCCGAGCTGGGGAGCGGTCCGCTGCCGGTCGAGCCCTATATCTCGCCGGCTTACTTCGAGCTCGAGAAACGCCACATCTTCAAGCGCGTATGGCAGCACGTCGGCCGTGAAGCCGAAATTCCGCGGCCCGGCGATTTCCTGGTAGCCGATCTGCCGGCTTCCGACGCGTCGTTGATCGTGGTTCGGGGACGCGATAACAAAATCCGCGCGCTGCACAACGTCTGTTCGCATCGTCTAAACAAGGTGGTTTACGAATCCCGCGGTTCGGCGCGCCGGCTCAATTGCAAATTCCACGGCTGGTCCTATGACCTCGATGGACGGCTGGTCGGGGTCCCGGACGAGAAGTATTTCACCGGCCTCGATCGCGAACAGTGCGGGCTGACGCGCGCCAGCGCCGATGTATGGCAGGGTTTCATCTTCGTCAACATCGATCCACATCCGAGCCTTTCGCTGAGCGATTTCCTGCGGCCGGTATATGCCGGGCTCGAAGGCTATCCCTTTGAGCGGATGACGAACTGCTATCGATGGCGCACGGTGGTGAATTGCAACTGGAAGCTGGCGCTCGATGCCTTCCAGGAGACCTACCACGTTCGGTACGTCCACGGCCGCTCGATCGCCGACGCGCTGCGCCTCGACGAAGAAGGCAGCATGCTGCCGATCGATTGTCTATGCGGCGATTTCCATCGCCGGCTCTCGATGGCGGGAAATCCGAAGACGGTTTATGGAAATCCGCAGGCGGCCACCACCGTCGATGGATCGACCAAACAGGCCGGTACGCAGCGGGTCGGCAAGATCGCCGCAGTAGCGCTCAAGGCAGGCAGGGGCGCGACCAAGCTGTCATTCAGCGCCGCGGACCTGCCGCCCGCGATCAATTGGAAAAAAGATCCCGACTGGGTCTTCGATATCAATGTGATCTTTCCCGATTTCTATGTTTCGACCCGGCCCAACTATTATCAGGCCTACAACTTTCGCCCGATCGCCCACAACCGGACGCTGTTTGATTCCCGCGTCTACTATCCCGAAATGAAAAATGCCGGCGGCCGCTTCTACCAGGAATACATGAAGTGCGTGCTGCGCGATGTATTGCTCGAGGACCTTGGCACCCTGGAGCAGATTCAGGCCGGTTGCGAGACCGGTCCCAAGACTCACATGATCCTGCAGGATTACGAGCTGATGGTTCGTCACAATGCGCACGTCGTCGATCGCCTGATTCGCGAGGGCGAGAGCGGCCACCCGTTTGCCTAGCGCTATGTCAAATCCCGCTAAGCTCCCGATCGAGTTCGCCGCGCTCGAGCCGTTCGCCCATTGGGCGCTGCCAACCGAAACCGCCCGCAATCATCATCGCTGCGAAAGCAGCGTCGCTGAGATCGATGCGTTCGCCGATGCGATGCTGGCGCGCTTCGACGAAATCGTTGCACGACTCAACGAATTTCCGCTCGACGCGATGCCCGAGCAGTGGCAGCCGCTCTACTGGATGCTGCTGTCGCTGGCGGAAGTCGCTCCGGTGGTCGAGTTCTACCATAGCGCGCAGGTTCCCGACGGCTACGACACGCGCCGCTTCGTGGCCGACGAGAGTTTCCCCTTGCGCCCGCGCATGTAGGATGTGCTCCGATGTCACGCTGCCGAATCTTCTCGATCGATGATGACCTGCTGCCGGTGGTTGAAGGCGGGCTCTATACCAAAAATTTTTCCACGCCGCGCATGAGCGTCTCGGTCGTCAAGTTCGTGTCCCCGGGCGGCGTTTCGCTCAAGGGCAGGCCGCACAGCCATGGCGAGGAAGCCTCATTCCAGATTGAGGGTGGATGCTCGGTCTTTCAGCCCGACGATGTACCTGGCGCGGAGTTTCGGATGGAAACCGGCGACGTGCTCCTGATTCCAGCCGGAAGTGCGCATTATGGAACCAACCGTTTTGGGGCCGCAGGGATCTCGATGCGGCTTAACGTGGTATCGCCGCCGCGCGCCGAGTTCGTCGCCAAGGACGCGAAGCCGTTTTATCCGCTCGCCGACCCGCCTCCAAAACACGATTGATGGGACCTGATTATGGATGCCTGTAAACTCCTCGGTTCCGCCGACGCGATCGCGAGCGCCGTCGCGCACCGCGAGTCGGCCTCGATCGCGCAGGCCGGCAAGACCTTGGTTACTGCGGTCGCCGTTTGCCGCCGCGGCGACACGATTGCGGCCCCGATTTCGCCCGCCGGCTGGACCGAAGAGGTCGGCGCTGTGGTGACCGGGCGCTTCGAGTTGATCTTCGACGACGAGACCCGCGTGCTCGAGGCCGGTCAGGCCGCGGCTATCGACCAAGGTCAGCCCCACCGCTGGCAATGCGTCAGCGAAGCCGGCGTGCTCTACCAGGTCGCAATGAAGGCTGCCGACGAGACCGCGTGAGGCCGGGAGAGAACCATTATGGCCGGGACCTGGGCAAAAGCCGCCGCCCTCGCCGACTTCGCCGGGCACGATACACTCGCGGTCACAGTCGCGGGCCGAAAGCTCGGACTATTCCACGTCGGCGATCAGTTCTTTGCTATCGATAATATCTGCACCCATGGCCAGGCCATGCTCAGCGAGGGCGTTCTCGAGGACGAAGTCATCGAATGTCCCTTGCATGCCGGCCTGTTCGATGTACGCACCGGACGCGCGCTAGGAGCTCCCGCGCTCCGCGACGTCGCGAGCTACCCGGTCCGAATCGACGGCGAAGCAATCATGGTTCTGCTTCCGGAGGCAGCAGACTGAGTGGCCGCCTCGCGCCGGAGCAGCTCGCGTAAAAAGGTTGCCCTGGTCAGCACCGGCGGAACCATAGCGATGGTCGGTCGCGCCGCTTACGACTGGGTCGATTACGCCGAGTCGGGTATCGTACGCGACGCCTCCGCCGTGTTGGGCGAGATCGCCGAGGCGCTTCCGGAGGTGCGGCTCGAACTGGTGCCGTTTCGGCGCATCGGCAGCACCGCGATCGGAATTGGTGATTGGCTTGAGCTGGCCAAGCTCATCGCACGACTGGTCAGACGCCGCGACCTCGCGGGCGTGGTCGTGACGCACGGCACCGCGACCCTCGAGGAGACCGCGTGGTTCCTGGCGCTCACGGTCGTGACGCCCAAGCCCATCGTGATTACCGGTGCGCAGCGCCCGCCTAACACGGCCGGCAGCGATGCCGCCCCGAATCTGCGCGCCGCGATGCTTGCCGCCGCCAGCCCTGCGCTTGCCGGCCTCGGCGTGATGGTGGTGATGGATAATCGCATCCATGACGCGCGCTCCGTCACCAAGCTGGCCAACCACGATCTCGACGCCTTTCAGAGTCCCGAGTACGGCCCGCTCGCGCGCATCGCCGCCGACGGCCAGATCGTACTGCGCCACCGGCCCGTTCCGATACCGATGCGGCGTCCGTGGCGGTTATCCACCCTGCGCTCACTTCCGCGGGTCGATATCATCTACTCATATGCCGGTGCGGACGGCGTCGCGGTCAAGGCGCTAGCGGCTGCCGGCGCGCGCGGGATCGTTTCTGCCGGCTTGCCTCCGGGACGCCCAGCCAATCTCGAGCGCGCAGTGCTGGCCAAGGCAGTGCGCGCCGGCGTGGCGGTGGTGCTGGCGAGCCGCGCGATAAAAGGGATTGTCGAGCCGGCGGCGGACGCGGCCCGCGACGGCTTTCTCAATGCCGGCGACCTGAGTCCTCTCAAAGCCCGTATTCTGCTGATGCTCGCGCTTTCGGCGGTGCGGCATCCCGCGCGCATTCAGGCTATTCTCGACCAGTTCTGATCGTTGCGCGAAAGAATCAAAAATCCGATGAGTCCAATTCGCGTAGAGACTTGGCCCAAGCGGCTGATTCTCGGAACCGGTAGCATCGATACGCTGGCCGCCGTGGCCGCCGGGTTGGGCGCGCGCCGTATTCTCGTGTTATGCGGAAAGACAGTCGCCTCGGGCCCGATCTTAAGCCGCGTACGGACCGCGCTGGGCAATCTTTGCTGCGGAGTCTTCGACCAGGTGGCGTCGCACACGCCGCTGCCGATGGTTCAGAAAATCGTCGCGATGGTGAATGCGCTTGAGGTCGATGCGCTGGTCAGCGTCGGCGGCGGCAGCGCGATCGATGCCGGCAAAGGCACGGCGTTGTTGCATAAGACCGCCGGCGCGCTCGAACCTTACGTCATTCGCTATCTGCCTGACGGTACCATGCAGCGCAAGCTGATGGCGGGTGCGACTATCACACATATCGCGATTCCGACCACCAGCGGCTCCTCGAGCGAGGTCTTGCCGACCGCGGGCATCCGCGACCCGAAGCAACGCCGCAAGCTGCTGTTCTGGGACGATACGTTAATTCCGCACGCCGCGATTCTCGATCCCGAGATGGCGATCCATACCAATCCGACTCTGACCGCAACCAGCGGTATGACGGCGGTCGCGCGCTGCATCGAGTCGCTCTATTCGTCGAATCGAAATCCGTTTGCCGAAGGCCTCGCGCTGCATGCGCTGCGCCTGCTCTATCGCAACCTGCCGCGCGCGATCGAAGAGCCACAAAACCTCGACGTCCGCCATCAATGCCAGGTGGCGTGCTCGATGTCGGGAGTCGCGGCGATCAACTCGATGGTCTCGGTGGTGCATGCGCTCGGCCATATCGTGGGTGGCCGCTACGGTCTCCAGCATGGCGTCTCGCATTCGATCCTGCTGGCGCCGGCGATGCGCCGCTTCATGCCAGTGCTGGGTGAACGCCAGCGGCTGGTGCTGGAAGCGATGGGCGCGGAGGCCATCAGCGGAGTCGATGAAGCTGGGGCGGCGGCCGATTTGATGACCAGACTGATCGCGCGGCTGCCGCTCAAACGGCAGCTCCGCGACCTCGGGATACCCTCCAGCGAGCTGGCCGAAATCGCGCAACAGGCGGCCCATGACTACATGATGGCCAACGTGCCGATCCCAACGTCCATCGGGGAAATCGAAGCGTTGCTGCGGATGGCGTGGTGAGCATGGCGGCCGCCGAGCCCTTGTCGATGCGCCTGGCTGAATGGTTCAGCCGGCTCCAATGGCGTTCGCTGCCCGAGCCGCAGCGCGGCCTGACTCGCCTCCGCCTGCTCGACACGCTCGGCCTGATGTTGGGCGGCGCGGACTCCGAAGCCGCGGCGATCGCGCAGCGGCGCGCGCTTCAAAGCCGCGCCGACGGCGGCGCGAGCGTGGCTGGATGCGCCGCTCGGGTGCCGGCCGAATGGGCAGCGTTCGCCAACGGGATCATCGCGCATTGCCTCGATTATGACGACACCTTCCCGGACTCCGTGGTGCATCCCGGCAGCATAGTAGTGCCGGTGGCGCTGGCGGTTGGCGAGGAGCGCGGAGCCTCGGGGGCGGAGATTCTGGCCGCGATCGCCGGCGGCTACGAGATCGCGGCGCGGGTCGCACGGGCCGGCGGCCGGCGCTTCCATGAGCGTGGCTTCCATGCCACCGGAATTTTCGCGCCGATGGTTTCCGCTTTCGTTGCCGGGCGCCTGATGCATCTTTCTCCCCAATCCTCCGGCGCCGCAGTCGGGCTGGCGGCCAGCATGGCGGGCAGCTTGATGGCGTTTATGGCCGACGGCTCCTGGTCGAAGTGGCTCCATCTGGGCTGGGGAAATTTCGGCGGCATCCTGGCCGCGCAACTGGCTGCGGACGGATTTCGCGGACCGGCCGGCGCGCTCGATGGACGCCACAATCTGTACGCCGCCTTTCTCGGTAATCCGCCGGTCGAGTTTGACGCCATCGGCGCGAAGCTCGGCAAACGATGGCTCGGCGATACGGCGCTCTTCAAGCTCTACCCGTGCGCGCATGTGATCCAGCCGTATATCGATCTCGCGCTGGAGCTGCGGGCCGAGCTGGCACTGGAGGCGGACGAGGTGCGAAGTGTAGTCTGCACCGTGGCACCATGGGCGGTGCCGATCGTATGCGAGCCGGCGGCAGAGAAGATCCGGCCGGCGACGATGCTCCAGGCGATCGCGAGTCTGCCATTCCATGTCGCGGCCGCGCTTCTCGACGGCCGCGTCGATCTCGCGACGCTCGCTGAGCCGGCACGTAATCGCCCCGCGTTGATCGCGCTCGCCAGCCGCATCGGTTATATCGTCAATGCCGATCTAGAAGGCTTCGCTGCGCGACTCGAAATTCAGCTCGTTGATGGGCGCCGATTCGAAGAAGGCGGGCGCGCCGCCGAGCCGGATGCCGAACGGCTGGGCCGAAAATTCCATTCGCTGGCGGACCCCGCGCTTGGACCCGAGCGCGCGCAGGCGCTGGCGCTGGCGGCCGCCCAGTTTGCCGATGCCGACGATGCCCAGTCGCTTATGGTCCTCGTTCGTGCTGCCTCACCCTTCACCACAGGCTGAAGGAATTTCTCCCGTCCCGGACGAACCAGGTTCAATCCTCGCGATGCGGCGCGCTGAAGGCTGGTCGCCTCGCGAGTTCGCGAATGGGCCGTACTTACTCCAGCTCGGGATAGGCGACCAAGGTCAGGAAATCGGCGAAGTCGTCCTTAACCAGCCGCTTGAAGAGCGCCGCACCCTGCCGATACTCGGTGGCGAACTGCGGGTCGAGCTTGCCGAGCTCCTCGTTAAGCATCGCGTCAAAGAGCGCCTGGTCGATCAGCTTGCCCGACGCGAGCTTCGATGCCGACTTGATCCACTGCCACACTTGCGAGCGCGAGATCTCGGCGGTCGCCGCGTCTTCCATCAGATCGAAAATCGCGACTGCGCCGCGGCCGTTCAACCAGTTGGCGAGATACTGGATCGGCACGGTAATGTTGTTGCGCAGGCCTGACTCGGTGATTTCGCCGCCCGGGATCCTGAAGTCGGCCAATTGCGAGGCAGTGACATTTACATCTTCTCGCAGCCGTTGTTTCTGATGCGCCTGGTCGCCGAGATGACGATCGAAAACCTCGCGCGCGACCGGCACCAGGTCCGGATGCGCTACCCAGGTACCGTCGAAGCCGTCGGTCGATTCGCGAACCTTGTCGTCACGCACCTTCTGCAGCGCCGCCTGGTTGGCCTCGGGCTTACGGCGATTCGGGATGTATTGCGCCATCCCGCCGATCGCATGGGCGCCGCGCTTATGACAGGTGCGGACCAGCAACTCGGTGTACGCGCGCATGAACGGCACGGTCATCGTGATCTGCGCGCGATCGGGCATCACGAGTCCTAGCCGATTACGGAACTTCTTGATGATGCTAAAGATGTAATCCCAGCGTCCGGCGTTTAGGCCGACAATGTGCTCGCGCAGCTCGTAGAGAATCTCTTCCATCTCGAAGGCGGCCAGGATGGTCTCGATGAGCACCGTCGCCCTGATAGTGCCGGGCTTCAACTTGAGGCGCTGCTCGGCGTGCTTGAAGACCTCGCTCCAGAGGCGCGCCTCTAGATGGCTCTCCATCTTGGGCAGGTAATAGTAGGGACCGCTGCCGCGCGCGGCGAGTTCGGCGGCGTTGTGAAACAGGTAGAGACCGAAATCGAACAGGCTGCCCGAGATCGGCGCTTTGTCGACCAGCACATGCTTTTCGACCAGATGCCATCCGCGCGGTCTGACCACCAGCGTCGCGATCCGGTCGTTGAGGCGATAGGCGCGTCCGTCCTCGCCGCGGAACTCGAGCGTGCGCCGGACCGCCTCGCGCAGGTTGGCCTGGCCCTGCACGATATTAGGCCAGGTCGGAGAGAGCGCGTCCTCGAAATCGGCCATGAAAACGCTCGCCCCGCTGTTGAGCGCATTGATGACCATCTTGCGGTCGACCGGCCCGGTGATCTCGACTTTGCGCTCGATCAGATCGGCGGGTGGCGCGGCGAGCTGCCAAGGGCCTTCGCGCACCGAGCGGGTCTCAGCCAGAAAGCCGGGCATCTCACCCGCATCGAGACGGCCCTGGCGAGTCTGGCGCGCACGCAGCAATTCCTGCCGGCGGCCGTCGAAATGTCGATGCAGGTCGGCAACGAAATCGAGCGCCTCGCTGGAAAGCACGTGCTGATATTCGGCATCGACCGGAGCCCGGACCTCTGCACTTTGCAAACTAGCCATCGGAAGTTCTCCCACCGGAACGGATCCGGTTGACCCGTCCAGTAAAGCAGACCCTAATTGTTACTGCGAGAGATAGTCCGATACGCAACCGCGGTTCCGTCCCTCGGGTTATAGAGATGCGGCGAAGATTTACCGGGACGGTATTTTCACCGGCGGATGCACAGGAGATGAGCATGCAGCGGGTTGTTGCACGGTGCCTTGCAGTCACGATTAGCGCAATCTCGATACTCTGCGGCGTGGCCGGCGCCCAATCGGTCACGACCTATCACGGCTCGGTC
>DATJRJ010000233.1:0-10146 GCA_035504735.1 Binataceae bacterium (SeqCode)
CAGATCCGAATTATTGTCATTGCCTGTACGTGGGCGACGCCGGGGCCTATCAACGCTACGAGAATCTGCGCCTTCAGAACCAGCAACTCGAGAACGAGCAACAGACCCAGGTTCAGCAACAGATGCAGTTGCAGCAGTACCAGATGCAACAGTATCAGCAGCAGCAACAGATGGGACCATTCGGACCGCTGGGTGCGCCGATGGGCAGCCCGTTCGGATTCGGGATGGGCGGCGGCGGCCTCGGCATCATCTTCTAGCGCTGCGCAAGCGATACCAGCCGATGAGTGCGGCCGCTTGAGGGCTTGCGCAATCCGGGCGCGACTTTGATAGAGTTACGCCGCGTTATCGAGGAATAACTGATAAAGACCCGATGGATTTCGCCGCCTTCCTGGCCGACTGCCGTGCGCAATGGCCCGAGTTCGATGATCCACGCCGGCTAGCCCGTTCGATCAAACCCGCCGATCGCCGGCTGGCGGATTACCCGAAACAGATCCGCGGGATGGCGACCGAGAACAAGCTGATGCTGCTGAATCTGGCGGTCGCGCATCTCGGCCCACATGAAGTCTACGTCGAGGTCGGTTGCTACCGGGGATTGAGCCTGGTCTGCGCCGCCGCCGGCAACGCACGGGCGAGCATTTACGCCTGCGACAACTTTTCGCAGTTCAAAGGCAGCTCCGATCAACTGCGTCAGACGCTGGCCGCCCATACGCCTCCCGGCCAGGTCCGCTTCTTCGATCTGGAATTTCGCGAGTTCCTGTTGCACGCTCCGTGGCGCCCCGCGCAAATCGGCGTCTACTTCTACGATGGTGGGCATTCCTTCGCCGATCAGTATGAAGGGCTCAAGTACGCGCTGCCCAGCTTCGCCAACGATGCGCTGGTGATCATCGACGACACCAACAAGCGCAACGTTCGCTCGGCCAATCGCCTGTTCGCGGCCAGCGTCAAAGGCTTCGAGCCGGTGCTCGACCTGCGCACCCCGCGCAATCATTCGCCGACCTGGTGGAACGGCATCCAGCTTTACCGCGTGCGACAGCCCCTGCGCTTCGCGGCACTCGATGGCACCTCGATCGGCTATGAGGTGCGGCGTTTTTTGTGGGACGATATTTTCCTGCGCGCCCGTCATTTCTGGCGCGCGCGCCGTAATCAACTGAGACGGCGCCTGCAGCACTCTGTCCGCTAGTATCGATTCCGTTTCGCGCCGGCTGACCACGCAATCTGCTGCCTGATTCAGGGCGGCAGAACCGGCGCGCCATCCAGTTCGACAATCTACGTTCTGCTTCGGACCGTGGCCGCGCACGCCGGCAATCGCGGCCGGTGAAATATTTCACCCTTTTGTGCCTTCGAGACGAGGTTCACAATGTCAGCATCGTGAACGCTTCGCAACCTAATTCGATACCACCTTACAAATCTCATCGGGCCACAAAGCAATAATCACTTTATCGCGTTTGTCACTCGTGATCTTTCAAGCACTAGCTATTCAATGACTAATCGAAGCACACAATTGAGATCGTCAGGCTCGGTTACTCCCCACCCCGAAGCCTGGCGCGCGCGGGCCCGCGGCCGTTTTTCGGTTTCCTCTTCCGCGACCGAAACCTGGTCTCTCGCTGACTCTGGCGTTGCTCCGCAATGGGTTGAACTTCTGCCACTTGGCGATTTCGAGGGTCGCGACGGCCGCGGGCCCTTCCGTGTGAGCGATCCCGAAGCGGTAATCGCCGCAACCCGGGCGCTGCGGATGGGGGCGGGCATTCCGATCGATTACGACCACGCAATCGATTTTGCCGCGCCCGCCGGCGTCCCCGCTCCGGCCGCCGGATGGATCAGCGAACTCGCCATGCGCGGCGGCTCGATATGGGGACGGGTCGAATGGACTGAGCATGGTGCGCAAGCGATCCGCATGCGCGAGTATCGCTACCTCTCGCCGGTTTTCCAATTCTCAGCCGACGGCGAGGTCGTGCGAATCCTGCGCGCCGGTCTGACTAACAATCCGAATCTCTATCTGACCGCAATCTGTGCGGCCGAACATGAGGATATCGATATGGATGAGCTCCTGGCCCAGTTGCGCGAAATTCTCGGAATGGATGACGACGCTGATTCGGATCAAATTCTCGAGCGGGTCCGCCAGTTCGCTAACAGCGGCGCGGCGGCCGACGGCGACGAATCGGAGTCCACTCAGGATGGCGGTTCGGATGATCCCGATCCCGCGCAGTTCGTCGCGATGGCGCAATTTCAGCGCGCGCTGACTGAGCTAAATCAGTTGCGCGTTCAGCGCGGGCGCGAACGGGCGGAGCGTGCGGTCGACGAGGCTTTGCGCTTCGGCAAGCTCATACCGGCCCAGCGCGAGTGGGCGATCTCCTACTGCCAGGCCGATTTCAAGGGCTTCAATGATTTCATCGCGCGGCAACCGGCGATGCTGCAGGTCGGCGAACAGCTCGGCAGCGAGTTGGCGCCGCGGCGCGCGAAGACGGAGCTCCTGACGGCGAGTGAAATCGCGATCTGCACCCAGCTCGGCGTGCCGCCCGATACGTTTCTGAAACGCAAGACGGCGAAACAGGATTTCCTGAGGCTCAACAAGAATTTCGAATAGAAGGAGCAGACTGATGGCGGCTTTGACCAGCGCTCGTAACACTCCCGAAATGGCCGACCTCGGCCGCATCCAAGCCTACCCAGTTGAAGCCAATACTGTCGTTTACCTCGGCTCGATGGTAGCGCTCAACGCAGCCGGTAACGCGGTTCCGGCGAGCTCCATCGGCGGCTTGCATCTCGTGGGCCGCGCCGAACGGGTTCTAAACGGTATCCCGGCACAGAATGCCGACAACACCGGCGGCGTCGCAGGCGCGATCTCGGTGGTCTGCCGACGCGGCGTCTTCATGTACGCCGTCAACGACAATTCGATCGCTCAGGCGCAGGTCGGCGCGCTGGCGTTCGCAGTCGACGACAATTCCGTGTCGGCCAGCGATGGCGGCGGCGCAACCGCTATCGCCGCAGCCTCCTTCACCCTGCCCGCCTCCGGCACGCCCCAGGTAGTAGTGCTCGGCCATGAGAATGTTTCGAGCGTAGTCGTGACCAGTTCCCCTGCCGGCACCACTTACGTGGAAGGCACTGATTACGTAGTCGCTTACCAGGCCGGGTTGGTGATGCGCACCTCGAGCAGCGGAATCACCGCCGGCGCCCAGATTCTAATTTCCTATAACTGGGGCGCTCCGACCCGCAGTGTTGCCGGACGAATAGTCAATATCGATCTGAGTGGCGAAGTTTGGATCGATTTCTGGCAGCAGTCGCCACTCGCCATCTGACGAACTCTTCAAGCATACCAGGGGCATAACAATGGAAATCTCTCAGGCTAATCTAGTCTCACTGTTTACCGGTTTCGACGTAGTATTTCAGCGCGGTTTTGAAAAGCCGCCGAGTTACTACGAGCAGATTGCAACTATAGTGCGCTCGACCAGTCGCCAGACCACCTACCCATGGCTCGGCCGCACGACTACCTTTCGCGAGTGGCTAGGCGATCGGGTGTTGCAGGCGCTCGAAGCGCACACCTACACGATAGTCAATCGCAACTTCGAGGACACGGTCGGAATCGACCGCAACGATATCGAGGACGACAACTACGGCGTCTACGAACCGATCATCGAACAGCTCGGCTGGGACACCAAGGTCCATCCCGACATGCTGCTCTTCCAGATGATCAAGCAGGCCGTGACCAGCCCCTCGGTTGTCGTCGGCTACGATGGCCAGCCCTACTTTTCAGCCGATCATCCGGTCGGGCCGATGGGCGACCCGGTGCGCCAGACCTCGGTCTCGAATATCAGCTCGAGCGGCAGCGGACCGTATTGGTTTCTGATCGATGCCTCGCGCGCGATTCGGCCTTTCATTTTTCAGCTACGCCGCGAATAGGCCGTCACCAGGATGAACACGCTCACCGATGAAGGAGTCTTTAACCGCCGCGAGTTCCGCTACGGGGTTGATGGACGAGCCAACACCGGTGTCGGTTTGTGGCAGCTCGCCTACGCCAGCAATCAGGACCTCAGTAACCCCGCCAATTATGGCGCCGCGCGCGCTTCGATGCGCTCGATCAAGACCGACGGCGGGCAGCCGTTCGGCGCATTGTCGAGCCGCAACGGCACCTACCTGGTGGTGCCGCCGGCTCTGGAAGAGGTCGCGCGCCAGTTGCTGAACTCCGAGTTCATGGTCGGCGCGGGTGCGAGCGCCAGCGTCCCGACCACCAATATCTGGCGCAACAGCGCGGACCTGATCGTCAGCGAGTATCTCTCCTAGCGCCGATCACAACCGGGAGATGACCATGAGTTACGCGACCGCCGACGATATGATTGCCCGTTATCCGAATCGCGACCTGGTGCAACTTACCAACCAGGACCCGACCGCCACCACTGTGAACGACGCCGCCCTCCAGCAGGCGCTCGATGACGCCTCGGCGGAGATCGACGGCTATCTGGAAGGACGCTTCGCGCTGCCGCTGGCGCAGCCGCCGGTGGTGCTCAACCGGCTCGCCTGCGATATCGCGATGTATCGCCTGCAATCGCTGCGTCCGCTCCATGATCTGGCCGATGCCCGCAAGCGTTACGAAGATGCGATCGAGTTTCTGCTCGAGACTGCCAAGGGAACGGTGACGCTAGGATTGTCGGCGACCAACCAGGAGCCGCCGACCGCGCCGGATGCAGCCGCGATTGAGGGGCCGCGGCGAATCTTCGATCGTAAAAGGTTGCGAGATTTTTGATTCGAGAGCAGGCGATTACTAAGTCGAAGACGTAGTGACTATTTGATGCCAACCTCACTCGACACTCTCTGGACGGGAGGAACTTTTTCTCCGCCGGTCCCACTGGATATCGCGACTATCGAAAACGCGATCGTTGCGCAATTGCTTTCTCAGATTAATCAGATCGAGGTCGTGCACTTTCCCGATCGTCCCGAGGCCTACCGGCTGACCCATCAGGTCGGCGCCGCGCTGGTGTCTTATCGCGGCGCGACTTACGGCGATCTGATCGATACCGACGTAGTGATGCAGGAACGCAAGCTGGAATTCGAGGTGCGTCTGATGGCGCGCGACCTCGGCTGGAGTTACGGCGCGCTCGCAACCGGCGTGAGTCCGGGCGCCTATGCCCTGCTCGAAGCGGTGCGTGCGGCTCTGACCGGCTTTCGGATTCCGGGCTGTCGCGAGACTTATCCGCTCAAGGAGCGCTTTGTCGAGCGCGATCCGCAGGGTGGAGTCTGGATTTACGCGATCAGTTTCGCGGTTGAAACTTTGGCCGTCCAGGCCGCGCCTGCCGATCAATTCCCATTGTTCATCCAGGGGCTGGCGCAGGATGCGGACGACGAAATCGTCGCGGCGGTCGGCTGGTTCCAGGAAACCTTCGATGTGAACGGGCTGGTGCAATTGCCATACGGCAACCTTTCCGACGTGACCGTAACCGATCAGAGCGGCCGGCTATACCTGGACCAGACTGACTATACAGTTGATATCGCCAACGGCTCGATCAGCATCGTCGCCGGCGGCGCACTTGCGCCAGGAGTTTCAGTCAACATCGCGTGTGGCTATGACCCCTCGGTCGTCATCACCTGAATACATTTTCAGTTTAGCCTGAACTCAGGCCGTTTAACCCCGCGGCAAAGATCCCGCGACAGGAGTCAGATCAATGGGAGCGAGCTTTCTGCATGGAGTCGAGGTAACGGAGTCCACCACCGGGCCGCAGCCGGTGACAGTGGTTAAATCCGCGGTAATCGGCTTGATCGGCACTGCCCCGAGCTGGAGCATCACCAGCCCGGCGGCGGCCCAGACTCCGACGCTGGTGAGCTCGGCGATCGATGCCGCGCAATTCGGGCCGCTCATCCAGGGCTATACGATTCCTTACGCGCTCGCCGCGATCCAGGCGCAGGGAGCCGGACAGGCGATCGTCATCAACGTCTTCAATCCCGCAGTACACACCAGCGCCGTCGCGGCGACACCTTTTACGTTCAGCACCGCCGCAGGCAGCGCCGGAACGATAACTCTCGGCCATATGGGTGTATCGCAGGTTGTCGTGACCAGCGACCCTGCCGGTACCACCTATGCAGTCGGCACCGACTATACCCTGGACGCGGTCAACGGCGTGGTGACGCTGGCCGTGGGCGGCCATATCAATGCGGGTGCGACGGTGCTGGTGTCGTTCAGCTACGCCGATCCGACCAAGGTCCTCGACAGCGACATCATCGGAACTTACGCCGGCGGAGCTTACACCGGCCTGCAGGCGCTCAAGATCACGTTCGGCACGATGGGCTTTTTCGCCAAGATCCTGATCGCGCCCGGTTACTCACAGAACTCCGACGTCGCCGGCGCGCTCACCACGATGGCGCAGACCTTGCGCGCGATGGCGCTGGTTGATTCGGCGCCCGGCACACCGTTAGCGACCGCGATCGCGAATCGCGGGACCGCCGGCGCCGGCTTCGACACCAGCTCGAACCGGGTGATCCTCTGCTATCCGCAGCAGGTGTTTGTCGATGAGGGCATCAATCCCACTACCGGCGCGGCCGTCAATGCCAATTCGGTGGGGCCATATTCTCAGTACGTCGCCGGCGCGATGGCGGCCAAGGACCTGACCAACGGCTACTGGTGGTCGCCTTCGAATACTCAGTTCGAGGGTTCACTCGGACCGGACGTGCCGCTCTACGCCTCGATTATCGACCCGGACTCCGACGTGAACACGCTTAATGCCGAGGGCATCGTGACCGTCTTCAATAGTTTTGGCACCGGGCTGCGCGTATGGGGCAATCGCTCGGCGGCCTACCCGACCAGCACTGCGCCCGACAACTTCATCTGCATACGGCGGACGATGGACGTGATCGAGGAGTCGGTTGAGCAGGCGATGCTCCAGTTTATCGATCAGCCAATCTCGAACGCGCTGATCACGGCGATCCTGGCGAGCGTCAATAGCTTCATTCGCACCTTGATCCAACGCGGCGCCCTGGTCGGCGGGAGCGCCACCTACGATCCGGCGGAAAATCCTCCCAGCCAGCTCGCTGCCGGCGAAATCGTGTTCGATATCGACGTGATGCCGCCGCCGCCCGCCGAGCTAATCAGTTTCAACGTAACGATCGATACCACTCTGCTGCAGCAACTTGGCCAGACCAATCCGCTCGGCTCGGCCCTGATCGGTGCGGCCGGAACCGCGAATTCCTAACGCGAAGGAGAGTGTGCGATGGATCTTTCTGTAAATCGGATTACCAACGCGAACATCTATGTAGATGGCGTCGGCCTGCTGGGCCGCGCCGAAGAAATCGAAGTCGCGCAGCCCCGCCATCTGATGATCGATCACAAGGGGTTGGGCATGGCCGGCGTCGCCGAGTTCTGGGCCGGGGTCGCCAAGCTCGAGTCGCGCATCAAGTGGACCTCGATCTATCCCGAGGTAGAGTTGCTCGCGAGCAGCCCGTTCAGCAGCCATTCGTTCCAGGTGATGGGCAGCATCGAGCAGTACACTAGCCAGGGCCTCGCGGCCGAACTGCCGCTGGTCTACCTGATGACCGGCGTGTTCAAAGACGCCGGTGCCTTCACCTTCAAGCCGCATGAGAACGTCGATTCGCAGTCGGTCGTGTCGGTCTACCACACCGAGCTCTACGTGTCGGGCGTGCAGATATTTCTCTATGACGTGATGTCGAATCAATACGTGGTCGGCGGCGTCGATCAGCTTGCGCAGTTCCGCGCCAACCTCGGCGAATAGCGCGACGGATGATTCAACGATGGCTCAAGAATCTCTCACGGTGAATGGCGTGCCGATTGCTGCCAATGGCGCGCCGAGCGAACGCATCGTCGCGCTGCCCTCGGGACGCAGCGCATCAATCCGGCGCGGGGTCGGGCGCGATCTGATGCGGGCGCAACGCGCGGCGCAGAGCAGCGAGCCGGCGGCGATCGTTTTCGCGCTGGTAGCCGAGCTGGTCCGAATCGACGGCAAACCGATTGTCTATGAGGACGTGCTCGCGATGGACCTGGCCGACGTGCTGGTGCTGCAGGAAGAGGTGGTCGGCGGAAATTTTCAGGAGGCGGCGTTCCCTCCGCCGCTACCATCGCCGGCCTCATCCAGTTCGGCTTCGGCTTTACGGAGCTAATCGCGATGGAACTCCCGGAGTTGGTGTTCTGGGCCGTCGCTGCCGCCGAGCATTTGCGCGGCGATCAGACGGTCGGGCGCGGAGGGAAACGATGAGCGTCGGCAGCAGGTTGGAAATGAGCACGCGACTCTATATTGGCAATCTGAATTTCGCGATGACCGATCCGGCGCTCCACGAGCTCGTAGGCCGGCTGACGAGTGTGCTCCCGGAGCACATCGAGCGCGCCGAAATCATCCGCGATCGTGAGACCGGACATTCGCGGGGGTTCGGGTTCGTCGATCTAGCCAACTCGGAAGACGCCCAGCGTGCCATCAACGAACTCGACGGCGCCGAGGTGATGGGCCGCACGTTGCGCGTGCAAATCGCGAAGCCACGGCTGCAGATGCGGCCGCGGCGCACCATCTAGGCGGATGGAAGAAACCAGGAAATTCGCCGCGCGTACTGCGGCACTGCGCCGGCTCGGTAATTGGGCCGCCGGGATTCGCGCGATCGGAACCCACCTGACGCGCGCCCCTCGGCTGCCGGCTCCCGCCCAACCAGCGCGCACCGCGAGCGACGCGGCCGCAACCTCGAGACGCGCCGTTTCATCGGCACAGTTGATACCCGAGCGATCATCGTTCAATTGGCTAGCGGCCCGCATTCGCAACGCGACCATCGCGCGTGTACCTGGCGCTCTGCGCACCCGCGGATCAACTTTATCCTCGTCGACCGATTATCGCCGGGATTTAGGTATCGCGCGCAGCGATCGCGAATCAGACGCCGGCGTGGCCGGTCGGTCGAACCCGAACGCCACGCATAGACAATCGGAGAACGAATCCGCTCGTAATCAAATCCACGCGCGGGTCGGCCGGCTGCTGGGCGTGTTCACGGGCAATCGCCGCGGACTCGAAGGAATCGCTGGGCGGCGCCGTTCGGCAGAATCCGTCCGGACCGCGCGATCCGAGAGCGCAGATCCGGCGGCCCTCGCCTCCGACCCTTCGCGGCTCGATCGCGAGCCCATCCGTAATCAATTTCCGCGCTTCGCGGCGCCGCTTGGCGATGAGGCTCTTGGCCGCGCCGTCAGCAAACTTAAAGGTAGTGGGGCCACCCATCAACTGGTCCGATTCTCTCGCGGCTCGAACGCTTCAGGAGCCGTGGGCGCTGCGGGCTCCGTTCGTGGAGAACACGCGCCTTTGAAGGATAGAAAGCCTGATGGGCCGCAAAGCTTGATCGGAGCTCCGAGCCTGGCCGCGCCGATCGGCGTAGGTTCGCAGCGCGTCCAACCTGCGCCCCGGCTCAGCATTCCGAGCGGTATCGCATCGCTGTCCGGATTCGATACGCGGCTCAACGCGCCGGATCGGATCGCGGCATCGCCGATACCCGCGTTTCCGGCTGCCGTGATTGGCGGAAAGGATCGCGCGCGCGAAACCGGTGGCGGAGTCTCCTCGAGTTTGCCAGTCGTGATCAATTCCTCACCGACCATCGTGATCAACGAGGCACAGAGCGCCGACCTCGAGGGACAGGTGCTCGCAGCACTGCGTCAGCATGGCGGAGAACTTTACGATCAGTGGCAGCGCGAAGTCGGCCGGCGGCAAAGAACCGAGTTCTAGCGGGCAGCGCATAGGGACGCCAGCATGTTTGCGATCTTCGGAAATGTTTCTTTCGAAGTTTTGGGCTCACCGGAGCGGATGCAATCGAGACGCGGCTACGGCTACGCGGCACACCCGGTGGTCGAGGATAAGCCGCTACTGCAATGGGTCGGCGATTCGCTCCAGATCATCACGCTCGACCTGATGTTGCACGTCTCGTTCACCAATCCGGCAACGCAATTGGCCGCGCTGGTAGCCGCAGCCGCGAGCCATCAGGCACAGGCACTGGTGTTCGGCAGTGGAGAAAGTTACGGCTATTTCGTGGTGACCTCGCTCAGCGTCACCGCACGACAACTAGGCCCGAGCGGCATCCCGATCGCGATTCAGGCGCGGCTGGTGCTGACCGAATGGGCGATCGGAACCGAGCTCGATCCGAATGCTTCGCCGGTTCCGGCCTTCACGCCAATCGCAGTAGTGGCCGCGA
>DATJRJ010000234.1:0-6243 GCA_035504735.1 Binataceae bacterium (SeqCode)
ATCGCTGAACCTTGATTCTCCGGTCGCCGGTCGAGCGAAGAACTGCGCCACCTCGCGCCGAAATTCTCATCTGATACGGAGAATCCGAAAATATCGAGACTCGATGGCGGAGAGGGAGGGATTCGAACCCTCGGTCCCACGAGGGGACACGTGATTTCGAGTCACGCCGGTTAAACCTGACTCCCGAACCTCTCCGCAGCCGACCAGCTTTTCCGTTTACCTCCGGACAGTCAAGCGAACCGGCGCGAGGCGCTGCCTGACGCTGCCGATTGCTGGTCAACTGCCGGCCATTTCCGTCATCATCAGAATCGCGAGGATTTGCTATGGCGACCAGGGTCGGTTTTATCGGGCTCGGCCAGCAAGGCCTGCCCATGGCGGTCAATTTGTGCAAGGACGGCTTCGATCTGGCGGTCTACGATGTCCGCTCCGAGCCAGTCGCCGAGCTGGTGGCGATCGGCGCTAGAGGCGCGCGCTCGCCGGCTGAGGCCGCCGCGCAGGCCGAAAGCGTCGCCGTAATCGTGCTCGACGATACGCAGGTTGAAGAGGTCGTACTCGGACGCGACGGGATTCTTGGCGCAATCGAGCCGGGCGGTGTGATCGTCATTCACAGCACGATTCGCCCCCGCGTTTTACGGAAAGTCGCGGCGCTCGCGAGCGCCAGGCAGGTCGAGGTAATCGATGCCGCCGTCGGTGGCAACGTCGCCAGCGCGATCAGCCGCACCATGACGCTGCTGGTAGGCGGCGAGGCGGGAGTTGTCGCTCGATGCCGCCCGATGCTCGCCTGCTCAGCGCCAAACATTCAGCACCTCGGGCCGCTCGGCGCGGGGCTTGCGGCCAAACTCGCGCATCAGGTGATTTTGGCGCTCAATATTCTCGGCGCCGCCGAGGGAATGAGTCTTGGAGCGGCGCTCGGAATCGAGCCGCGGGTCCTGCAAGACGCCATCCGAACCTGCCGCGCGCAGAGTCTGATTGCCGATAACTGGGCGGACTATCGGCCCGGATCGCATGGCGCATTGGTGTTCCATAAGGACCTCACGATAGCTCTGGAAGTCGCCGACGAGCTGGGATTGGCGATGCCCGGAGCGGCACTGGTCCGCGAGCTTATTCCGCGCCTGATGGCTTAGGGACGTTGTGCCGGCTCGCACCGCTGGTGTAACCTTGGAACTCGCGAAATCTCGATATTTTCGCGCAATCTCAAGCTTTCCTTTATGTGGTGATGAAAAAACTGTCGGGCGCACAGATTGTAGTCGAGAGTCTCAAGGCTGAAGGCGTGGATATGATCTTCGGCTACCCGGGCGGCGCGATTCTGCCGACTTACGACGCGCTGCTGGATTCTTCGATCAGGCACATCCTAGTCCGCCATGAGCAGGGCGCGACCCACATGGCGGAGGGCTACGCACGTGTCAGCGGCCGGCCCGGAGTCGTGATGGTTACCTCGGGGCCCGGAGCGACCAATACGGTTACCGGGATCGCGGATGCCTACATGGATTCGACTCCGATGATCGTACTGACGGGCCAGGTCTCGACTTCGCTGATCGGCAACGACGCCTTTCAGGAAGCCGATATCGTCGGCATCACGCGCCCCTGCACCAAGCACAATTATCTGATCAAGGACGTGAAGGACGTCGCGCGCATCATTAAGGAAGCATTCTTTATCGCCGGCACCGGTCGTCCCGGTCCGGTGGTGGTCGACCTGCCCAAGGACGTCCAGCAGGCCGAGGCGGTGTTCAAATATCCCGACAAGGTTGATTTGCGCGGCTATAAGCCGACGCTGAAGGGGAATCCACGCCAGATCGAGCGCGCCGTCGAAGCGATCGAGAAAAGCTCCAAGCCGCTCTTTTACGTGGGCGGCGGTGTGCAATGGTCGGGCGCCGCCGGCGAGCTGACCCAACTCACGCACGGCCTCGGCGTACCGCTATGCGAAACCCTGATGGGTCTCGGCTCGTTTCCGGCCTCCGATCCGCTCTGCCTGGGGATGCTTGGGATGCACGGGTCGTATGCGACCAACACCGCGGTCTGCAATACCGACTGCCTGGTGGCGATCGGCGCGCGCTTCGACGATCGGGTCACCGGCCGGATCGCGGATTTCGCACCCCGCGCCGAAACCATCATCCATATTGATATCGATCCGTCTTCGATCTCCAAGAACGTCAAGGTCGACATTCCGATCGTCGGCGACATCCGCTCGGTGCTGGGCGACATGCTGGAGATCGTGAAATCACGCGAGGGCATCGGCCAGCGCCGCCCGGCATGGGCGAAATGGCACCAGGAGATTCTGCAGTGGCAGAAAGAAAAGCCGCTCTACGAGAATAACCATCGTAACGGCGATAGCTGTTCGCCGCTGCAGGTGATCGAAGAGCTGCACAACCTAACCAAGGGCGATTGCATCATCGCAACCGACGTCGGCCAGCATCAGATGTGGGTCGCGCAGATGTTTCCGTTCGAGAAACCGCGCTCGCTGCTGACCTCGGGCGGTCTGGGCACGATGGGTTATGGATTGCCGGCCGGCATCGGCGCCAAGTTCGCGGCGCCGGACCGCAACGTAGTGGTGATATCGGGCGACGGCTCGATCCAGATGAACATCCAGGAGCTGGCGACTGCGGTCGAGTACAACGTCGATCTCAAGATCGTGATTCTGAACAACTACTTCCTCGGCATGGTGCGGCAATGGCAGGAGAAGTTCTATAACACCCGCTACTCGTACTCTGCGATGGCAGTGCCGAATTTCGTCAAGCTGGCCGACGCCTACGGTGCCAAGGGTTTCCGCATCGAACGTCCGGCGGATCTGGTCGCCACCATGAAGGAAGCGTTCGCCACTCCCGGCCCCGTGCTGATCGACGTCGTGATTCCGCGCGAAGAGGCGGTGATGCCGATGATTCCGCCCGGCGGCTCAATGTCCGAGATGCTGTTTGCGTAGCCGACCGCTCCGCCCTCTAGACGTCCGCCATCGATCGCGATTCGCCGCAACCAACGGGGCGATTCGGTTCGACCTTCGCTCGTCAATCGATTAGACCTGAAGCGGGAGGATTTCCGATGCCAAGGCTGCCGTACTTGAGTCGCAATGACCTGGCGGAGTCAGATTGCGACATTTTCGACCGTATCGAAAAGGAACGCGGACAGGTTCACAACATCTTCCGCACCATGGCCTACGCGCCGCATCTGCTGCGTAAGTATATCGAATGGAGCACCGAGCTGCGCTTCAAGACGGCACTCGATCCGAAGCTGCGCGAGCTCGCGATCATGACGGTCGGGCGTTTGACGGAGGCCCAATACGAGTTCACGCATCATTGGAACGCCGCGCGCAAACTCGGCATCCCGGCCGAGAAGCTTGCCCAGCTAGCCGAATACGAAAAATCGTCGTTCTACGACGATCGCGAACGCGCGGTTATTCGCTACGCGATCGAGGCGACCCGCGACGTCAAAGTGAGCGACCAGACCTTCAACCAGGTGCGCGATCTCCTCGATGACGATCGCATCCTCATGGAGCTGGTGATGCTGGTCGCGGGCTATAACCTGGTGGTGCGCGTCCTGGTGCCGCTGCAGGTCGAGCTGGAACCCGATACGACGCTGGCCTGAAGAGGGCGCGCAGGCCGGCTATTCGATCAGATGCGGATAGGTGGCCCAATCTTCGGGATCATGCATCACCCAGACTCGCGCCTCGCCGAGGTCGCGGAGTTGCTTCAGCCGCGCGATCGAAGCGCTGGCCGTCGCCGCATCGTAGTCCGCCTCACTCGGTTGCAAAGTATTGAACTGCCCACGGATATGCAGCGTATCGCCGGTCAGCACCAGCGGCTGATGACCGTGAATCCGCACCCGTAGCGATGACTCGCCGGGCGTATGCCCCGGCGTTTTCATCATTAACAGGCTGCCGTCATCGAAAAGATCCGTGTCGCCCGCGAGCTCGACCCAATCGAAGCGCCGCGTCGGCATCAAGTCGTTAATCTTGAAGGCCGCGCGATGGCGTTTCTCGGGCCAATAGGCGTAATTGAGCTCGCCCTTCATGATGAAGAAGCGCGCGTTCGGAAACAGCGCGAGACCGCCCGCATGATCGAGATGAAGATGCGAGACCACCACGAAACGAATGTCCTCGGGGCGGTAGCCATGATTGCGAAGCTGCTCATCGACCACCAGCTCGGGAGCGAACTTGACTTGCAGGTAATCGGCGATGCGGCCCCGGTAACCCGCCGCGTCGGCGGCAACCTCGGGATGACAGCCGGTATCGAACAGCACCAGCCCCTTCGGATGCTCGATTACGAAGGTCGGCACCGGCAGCTCGATCATCCGATCGCTCCCGCCCACCATCAGCTCCGACTCGCGCATCGTGACCGTTGCGCCGGGCATCGCGACCAACCGACTCGCTTCGACTTGCGACATAAATGACCTCCGCTGACGAGACGCCCCATTTTGAAGTCGATCCCGCCGGCACGGTCAAGCGCGAAGCGCGTGTGTGAGGCTTGGCGGAGCATCCGGCGGAGGCGCTAGACTCGAAACGTGACTGAGAGTAGCGGCTCCGATCCATTCATGCGCGGAGTGGCGCTGTTTAATCAACGCCGCTTCTTCGAATGCCACGAGGTCTGGGAAGAGCTCTGGAAGCCGAGTACCGGTGAGATGCGCCGGCTTTACCAAGGCTTGATTCAGGCCGCCGCTGCGCTCCATCACGCGAGCCGGGGCAATCGCGCCGGCGCACTCTCAGTATGGTCGAAAGCTAAAGTTAAACTTGAGCTGTCGCCAAGCCAGCATCGCGGCTTGTCGATCGTGGAACTGTGCGTCGATCTAAAGAATTACTTTGAGTCGGAGCGGCTTGACGATCCGCCCCGACTCAAACCGGCGCGGCTGCGAAATGACTCCTGATATTCAATCCCCGGCGCCGCCGGAACCGCGTGCAGCCCGCTATACGCGGTCGCAGAGCGGCGAGTATTGCTGTGCTTCGCGGTCGATCGCGCGCCGCGGCGTCTGCAGCATGTAGCTCGATTGAAACATCAGTAGCGAACTGAAAATCCTGCGCACCTTCCCTGGATGCAAGCGCACTTCCTGCCGCATCATGTCGAGTTCGGAATCCCGCAACCCATTGTGAACGCTGACTTCCATCCTCCGCGTACCCCCAAGACAATTCTCCCCTCGCTGCCCATGCTCAGCAGACGGCGTGCCAAACTTAAGCCGCCAGCCGACTCAGCCAGCGCCCTTCGACCGAAGATAAGATTGAGAGACTTGAAATGCGCTCTATCGCGCGTAGACACCACGAGACGCGTTCGATTGGCGGTCCATCACCTAACCGAGAGCTGCGAGTATCTTGAGGAGCAATACGACGGCAGGAGCAGAGGCGTTACATTATGTTGCAGAGGCGCCACCGGCGCGACGCCATTGCGATCTAAAACGGTATGTCCTCGTCGTCGATCGGCGCGACGGTGTCGCCGCTGCCGCCCAGCTCAATCGGTTCGTCGGCGGTGTCGGATGGTGCGCCCTGCCGTCCGCCCAGGAACTGCACCCGCTGTGCGACAATCTCGGTCCGCGAGCGTTTGCCGCTGCCGTCCTTGGCTTCATACTGGCGGGTCTGGATGCGCCCCTCGATATAAACCTCGCGGCCCTTTTTCAGGTATTGGCCGCATAATTCGGCCTGCTTCCCGAAAACGACAATATTATGCCACTCGGTCCGCTCCTGACGCTGGCCGCCACGGTCGTTGTAGTTTTCGCTGGTCGCAACCGAGAAAGAGGCGAGGCTCTGGCCTGAGGGCAGGTAGCGCACTTCCGGATCGCGCCCCAATCTGCCGACCAGAATCGCTTTGTTAACCCCTGCCATCGATTACGCCTCGTGACGAAACTATCGCCCGTCTGCCGAGAGCGCAAGCCGGAGGCTTCGTACTTATCCAGAGGAGCCCGCTTATAGTGCGAATTCGACGGTCGGTACGCCCAGTGCCATTGCGCCGAAGATTCGTCCGGGCGGATCGGTGTTGAGATAGACATGCCCGAGCATCGCCTTGACGTCCTGGTAGCGGCGTTGCAGAGGATGGTCGCGAAAGATGATCCGGCCGCTGCTCGATTCATAGAGCCGATCCACCGCCTGCACCGCGAGTTGGACCGAGCGGCAGCCGTGGAATCTCATCCCGGCGCGCCGTACGCGCGGCAGGAAAGTCCCGGCGCGCGCCGCATCCATCAGCTCTTCCGAATCGGCCTTCAGGCGCAGGATTCCGGTTTCGATCGCGTGGTCTGATTCAGCCAGCAGCTTCTGCGTAAAAAGATCGTCAC
>DATJRJ010000235.1:0-31431 GCA_035504735.1 Binataceae bacterium (SeqCode)
CCCCTCGAAATCACCCCGGCCGAGGTACACGAGGTGCACGGCGTCAACGAACGCATCGCGGTGAAAAATCTCTCGGGGGGGATTGAACGGATGGTTGATCTGCTGGAGATTCTGGGTGGACGCGAGGGGCAATAGCCGCTGGAGTATGCCGCTATGATTCGCGCCGGCGTCGGTCATTCGATCGCCAATAATCCGCGTATCGCCGCCAGTGAGGCCACTACGATGGCGCTCAAAGCCGCGGGTATCACCCGCGCTGACGCCGCGCTTTGTTTCGCGACCACGGCGCACGGCGCGGCCTTTCACGCCATCATCCGCGCGGTCGGCGAAACCGCAGGCACGCGCGAAGTGGCGGGGTGCAGCGCAAGCGGAGTGATTGCAGCTGAACACGAAATCGAGAGCGGACCCGCGATCGCGGTGATGGTGATTGAGGGCCTCACAGCGACCAGGTTCTTCGTGCCATCGTTGCGCGGCCATGGCCGCGAGCGCGCCGCCGAGATCGTCGCCGCGGTACGGCGCGCCGAGGGACCCGATCGGATGCTGTGTCTGTTCGCCGATACCTACAACCTCGAGCCCGAACCGATGCTCGGTGCACTCGCGCAGGAATTGCCCGCCGGCGTTGCGATAATCGGTGGCGGCGCGACCGAAGACGGCACGATCGGCGAGACCTTCGTCTTTTGCGGCGATACGGTCAGCTCCAACGCGGTCTCCGGGATGGTGCTTAGCGGCGAGTTCGAGCTCAACGTCGGCGCGTCGCTTGCCTGCGCGCCACTCGGCCCCGGCCATCGCGTGACTGCGGTGCGCGATAACGTGCTGATCGAGCTCGACGGCCGGCCTGCTTTCAAAGTATTTGCCGAAACCGTCGGGCCGTTGGCCAACGAGCTGCGCCGCGCGATGGCCTACGTATTTTTGGCCGTGCCGCACGATCCCAAGGCTGAGAAACTCGCGCGCGGCAACTTTTTCCTGCGCAACCTGGTCGGCGCCAGCCCGGAGCATGGGATGCTTGCCACCGGCCATCGACCGCGCGTCGGCGACCTGGTCGGCTTCGCGCTGCGCGACGGCGAGCATGCCCGCAACGATCTGAAACTCACGCTCGATGAGATGACCGCGCGGACCGTCACGCCGCCCGCCTTCGGGCTCTACTTCGATTGCGTCTCGCGCGGCAGCGGGCTCTACCAGGTGCCGGGCCACGACTCGGCGTACATCAGGCGTCACTTCGGTTCGGTGCCGGTGGCGGGCTTCTTCACCGGCTTCGAGATCGGGCCGGCGGGGATGTCGACGGGTCTGCTGCAGTATTCCGGCGTGCTCGCGATGGTCTCGGAGCGCCGTCGCCTGCTGCACTAGCAACGCCGGCCGCGATGTGCGCCGCCTTGCGGATCGAAAAGTAATAGTGCTAGCCAAACTTTCAGAGCGGTGCAGGATCGATTTCCGTCACGGAGGAATGCAAGGTGGACTTCGGCTTTTCTGAAGAACAGGAGATGCTGCGCGATGCGGCCCGGCGCTTTCTGGCCGATAACTGCCCGACCACCTTCGTGCGTCGAATGATGGCGGATGAAACCGCACATGACCCCGGCTTCTGGAAAAAGATCACTGACCTCGGATGGCCCGGGCTGCTGATACCCGAAAGTTACGGCGGGCAGGGCGGCACGTTTCTCGATATGACGGTGATTCTCGAAGAGGCCGGCAAGGCGCTGGTGCCGGGACCGTTCTTCACGGCCGCGATCCTCGGCGCGATGGCGACAGTCGAGGGTGGTTCCGAAGCACTCAAGAAAGCGGTGCTGCCGAAAATGGCCGCGGGCGAGTTTATCGGCACGCTCGCGATCGCTGAAGCCGCGGGGCGTTTCGATCCGTCGGGCGTGGGGATAAAGGCGTCGAAGAAGGGAGCGAACTGGATACTCTCGGGCGAAAAAATGTTCGTGCCGGATGCGCACGTCGCCGATGGAATCGCGGTCGCGGCGCGCACCGGTACGGGGGGCGGCGAGCGCGGCATCACGCTTCTGTGCGTCGGGACCAAGGACCAAGGCGTGACCGTCACGCAGCTCAAGACAGTTGATACGACGCGGCGGCTTTGCCACGTGAAATTCGATCAGGTCGAGGTGCCGGCGGCGAATATTCTCGGCGCCGAGAACGAGGGCGGGCCGCTGTTGCAGCGGTTGTTGGAAATCGCGGCGACCGCGCTCTCGGTCGAGATGGTGGGTACGGCGCAAAAGGCGCTCGATCTCTCGGTCGATTACGCCAAGACGCGCACCCAGTTCGGCAAGCCGATCGGCGCCTTCCAGGCTATCAAGCACAAATGCGTCGATATGATGGTCGCGATCGAGAATGCCCGCTCACTCAGTTACTACGCGGCCTGGACCGTCGATCAACGCGCGCCCGAGGCGGCCTCCGCGGTCGCGATGGCGAAGGCCTACGCGTCGGACATGGCCAAGAACGTCACCAGCGACGCGATCCAGGTGCACGGCGGAATCGGTTTCACTTGGGAACACGACATGCATCTCTATCATCGGCGCGCCCTTGCGGGTGAGGCGAACTTCGGTAACGCGCCGATTCATCGCGAGGCGGTCGCCAAGCTGGTCCTCGACTAAGCCGCCTTTCAGCGGGACCGCCGTTCGCTGCGCCCGCAGCGAGCCTACCGCTGCGGATAAGCCGCGCTGATCTCTTGCTGATGGATTTGGTCATCAAGTCGGGATTCGGCCGCAAAGCGATTTTTGCGGGACTGCGGCCCGGGCGCCTGCTCGACGTTCCGGCCGGCGCGGGCGGCTACTCCAAGACGCTTGGCGAGCTGGGTTACGCCGTGGTCTCGATGGACCTGATGCCGCCGGCAGCGCGCGCCACGCCGCTCTCGTGGGTGCGGGCCGATGCCAACCAGCCGTTTCCGTTCGCGAGCGAGAGTTTCGATTATGTGCTCTCGCGCGAGGGTATCGAGCATCTGGAGAACCAGGTTGGTTTCGTACGCGAGTGCGCGCGGGTGCTGAAAGCAGGCGGCACGCTGGTCATCACGACGCCCAACCTGATGCATCTTTCGGCGCGCTTCAGTTATCTGCTCACCGGCCAGCGCAATCTCAAACGCGGGCTGGTCAATGAAGTCCAGACCCTACGCATGAGCCGCGGGCCGCATCTGTATCATGGCCATGTCTTTATGATCGATTACTTCCGGCTCCGCTATCTGTTGCGGCTGGCGGGGTTCGACGAACTCGCGGTCTATACCGATCGCTACAGCCCGACGGCGATCGGGATGGCGCCGCTGGCACCGTTGTTATGGGCGGCTGCGCGCTTCTCGGTCTGGACCGCGGCGCGCAACAACCGGCGCAAGGGACTGGTGACCGCGCCGGCGCCGGTCACCGACGAGATTATCGGACATGTCCATTCGTCGGCCCTGCTGTTCGGCAAACGGATGATCGTTGCGGCGCGCCGCGCCGCGACTTAATGCGGGACCGCGAGGACAGGCGCCGGCGGCGCCGGCGTCATCGAGCTCAACGCGTACCGAAAGGGCGCATCCGAAACCACCACCGCCCCCTGGTAGGGCCCGGCGAGCTCGGTGATAGCGAGAATCGTTAATCCGATCAGCGCCGCGAAGGTCGCGATCAGGATCGCCTGGAAGCGAAACAGCCGGGTGCCGAAGAAATAGCCGAAGCTCAGTGTAATCAGGCAGCCGACATAGATTACGATCCAGATCACCGAGGGCAGATCTTCACTGTAGTAGAGATAGCGCAACTGGCGCGAGTCGCTCAGCTCAGCGACCTGGTCGACGCTCTTGTCGAGGAAAGTTTGCTGCCGGGCGGTGACCGGATTGTAACTCGACAAGACTTCCCAGATGCGCTCCTCGCCGCGCTTGGTCGGATGGTAATTGTTGTCCGCCATCGCCGGCCATTCTTGATTAACCACGTCGCTTGCATATAAACGTAGCGCCCGTTGCATCGCACCGCGCGCCGGTTCGTCGAAACCCTTGGAAAGATTGTAGAGGTTCGAGATCGCCAGTGCTTCCTGCTGCGTGGTTTCGTTGGCGCGCTCGAAACGCTGCCATACCGCAACGATCACAAACGCCAGTATCACGCCGTAAAACGCCCCGATCGCGCCGAAGGTAAAGCCCGCGACATCGTGGTCCTCGCGCAGCGCCTGGGCCGAGATGCGGAGTCTGACCAGATAGAGGCCGGCGACGGTCAGGCAGGCAAAAATAATCACTACGGCGGCGGCCTGGATCGAGATGGGCAGATTCCCGAGCATGTCCATCAGTGTGTTCCGTTACCTCCTTTGTGAGACCCGGCTTTCTTCGCTCGCGAGCCATCTTTACTATGCGGGAGGCTTGCGATGCGACCGAGCTTCACCATCGCTCTGTTGATAACCTTGGCTGCGCTGCCCACGATCGCACGCGCGCAAGTCGGCCGGCGCAACTTTATCGAACCGCTGATCGTCGAGGACGCCGATCCCAGCAACGAGCTCGACCTGATTCCCGGATGGGTCAAGCTCTCGCACGGCACACTGGCATCGGTGAATGCCACGCTCGAAAAACAACTGAGTCAGGATTTCAGCATCCAGCTTGGTGACGGATGGAACGATCCCGCGTGCCTACCAGGCCACGACTGCTCGCTGGCGACCTTCACGCGTGCCGGCCGCCATCGCCAGCGCCGCGTCTCCTCGCAGCTGCTGAGCGGCTTCGAGGACTTCGAGATCCTGACCAAGTACGCTTTCGTGGCATCGGCGCGCCACGAGTTCCGGTTGGCGATCGGTACCGATCTGTTTCTGACCATCGACAATCCCACAGCTGGTGGCACGACCCATACCTATGTCGGACCAATCGTGATGTTCTCCAAGGGGATGGGCGATATTCCGGATTGGCAAGCGATCCGCTATCTGCGCCCGTTCGCGCTCCAGGCCGACCTCGAAGATCTGGTGAAGACCGGCGGAACCGAAGCCAACGCCGTCAATGCCGATTGGGTGGTTTCTTATCAGTTCTCATATCTGATGGATTATGTCCGCGACTTCGGCTGGCCGGCCCCGCTGCGAGACCTCAACCCGTTCGGGGAATTCACTTACGGCCAATACGTCAAGGGCGGCAGCGGTGCCACTCAGCCGGACCTCCGCGCCCTGCCCGGAATCGCCTATGTGAATGGGCCTTACCAAGTCAGCCTCGCGACCGAGTTTTCCCTCAATCGCGTGGAGACCCAGGCGACCCATGCGGCAGTGGTGGCGATGCTGAGCCTGACGCTGGATCAGATCATGCCAGAGTTCGGCTGGACCCCGATGTGAACCCTTCCCGCGTCCCACAGGGACCCGGCTACCCGGGTCCGAGGGTCGCGCAAGCACGTGCCTCTTGACCGCTTGCCGGGTTAAGTAGAAGTATGGAGCCACGGGCCGAATACGCATTTTGCCGCCAGTTGCGACGAAAAATCACTGCCCGTACAACGATCACGATCCCGAGCATCCGTACACGATGACGGATCATCATCGGAAGGAGATAACGGTATGGGGGTGATGCGAATCGGACATGTGTCGCTGCGAGTAACCGGCGACATCGAGAAATCCCGCAAGCATTACGAAAAGATGCTGGGGCTTTACGAGACCCACCGCGAACCCGACGGTACGACCTTCTATAAGTGCTGGGACGAATGGGACAAGTATAGTCTCCAGATCACGCCGGCCAAGGAGCCGGGCGCCGACCATATCGCATATAAAGTCGAGAAGGATTCCGACCTCGACCTGTTCACCAAGCGGGTTACCGAGTACGGGATGCCGGTCGAGCAGCTCAAGCCGGGAACCATCCCCTTCGTCGGCCGTGCGATCCGTTTCGTGCTGCCCAACACCACCAAGATGGTTCTATATGCCGAGAAGGAATATGTCGGCAAAGCCATCGGCGTGCGCGATCCGGATCCGTGGCCTGACGATATTCACGGCTGCGGCGCGATGCATCTGGACCATACGCTGCTGATGTGTGAGTTGGATCCCGTGCGCCGGGTCAATAAGGTTGCCGAGTGTACCGATTTCGCGATGAAGTGCCTCGATTTCTATATGACCGAACGGCTGGTCGGCGGCCCCAACAAAGATGTGCTCGGGCTTTCGTTCCTGTCGTGTTCCAGCAAGCCGCATGATCTGGCCTTCGTGGGTGGAAACCGCAACGGCTTTCATCACATGGCATTCTTCCTCGACAGTTGGGAAGAAGTGGGTCGCGCCGGCGATATCATGGCTAAACATCGCACCCGTATCGACCAGGGGCCGACTCGGCACGGCATCACGCGCGGGCGGACGATCTACTTCTTCGATCCTTCGGGCAATCGCAACGAGACCTTCGCGGGCCTCGGCTATTTCGCTAATCGCGACATGCCGATTATCGAGTGGAGCGAGGAGAACATCGGCCGCGCGATTTTCTATCCGACCGGCGTCATCAACGAAGCCTTCCGCGACGAATACACTGCAGCCTCGTAAGTCCGGTCGGGAAACATGAGCGGTTCACCCCGGGTTGATATCTCCGAGGCGGCGAGCGTCCTGCTCGCCGCCGAGGCCGCAAAACGCACCTGCGACCAGTTGACCAAACGCTGGCCGGAGATGAACGTCGCCGATGCCTATGCGATCCAGGCCGAAGCGCTGAAGATGCGTCTCAAGCGCGGCGAGAAGCTGGTCGGCATCAAGCTCGGGCTCACTTCCAAAGCCAAGCAGATCCAGATGAAGGTCGGCTCGCCGACTACCGCCTGGCTGACCGATGCGATGAGTATCGCGGAGGGCACGATGCCGTCGGGCGCCGCTGCTCATCCGCGTGCTGAACCCGAAATCGTGGTGACTACCAGCAAGCGGCTCAAGGGCCCGGGAGTCACCGCCGCCGACGTGATGGAAGCGCTCGGCGAGGTGCGCTGCGGGATTGAGATTCTCGACAGTCGCTACGAAAATTTCAAGTTCACCTTGCCTGACGTAGTGGCCGATAACGCTTCCTCGGGTCGCTTTGTATTCGGCAAAACCGCGCTGCCGGCGAGCCGGCTCGATCTGGCCGCCGAGGAATGCGTGCTTAGCATCAACGGCAAGCAGGTCGCGACTGCTACCGGCGCCGCAGTGATGGGCCATCCGGCCGAAGCGATCGCGTGGGCGGCGAATTTTCTGGCCGAGCGCGACGAGGCGATCGAGGCCGGCTGGGTCATCATGACCGGCGGGATGACCGACGCCTATCCGGTCGAGTCCGGCGCGGAAGTGACGGCTAAGTTCACCCATCTTGGCAGCGTAACTATCAAGCGAGGAACATGAGCTATGCCGCTGGTCGAAGTGTCGATGATCGAAGGGCGCACGCCGCAGCAGGTCCGCTCGCTGCACGAAGCGATGACTGCGGCAGTCGAGACCACGCTGGGTGTGCCGCGTGAGTCGGTGTGGGTGATAATCCGCGAGCTGCCGGCCACCAGTTGGGCCGAGGGCGGCGTCACTATCGCCGAGCGGCGGGCCGCGGCCGTCAAAACTAAAGTCGCCTGAGCGGCCGGCGCGCCTGCGAACAGCGAGGGGGTCGCCACGGCGGCCAAAGTCCGTACTACAGTCTCCCAAAACATAGGTAGGTTGGCGACGATGAAATTCGTTCCGCATATCATTGACGGGCGCGAGGTCGAATCGCTCGACGGCAAGCGCTTCCAGAGTATCAATCCATATACCCGCAAACCCTGGACGGAAGTCGCGATGGGATCGCGGATGGACGCGGAGCGCGCCGTGGTGGCCGCGCGGCGCGCCTTCGACGAGGGTCCGTGGCCGAAGATGGGTTACAACGGGCGCGCCAAAATTCTGCATCGGCTCGCCGACCTGATGGAGCAGCATGTCGACGAGCTGGCCGAGGCCGACACCTGCGACATGGGCAAGCCTATCACTGATATGAAAGTGGCCGACGTGCCGCGCGCGGCGCATAACTTCCGCTTCTTCGCTGACTTCGCCAAGATGGCATCGGCCGAGAGTTTTCCAACCGACACCGGCCATCATATCTACACGCGTTATGAGCCGGCCGGCGTAGTGGTCGCGATTGCGCCGTGGAATTTCCCGTTGATGCTCGAGACCTGGAAGATCGCTCCGCCTCTATCATGGGGCAATGCGGTGATTTTGAAGCCGGCTGAGGATACTCCCACTTCGGCGACGGTCATGGCGCGGCTCGCGCTCGAGGCCGGGATTCCGCCGGGGGTCTTCAATGTTGTGCAGGGCTTCGGACCCGAGTCGGTGGGACAGTTCCTGACCGAATCGCCCGAAATCGATCGGATCACTTTCACCGGGGAATCGGCGACCGGCCGCGCTATCGCGCGGGCTGCTTCCGCTAACCTGATCCCGGTCAGTTTCGAGCTGGGCGGCAAGGGCGCCAACCTGGTCTTCGCCGACTCCGATCTCGACAAGGCCGTGCCCTGGTCGATTCGCGCGATCTTCTCGAACGCCGGCCAGGTCTGTCTCGCCGGCAGCCGGCTGTTCGTGGAGGACAAGATTTTCGACGCCTTCGTCGAAAAATTCGTCGCCGCCGCGAAGAATATGGTGGTCGGCGATCCGCGCGATGCCAAGACCCAGGTCGGACCCCTCTCTTCCGAAACCCATTTCAAGAAGGTCAGCAGCTACTTCGATTCGATCGCTAAAGAAGGCGGCGAAATCCTGACCGGCGGAGTGGGCGAGGGCTGGACCGTGAAGCCGACGGTGGTCGTCAATCCGCCGCTCAATTCGCGAGCCGTCCGCGAGGAAATCTTCGGGCCGATCGCGATGGTCAACCGTTTCTCGAGCGAAGAAGAAGGCGTCAAGCTCGCCAACGATACCGTCTACGGACTCAACGCGATGGTCTTCACCGAGAATCTGCGCCGCGCCCATCGGGTGGCGGCCGCGCTCCATGCCGGCACGGTGTGGGTTAACTGCTTCTTTATCCGCGACCTGCGCGCGCCCTTCGGCGGCGTCGGCGACTCCGGGCTTGGCCGCGAGGGCGGTTCGTACTCGCGCGAGTTCTGCACCGAACCGAAGGCCGTGGTGATGGAAATCTGACGCTCGCGCTGCCGAATTCATGCCGACGGAAATGATCCTCGACCCTGCCGCGGCCGGCGCCCGACGCTTCGAGGGCAAGGTCGCTATCATTGCGGGTGCGGGTCAGGGAATCGGCCGCGCCGCGGCGCGGCGGCTCGGCCAGGAGGGCGCAGCTGTGATGGCCGCGGACCTTATCGAGGCCAGCGCCGAGCGCGTGAGAAGCGAACTGGCCGCGGCTGGAGTGCGGGCTGCGAGCTTCACCGGAAACCTCTCCAATCTCGAGAACTGCCGTGCGCTGATGGTGCGCACCAAAGCGGCACTCGGCCGGATCGACGTGCTGGTCAACGTGGTCGGCGGCACGATCTGGACCCAATCGTTTCAGTACTACACGCCCGAGCAGATCGCGGCTGAGATTACGAAGTCCTTCTGGCCGCCGATGTGGCTCTGCTCCGCCGTTTTGCGCTATATGATCGAGCAGCGCGCCGGCGCGATCGTAAACCTCGCGACGCATGCCGTCGCCAGCCGTTACCGGGTTCCGTACGCGGCCGCCAAGGGCGGAGTGATCGCGCTTACCACCTCGCTCGCCAAAGAGGTGGCGCAATACGGTATCCGGGTGAATGTGATGGCACCGCATGCCACGCAGGCCGACGATCGCGTCACGCCGCGCAATGCCGGCGTCGGGCTGGCTGCCTCCGAGCTGCCGCCCGATGAACGCACCGAACGTGATCGCTTCTTTGGCGATGGTTTCGTAGGCCAGCGGCGCGGCGAGTTTATCGACCTCGAGATCCCCATGAAGCGCTTCAGCCGCGCATCTGAACAGGCGGCGGCGATCGCTTTCCTGGCCTCCGACGATGCCTCCTATATCACCGGTCAGGTGCTGCCGGTGGGCGGCGGCGCGACCTATCCCTTCTGACCCGCACGGCGATGGCAGATTCCGGTAGCGAACGATCCCGGCCGGTGCTCGACGCACGAGCGGCCGGCGCGCGCCGTTTCCGCGACAAGGTTGTGGTCGTCGCCGGGGCGGGGCAGGGTATCGGACGCGCCTCGGCGCGGCGTTTCGGCGAAGAGGGCGCGAGCGTGATGGTCGCGGATATCGTCGCGGAGAGCGCGCGGAAGGTCGCGGCTGAGCTCGACGCAGCCGGCGTTCGGACCGGGACCTTCGTCGGCGATCTGTGCGAGCTCAAGGATTGCCAGGCGTTGATGGCGCGCACCCGGGAAGTCTTCGGCCGTATCGACGTGCTTGCGGTAATCGTCGGCGGGACCATCTGGGCGCAGCCGTTTCAGTACTATACGCCCGAGCAGATCGAGGCCGAGGTCCGCCGCTCGTTGTGGGCGCCGATGTGGCTCTGCTGGTCGGTGCTGCCTTACATGATCGAACAGCGCGCCGGCGCGATCGTGAACCTGGCGACCTCGGCAGTTGTCAGCCGTTATCGGGTACCCTACGCAGCCGCCAAGGGCGGCGTAATCGCGCTCAGCACCTCGCTCTCGAAAGAAGTTGCGCGCTATGGGATCCGGGTCAACGTGGTGGCGCCGCACGGCACCGACTCCGATGATCGGGTCATCCCGCGCGATTACGGCTTGACCATCGCGGGCACCAAGCTGCCAGCGGAAGAAGTTGAAGAACGCGCGCGCTATTTCGGCGGCGGCCAGTTCGGCGGCGCTCCGTTTGATGTCGGCGACTCGGTCCGGCAGGAGGTTCCGATGGGCCGCAAGGCCGAGGCCGTAGAGCAGGCGGCGGCGATCGCGTTCTTGGCCTCGGACGACGCGTCCTATATCACCGGACAGGTCCTGCCGGTGACGGGGGGATCGACTTTTCCGTTCTGAAATCGGGTATTTATTAGGAATAAACCGGCCTATGGCGGGCCGGGGTTATCAAAGAGTAGGGTGAAAGTGATGCTGACGAAGTTCGCCGAAGCGGCCAAGAAGAGCCAGGTTCCCGACGGAACGATGATTAGTGTCAAGCTTGAAGGAGACGAAATCCTGCTGGCTTGCGTCGATGGCAAGTACTACGCGATTAACAATATCTGTAGCCATCAGGGCGGCTGGCTCGACCAGGGCGAGTTGCTCAAGGAGAACTGCGAGGTGATGTGTCCGCTGCACGACGGCGGCTTCGACCTCAAGACCGGGGAGCCGACCTCGGAGCCGTGCAAGGTGTCAGTCGCGGTTTATGGAGTGCGAGTGGAAGGCGACGCGATCCTGATCGGACCGCCCGAGAAATAAGTCGCTCGCGATGGATTTGCTCAATCGCCATACGGGCGCGAATTTGAACAAATAGTTGCAGCAATATCAGGTACATGCTAAGCGGATAGAATAGTCGACGCCCCCCGAAAACCTCAGCGCCGCAGGGAGATTCTGATGTTACAGCCAAAGCAGTTGGGATACCTGGCGCTCGATGTCGCCAATCTCGAATCCTCGCTCCGTTTCTACCAGGACGTGGCCCATTTCGAGATCACCGAAGAGCGCGAGGGCGTGGTCTATTTGACCGGCGGTATCCAGCATCATTGGCTGGTGCTCAAGCAGAGTAAGACTCCCGGCGTGAACCGGATCGCGTACGAGATGGCGAACCCGCAGGACCTCGAGGCAATCGAGAAGCGTCTCCGTGGCGCGGGGGTCGAGGTCGAGCGCGGCGGAGCGCTGGCGCGCGAGCGGGTCGACCAATATCTCCGGTTTCGCGATCCGGACGGAATCATGATCGAGCTGTTCACCGACATGGTCACGATGCCGATGCCGCCGACCTACGCGCATCGGGTTCACATGTCGAAGCTGCTGCATACGGTGCTGCTCGAGAAGGATGTCGCTAAGTCGGTGCCGTTCTATACCGAATTGTTAGGCTTCCAGATTTCCGATTGGGTCGAACGTTCGGCGGCCTTCATGCGCTGCGGCGATCATTATCATCACTCGCTCGGCGTTTTCGGCACCGGTGGGACCCGCACCTCGGTCGATCATGTATGTATCCTGGTGCCGACGCTCGATGATCTGATGCGCGCGCGGGCCAACGTGATGGCTCTCGGTGTGCCCTTTCGCAACGATCTGCTGAAGCATGCGCCCTCGGGATCGATAGCGATCTATCTGCGCGACGAGGCCAACAACCTGGTGGTCGAATTCTGTTGGGAGCATGGTCAGATTCTCGACGATGCCCATCGTCCGCGCGTCCTGCCCGCGATGCCCGAGACCCTCGATATGTGGCGTCTGGTCGGCCCTAGCCATGGCAACGGGCTGCCTTCACGGGCCAACATCTTTCAGGACGGCGATTCGCAGCCGCAGATCGGCGGTGACGGCGGCCAGGCCCATCCGATGTCCGAGAATCGGGCGCTGGATTCGCTTGGGGTGCGGGTTACCGATGGCGCCCAATTGACCAAGGGAAAATAGGCAAGGATTCGTTCGCATCCCGCGATGAACGCCCGCCGCCGGTCGAACAGGAGTAGCCGTTCACATGCCTGACGGCAAAGTCGTACGGGTCGATTTCCATACCCACGTTTTTCCCGAGAAGCTGCCGTCGTTAGGCGCCCGCTATGGCGACGAACGCTGGCCTCGGCTTGAGAAAGACGGCAATTCCGCCGTCCAGATCATGGTCGGCTCGACCGCTTACCGGAAAATCAGCAGTGAAGCCTGGACCCTCTCCCGCCGGCTCGAGGACATGGACCGTGAGCAGGTCGATATTCAGGTAATCTCGCCTACTCCGATTACCTTCGGCTACTGGGGCAAGGCGGAAGCCTGCGTCGAACTATGCCGCTATCAGAATGATTTCGTCGCGCGCCTGGTGAGCGAGAATCCGCGCCGCTTCATCGGCCTGGGCACGCTGCCGATGCAGGATCCCGCCGCCGCGATTCGCGAAATGACCCGTGTGCGCCGTGACTTGAAGCTAGCAGGCATCGAGATCGGCGCCTCGATCGACGGCAAGGGCTTCCATGTTCCCGAGTTGCGGGACTTTTTCAAAGCCGCAGTCGAGCTCTCCTGCCCGCTTTTCGTCCATCCCACCAACGAACCCTGGTCAGTGCCGGAACAGCATAAACGCGCCGCTCTGCCGGGGCTTTATCAGACGGTCGGGATGCCGGGTGAGACGACTTTTGCCGCCGCTACGCTGATCCTGGGCGGCGTGATGAACGAACTCCCCGCACTCCACGTTTGTCTCGCCCACGGCGGCGGGCCGCTGTGCTGGACGGTCCCGCGGATGGACTACTTCTGGGAGCACACGACGATCGCCCAAAGCCGGCTGCCGGTCAGCCCATTCGAAACTGTGCGCTCATTCTGGGCCGATACCTTGACCTACGATGTCGACAACCTGGTGCTGCTCAAGGCCCGGCTGGGGGCTGAAAAACTGATGGTGGGGACGGATTATCCCTTCGATGCGCGGGAGATTCCGCCCGGAGCGGTTCTCGATCGCGCCCACGCGTCAGGCTGTATCGCTCCCGGCGAAATCGATGCCATGAGAGGCGCCAATGCGTTGCGCTTCCTGAATCTGTCGGACTTCACCGGGAATCGATGAAATTTATATCAATGGAGCAGAACAAAGAATCTCTGCGGCCCGCTTTACGGGTGTCGCAATTCCTTGTTATTGAAGATGCGTTGGCGCGGATGCTTGCGTTACCGTCTATTTTGCGGTACGCAAAACCGCACCGCTTGGGCCGGTAACATAAAAACAGCTACGAGGTCGTAGACGGGGGATCCAAGGCCTGTGGCCGAAGTTGTGGACCGCAGGACCGTCAGGTCGGTCCCTTGCCTAATAGATGAGATAAAACGTACTCAGGCTCGATAAAACTGTGAGAAGATTAAGAGTGAGATTTCGAGTAGCCCTTTCGGTGGTCAGCATGACGCTCCTGCTTCTGCTGGTCGGCTGTGAACCTCCGCTCCCGCCGGTGAAACCGAGCAGCTTGGTGATACGGCCGTGGGAGGAGCTCTTCGGGGTGGCGATCAAGCCCGGCTCCAGCGACTGCTACGTGGTTGGCAGCGCGGGACTACTGTTGATCTCCCCCGATGGAGGCAAGACCTGGCAGCGGCGCCATCTGAACGAAGGGCGACCCGGCAACGAATTTCACCAGGACATCGACCTCTACGACATCAGCTTCGCCCCGGGCGGCAAGAACGGCTGGATCGTCGGCGAAGAGGGGCTGATCATGCATACCGCCGATGGTGGCGATACCTGGCAAGTCCAGCACAGCAAGGCGGTTACGCAATTACTCTCGGTCGCCGCCGTCAGCGAGACGGATGTCTCGATAGTTGGCGACCATGGCACGCTGCTGTGGACCAACGACGGCGGCCAGACCTGGCAGGATACCGAGCTGAACAATCTGACCTTTTATGGGGTGGGCTTCAGCGATATCAATAACGGTTGGGTGGTCGGCGAGTTCCAGACCATCCTCCATTCCGGGGACGGCGGGAAAACCTGGACCGTTCAGCGCGGTGGCAAGGTCGCTGATTTCACCGTCCCGCCCTATTTCGTAGTGGTGCCGCAGAGCAGCCAGAACGTGATCGTCGCTGGTCAGAGCGGCGTTTACGCGACCAGCAAGGATGGCGGCAAGACCTGGCAGGACGGCAAACTGCCGAGTGAACGATCGATCTACGGCGCAACCACCGCCACCGCCTCCGGCACCGCTGGCAGCGTATGGCTGGCGGGTGCGGAAGGAACGATTTTCCAGGGTGTGCCGGGCGCCGAATGGCAGTCCAAGGATCCGACCTTTCAGGATCTGACGGCGGTCACTTCCTCCCAGCATGTGGGCCTCGCGGTCGGCCTGGGTGGAACCATCGTGCGCACCGACAACGGTGAAAATTGGGAATTAATCAGGGAGTCAAAATGAGCCACGGCAGCGCGCCCGGAGAGGGTTCACTAGTCAGATATTTCCGGTTCGGCGAAAATATCCTCCGCTTTCGATGGTTT
The DNA here is from genome assembly GCA_035504735.1 of Binataceae bacterium (SeqCode). Lineage (GTDB taxonomy): Bacteria > Desulfobacterota > Binatia > Binatales > Binataceae > JAJPIG01. The sequence goes on from DATJRJ010000235.1 coordinate 14,816, forward strand.
ATCGGCGGAGTTTTACTGCTGTTTACGGCCGCGATGCTCTACAGCGCACTGCATGTGAAGATCGCGACCAAGTTCGTCGACTTCTTTCCCCGCAATCAGCCGAACGTTCTACTGACCAACAAATTCGCGAGTTTTGGCGGCGCCGATACCGTCACCTTCATGGTCCAGGTCAAGCAGGGAGACATCTTCAATCTGCCGACGCTCAAGATCATCCAGGACCTGACCCGCGACGTTAACCGCCTGCCGGGCGTCAATCACAACGAAGTCTTCTCGCTCGCCTCTTATCGCGTTACCTACGCGAAAGCGGTGCCCGGCGCACTGGTCGCCCGCACCTTCATGTATCCCGACCTGCCCAAAGACAAGGTCGAGCTGGATCTGCTCAAGCGCAACGTGACGATTTTCCGCGACCGCATCGGATCGCTGGTCAGCGCCGATAACAAAGCCGCGGTCATCCGGGCCTCGTTCAACGAGGAAGGATTCAATTACCGCGAGCTGTTCTTCGATATCCGCGCCCTGGTGCAGAAGTACGAAGATCCGAACCATCAGATTTTCGTGGCCGGTGAGCCGATCGTCCGCGGCTATGGCTATTACTACGAGCCCGCAGTGGTGACGATCCTGATCTCGTCGATCGTCGCGATGATCCTGATTCTGTATCTATTCCTCGCCCAGCGCAGCCGCTGGTGGGCACCGATCGTCACCGGCACCTTCTCCGCGATCTGGGGCCTCGGCTTCGTGGGCGTGATGGGTTACGACTTCGATCCCGTCATGCTGGTCATACCGTTCATCCTGACCGCCCGTGACGTTAGTCACGGGATTCAGTGGCAGGGACGGTACTACGACGAGATCGATCGACTGCGCGATAAGTACGCGGCCTGTATCGCCACCACCGACCAGATGCTTCCGCCGGGCTTCCTGTCGATTATCGCCGACATCGCGGGCATCATCTTTATCGCGCTCGGCGGAATTCCGGTGCTCGAGCATGTCGGTTTCGCAGGCGCGGTCTGGCTGGCAGGCAGTCTCACGATGGTGTTCGTCTTCCAACCGATTCTGATGAGCTTCCTGCCGCTGCCCGAGGTTCGTAGCGAGGCCAAGCGCGTCACCGGTGTTTACCTCTGGATCGAGGGACTGTTCGCGAAGCTGGCAGAAGTCCCGGTCCGTCCCGGGCGCACGCGTGCCGCCATCCTGATCGTTGCCCTGTTCGTCCTGATTTGGGGCATCACGTCGGGGCTGCGCGAACCGGTGGGTTATTCCTATCCCGGCACGCCGCTCTATCGTCCGACCGCCAAGGTCAACCAGGACCTGGTCGCGATCAACCATTACTTTCCGACCGATGAGGGCTGGGTGATCATCTCGAACATGCCGGCCTATCCCGATCCGGAATCAGCGCTGGCGCCCGCTATCCTGCGGATGAGCGACGACATGCGCAGCTACCTGCTGCAGGATCCTTCTGTTGATAGCGTGGTGACCTTCGCCACCCGCATCATCATGCCGTCCAACCAGCAGCTCCATTACGGACATCCCAAGTTCCTGGCGGTGCCCGACGACATCCAGCTCTCCGGTAACCTGCAGTACCTATACAGCACCGCGACCGCACCGGGCGAGATGGAACAATACCTCGCGCCGCCTGCGGCCCAGGACACCTGTATCCGGATCCTGATGCCCGGCCATACGACCCGCGCCCTCGAGCTCCTTACCGAGCGGCTTCAGGACTTCGTGAAAGAACGCGTGGCTTCCGATCCGCATCTCAGTAAGATCAAGGTGCTGTTTCTCGGCTCCACGGCGGGCCTCTACGCTGCAGCCGACAACGTGCTGAAGCAGCTCGACTTCCTGAACATCACGTTCGTGCTCTCGGCCGTCTGCCTGTTCTCGATGATCTCGTTCCGGTCGATAGTCGCCGGACTGTTGTTCCTGCTGGCCTGCGTGCTGGCGAACTTCGGCGCCTTCATCTACCTCCGCCTGCGTGACATCGGCCTGACCATCGACACTATCCCGGTCATTTCGCTGGGTATCGGTTTGGGTATCGACTACGGCATCTACACGGTGGCCCGAATCAGGGACGAGGTGATCGGCGGGAGTTCGCTGGCCGAGGCGATTCGGATTGCGATCACCAAGACCGGGACGTCAGTGTTCAGCACCTTTGCGGTCATGGTCGGCGGCATCGCGCTGTGGGCCTTTTCGCCGCTGCTGTTCCACAGCGAGATGAGCGTGCTGCTGATGTTCCTGATGGGCACCAATATGATCGCCGGCGTGCTGATTCTGCCCTGCTACATAGCGTGGGCGCGGCCGAAGTTCGTCGTGAAGCACGAACAGGTCCAGGAACAGGCGGCCGCGGGCGGCAACTAGCGCTACTGTTGAGACCGCGGGGAATCGCCCCCGCCTCTAGGATTTAAAACAAACGCCCCGCGCGCGAGCGCGGGGCGTTTGTTTTCCAGCCCTGATCCGCGATAAACGAAATCCGGGACGCCGGTCGGCGTAGTGCCCTGTGATGGAACCAAAAGACTTCGAGGCGGCGCTTGAGCGCGCCACACGCTGGGTTGCTTCCTACCTCGCGAATACTCGCGAATTTCCAGTGCTCTCGTTGAGCCGCCCAGGCGCGGTGGCGGACGCGATTGCGCCGGCGATGCCCGAGGAGGGCGAGCCGCTCGGCGTTCTGCTCGACGACTTCGAGCGTATCGTGATGCCTGGTATCACGCATTGGAACCATCCGCGATTCTTCGCCTACTTCGCGATTACTGGCTCCGAGCCGGGCGTGCTGGCGGAGCTGCTGGGCGCCGCTCTGAACGTCAACGCGATGCTGTGGCGGACCTCGCCGGCTGCTACCGAGATCGAGGAAGTGGCGCTGGCCTGGTTGCGCGACGCGCTCGGATTGCCGCCGCGGTTTTTCGGCGTGGTGTACGACACCGCCAGCGTCTCGGCACTTCACGCGTTGGCGGCGGCGCGCGAGTCGCTGGACATCGACATCCGCAACCTTGGCACGGCTGGCCGGGAGCTTCCGCGGCTGCGGATTTACTGCACCGCGGAGACTCATTCACATATCGAGAAGGATGCGATTTTGCTCGGTATCGGTCGGGAAAACGTCGTCAAAATTGCAACCGATGACGCCTTCCGGATGGCTCCGCAAGCCTTGGAGCGGGCGTTGGCGGAGGATCGGGCGGCGGGCTATCTGCCGATGTGCGTCGCAGCGACCGTGGGTACGACCTCGACGACCTCGATCGATCCAATCCGCTCGATCGCCGAAATCTGCCGGCGGCATCGCGTGTGGCTGCATGTCGATGCGGCCTATGCCGGTCCGGCCGCGATGGTGCCCGAGTTGCGATGGGTGCTGGACGGGTGCGAGCTGGCGGATTCGCTGGTGGTCAATCCGCACAAGTGGCTGTTCGTGCCGATCGATTTCTCGGTGCTATATACGCCGCACGAGAGCCTGTTGCGCCGCGCGTTCAGCCTGATACCGGCCTACCTCGAAACCTCCGACGTCGAGGTGCGCAACTACATGGACTATGGCGTGCAACTGGGGCGCCGTTTCCGCGGGCTCAAGCTCTGGTTCGTGTTGCGTGCGTACGGGCGCAAAGGAATCACCGAACGGCTGCGGAATCACGTCGCGTGGGCGCAGGAACTGGCGCGCCGGATCGGCGCGGCCAGCGACTTCGAGATTCTCGCCCCGCATCCGCTGTCAGTCGTATGCTTTCGGCATGCGCCAAAGCAGATCGCCGGCGATGCGCTCGACGCGCACAACCAGCGGATCGTCGACGAGCTCAACCACACCGGGCTGGCGTTCATCTCGACGACGCGGCTCCGGGGCGGGCTCGCACTCAGAATCGCAATCGGCAACGAGCGTACCACCGCGGCCGACGTTTTCGAGACCTGGGACCTCATCATGCGGATCGCGCGCGACCTGCTTGCGGCGTGAACCTGGGAAGTTCGCGAGCCGAGCTACGGTCATGGACTTTCGACGGATGACGCGCGACGACTTGCCGGCGATATTACGTATCCAGTCGGCCAGCTTCGTCGGAAATCTGACTCCCGAGCAGCGCGCAGGTGGCTTCCTTTCCGCCGAGTATACGGCCGAAGAGATCTCCCGCATGGCGGATGACGTTGCGGTGTTGGTCGCGGCCGAGGACGGGCGCGTGCTGGCCTTCGTCTGTGCTTACTCGACGGCGCTTGGCGCGCAGTTTCCAATCGTCACACGGATGGCCGCGCAGTTTGGCGAAATCGATTTTCGCGGGCGGCGGCTCGCGGATTGGCGTGTCCTCGTCTACGGCCCGATTTGCGTCGATCCTGCAGCGCGCGGGCGCGGAACCGTGCGCGGTCTGTTCGAGCAATTGAAGCGCGAGGGCGCGGGCCGTTTTGACGTCGGCACAGCGCTGGTTGCCGAAGACAACCCGCATTCGATGCGCGTCCATGTGACGCGGCTCGGAATGACGCCGGTGGGCGAGTTCGACTACCGGGGCAAGCGCTTCACTATCCTGGCCTTCGCTCTGTGAGCCATCGAGGCAGAATAAGAAGGAGCGGCCGCCGGGCTGCGGTCGGAACTGTAACTACTAGAGCTCGACGGTAAACGGCGGATTGAGCGCATCCGCGTACTTGATCGTCTTGGGCTTGATCCGCAGCATTCGCAGCGCGGGATTTCCAAAGAACGGCTGTTCGAACGCATTCTTCTCGAGGAACAGCGCCTTGAGCTGGTTCCACTCGGCCGACTCCTTGGCGACTTCGCGCGCGATGCCACGTCCCGAAATCCGCTGAATCTGAAACTTCGGCACGTCGCCGTAGCGATGGGTGACCAAAAAAGAAACTTGCGGCCGTTTTTTTACATTCTGAAAGCGATCGGTAGTCTCGCCCAGGATGATCACGATGTCGAGCTCGGGGGTCTCAGCGAAGGCCTCGAGCGTGGAGGTCGCCCACTCGTCGCCGATCGTGGTAATCACCGCCACATGTTCCGCGGCCATCGCCGCGGCAATCAGCTTTTTCTGTTCTTCGATCATGGAACGAAAGCCTCCTCTCAGCCCGCCATCTTATTCGACGATCGAGAGATAGGTAAGGGCTCGCGGTCGGCAACGCGCGCTAAGCTACTAATCGCTTCAGGAGCGCACGCAAGCGCGGGGCCTTCATGAGTGCCGCGCGCAGCTTGGGCAGATCGTCGTTGCCGATGATCAGGGGCGAGCGCTGGAAGCGGCCGGCGTGATCGTAGTAGCAGAAACGGATTTGCCAGGTCCCGGCCGCTTCGCCGTCAAGAAATTTGAGTAGCTGAATCGTCGGCCGATGGTAAGGGCCGGCGCTCTGGACTTCCTCCTCGACAACTCCCGAACCCCAATGCAAGGAAAAGCTCTTCGCTTTGGTCATCGACGCCTCAAGATTGGCTGACGCGGGGCGCGCTCAGGTGAGAAACTCAGCGACCGCCTTTACCGCTTCGGGGTTCTCGTCCAGAACCAGATGGCCGGCGTTTCCAAAAGTCTGCACCCGGGCGCCCGGAATCAGCTTCGCCCAGCTTGCCGCCTGCTGATGCGGCAGCAAGCGATCCTGCTCGCCCCAAACCATCAGCGTGGGAACATTGATGCGATGCAGCCAGCGCGCCAGGCGATGGCTGTACGGACGCTCCCACGCGATGCGTGCGATGGCCGTCATCTCGCGATAACGCGCGGCCAGAAAATCCGCATCGGGTTCCTTCGGCAGATGCCGCTCGATCACCTTCAGATCGTGCACCAGGTAAGCGGGAACCTGTTCCGGCGCGATACGGAACAGATCGGTGCCGGGCTGCTCCTTCACGCGCAAACCGGCGGGCGCCACCAGCACCAGCTTGTGCAGGCGTCGTCTGTGTTCCATCGCGAACTCCGCTGCCATCCATCCGCCCAGCGAGAAGCCGACCAGCCGGAGACCACGGTCGAGCTTCAACTGATCGAACAATTCGAGGTAGTGCAGAACGTAGTCATGCATATCGACGATTTCGGAATCGTCGTCGGAGTCGCCGAAGCCCGGATGAAAAGGAATGTAGACTTTGAAGCGCTCGGTCCACGGCAGCGCGAAATCGAAGCCACTAAAGACGCCGCCGCCATGAAAGAAAACCAGCGGCTCGCCTTGACCGGCAGCCATCACCGCGGTTTTGATGCCGTTGACGGTCAGCGATTCGTGCTTGAAGATGCTTTTCGCCTTGGCCGCGCGCGTTTCTCCCGCCATCACTTCACTCCGGCCTGCAAGGCCTGCCCGTTCGTCGCCACTGCCATCCGTTCCACCAGCGCCGGGCGCGTTCCGCGCAGACGCGGAATCACTTCCTCGGCGAACAGCGTCAGGTTCTTAATCGTCTTCCAGCGCGGCATGTTGCCCATGTGCAGATGGCAGATGATCTTGGAGGACTGCGCCTCTTCGGCCCAGCGACCGATCTCATTCGCGACCCGTTCGGGCGTGCCCGCCACGATTCGCATATGCTTGACGGATTCATCCCAATCAAAATGGCCGTGCAGCTTGTCATGGCCGGTCGCGGCGCGGGCCTTGAACTGCTCGGTCGAGATGTAGCCCGGAGGCGCGAGGTAACGCGGCGTGGTCCGGATCAGATGGTCGAAAAAGAAAGCGATGTGTTCCTTGTATTCGCGCTCGGCCTGCTCGTCGCTTTCGGCGACGTAGGCGAACACGCCAATCGGCGTATCGTCCGAGGTCAGATGATGGCCGTGTTTGGCGGCGCTCTCGCGGTAGGCCTTGAACACCTGCAGCTGGGCTTTGACCGGGATGAAAACGATCGAGTAGCCGAAGCCCATCTCGGCCGCCATATCGATCGTCTCGGGGCTGCCGACGCCTACCATGTAAACCTTCGGGTGCGGCTTCTGGAGCGGACGCGGCCAGGGATTGAGATAGCGATAGTTGAAGTGTTTGCCGGTATAGGTGGTGGGGCCATCAGCCGTCCAGGCCTGGATCATCACGTCGAGCGCCTCGCGCATCCGCTCACGTGCGGTCGCGGGATTGATCGGGTTCGCCCAGTATTCCATGCCGGTGCCGAGCGGAACGGCGACCTCGAGCCGGCCGCCTGACATAACGTCGAGGATCGCGTATTCCTCGGCGAGCCGATTGGGAAACTCGAGATTAATCGGCACGCCCCAGGCGCAAATCTTCACGCGCTCGGTCTGCGGCACGATCGCCGCGGCGACCAGTGTGCACGACGCCATCATGCTGTACGGGGTGTTGTGATGCTCGTTGACCACCACGCCGTCATAACCGAGCTTTTCCGCCATCACCATCTCGCCGAGATAGCGGCGATAAAGCTGGTTGCCTTTCACGGGATCGTAAAAGCGGTTGGAGAAATCGACCCACATCGATGGATACTTCTCACGATCTTCAAAACCGGGGGGAAGATCGACATAAGGCATGAAATGGAAGAAATAAAACTTTAGATCTTCGAGCACTGACATGCTTTTTTCCTCCCGGTCGCTTTCCGACCTGAGGAGCCATCGACGATTAGCGCGCCGGCGTCCCGGCAACGACGCTAGCCCGCCAATATCAGCGAAGTCAACGTAGAGCTTCGACTAGCGCTTGTAGAAGGGTGGCAGGGCGGCGTCGACGTTGACCCACACCGACTTTGGGTAGGTGTACTCATGCATCGCGTCGAAGCCCATCTCGCGCCCATAACCCGAGCCGCGCACGCCGCCGAACGGCGAACCGGGATGCGCTCGCTTGTAGCAGTTGATCCAGACCATGCCGCTCATCATGTGGCGCGCCACAGAATGAGCGCGGCGGAGGTCGCGCGTCCACAGTCCGCCGCCCAGTCCGTAGCTGGTACCGTTGGCGATTGCGATAACCTCCTCCTCTTCGCGGAACGTGGTCACCGAGACGAAGGGGCCGAAGACTTCTTCCTGGCAAACCCGGTCCGCAGGTTTCGCACGTACCACGGTGGGTAGCAGGTAACATCCTTTGGCCAGCGCGGGAACGTCGGGCGCCTTGCCGCCGAGGATAATATCGCCGCCCTGTTGGCGCGCGATTTCGCAATAGCCAAGCACGCGATCGCGATGTCCCATCGAAGTGAGCGGGCCCATCTCGGTCGCCGGATCGAGCGGATTACCGACCCGAATCGATTTGGCGAGCTTTAGGAATCCGCCAAGGAACGCATCGGCGATCTTTTCATGCAGCAGCAGCCGCGAACCGGCGATGCAGGCCTGGCCTTGGTTGTGAAAGATCGCAAACGCGCTGCCGCCGATGGCGGCATTGAGATCGGCGTCGTCGAACACGATATTGGCGCCCTTGCCTCCGAGTTCGAGCTGGACGCGCTTCAGATTACCGGCCGAGGCCTGTACGATCTTGCGCCCGGTGACGGTCGATCCGGTAAACGCGATCTTGTGCACGCCGGGATGCTCGGCGAGATATTGGCCGGCGACCGCGCCGTAACCCGGTACGATGCTGATGACGCCGCGCGGAAACCCGACCTCGGCCATCAACTCGGCGATTTTCAGCGACGAAAGCGGTGTCAATTCGGCGGGCTTCATCACCACAGTGTTGCCGGCCGCCAGCGCGGGCCCCATCTTCCAACTCGTGAACATCAGCGGAAAGTTCCACGGCACGATCTGGCCGACGACACCTACCGGCTCGCGCGTCACATAGTTGAGGAAGCCGGTCTCGACCGGAACGATGAAGCCCTCGTGCTTGTCCGCCATCCCGCCGAAGTAGCGGAAGGTCGCGGCGGTGCGCGAAACGTCGAGCGCACGGGCGTCGCGCAGTGGATGGCCGGTATCGAGCGTCTCGATTTGCGCGAGTTCTTCGGTATGGGTTTCGATCGCGTCGGCGAGCTTGAGCAACAACCTTCCACGCTCGGACGCCGCGGTCGAGCTCCAGCCGGGAAAAGCTTGCGTGGCCGCTTCGACGGCGCGATCGATATCGGCCGGCTTGGCTTCAGCGACTGCCGCGAGATGGGAGTTGTCGTGCGGATTGAGCACTTCGATCGTCGCGTGATCGGCTGACTCGACGAACTCGCCGTTGATAAAAAGTTTGGTCTGAAGCTGCATGGCAAGCACCTAAAATTTCTATTCCGTGGAAGTACTGGCCTTAAGTCGTTCGTCGTCGCTCAGATGCAGGCAGCTACCTCGCTGATCGAGACCGCAACCACTTCAGGAGCACATATCCGGCGCCTGGTATTACGTGCTCGTCGCAAACTAAATGCGAATAGTAGCTGTTCTCGCGTTTGTTCGGATTCAATTCACGAGTGCCGTGTGTCGCCAACTTTTGGCAGGTCTCTCCAAAATCCGAGTCGATAAGCTGGCACCTTCTACCGATGTGACTAATCTTGGATCTTTTGGAAGGCATTTCAGCCATCCAGTAATATCGTTGACTCTCTAAAACTCGACCGGGTAGGGCTTCAGCTTGCCGCTCGTGTAAAGCTCGGGCAGCGCGGAGTCGCCATTCTCCCACACCAGCAGCATCGAGCGCTTCGGCGAGATGCCTTGATGCTGGATATCGGCGGGCATCGCGCAGATGTCGCCGGCCTTGGCGGTGACCCGCGCGCGCGGCTTGCCGGTCTGGCCGTCGAAGACCATCCAGTCGATCTGATCGCACAACTGCAGGAACCACTCGCAGCGGTCGTTGCCGTGAATGACCGGCAGTTGGTATTCCTCGGTGGTCGCGCAGATCAGATTGTTCTTGACCGCCGATACGATCGATGGATTCCAGGTTACATCCGAACGCGTCAGGTACTCGAAGAAATCGAAGGCGTGGACTTCGTCCTCGAAACCCTTCTCGGCATAGACTTCGAGCTTCTCGGGCCGATAGTCCTCGAACTGGCGATTGACCGGATAGCCGTTGGCGTCGCTGCGCAGATGGGCGTCGTCCTTTGCGCCGACCATCCGCTTCGCGGTGACGCGCATCCGATCGAGCGCCGCGCGATTCGCGCCACGCTTCGGTCCGAAGGCGCTGCCGGTTTCTTCCGGAGCCGCGAACGGATCGAAACCCTCGTTGGTCCAGTCCTCAAGGATATCCTTGAAAATTTTGGTCGCTTCCTTGGAGTCGAAAGTCTGTACGAAGTGCTTGTTGTTCTTCCAGTAGGCTTCGTTGCGCAGACCTACAAATACTTCAACCGTGCCGTAATGATTGGTGGTGCCGAACACGGTATCGAAGTTGACGGTGCCGTAGAAAAAGCCCCACGCCACATCGCGCATCATCGCGCGCAGGAACTGGTCCACGGACGAAGTATGCGTCCCGCCCGGCCAGGAGACCTGGGCGAAGTAAGCATCGCGGCTGAAAGTGAAATCGCCCAGCTTGAAAGAACGATAGCCATGATCGTTGACTGCGTTTGCTTTTGCCATCGCCGTTCCCTCTGTCTCGATATGGTATGCGGTTGTTTTTTGCGACTGCTAACGCTGACAAATTTTGCCCCAGCGTTCGATCGTGAGCGGACCGAGGAGCGTTTGAAACAATATTACTCCCGGTTGTTCGGCGTGAAACTGGTAAGCGGATCCTTTGGGCAGCAGCGCCATATGGCCGCGGCGGGCGACGATGCGCCCCATCTTTTTGCCTTTGGGCTGGCCCTCGAGGATCGTGGTGCCTTCCTGATCCTCGCGCGCGGCGGGCAGGTCGAGCTTGACGAGTCGGATTTCGACGGCGCCGTCCATGATCAGCGCGGCCTCATCGTGCGATGCGGTATACCAGGGCGAAGTGCCTTCGGCGCGAATCGCTTCGAGCACATTCTTGATATTCTTGCCGACGCAGACTTTCTCGTACGGCTTGGATTGCGCCGCAACTTCGAAGACATTGGAGAAGGCGTAATGTTTCGGGTCGTCGTCGATTACCTCGACGCCGCCTTTCTCGTAATGCGCCAGCGAGCCCATCTTTGTCTTGACCGGCATCTTCGGCCCTGCTCCCTTCGAACTATTCGATAGTCAGTAGCCTCGTTTCAAATCTAGTTCCGATAGTCAGTCATGCGCCGGGCCGTCGGCCTGTAAACGCGTCTTCCAGCAGGGCGCGGATTCCTTCGCGTGTGATCGGACGCGGATTAAAGTAAGGATTCTTAACCGCCAAATCGGCCGCGCGATCGAGATCGGAAGATTTCATGCCCAGCGCGGCGAGTGTCAATGGAGTACCGAGCGCTGCTTCCAGATCGTAGAGCCCGGGCGCGGCCGCGCTCGAATTCAGCGCCCGCGCTATCCGGCGCATCGCTTCGGGAGCGGCCTTGGCATTGTAGGCCGTGGCATGCGGCAGCACGACAGTATGAACTTCGGCGTGCGGCAGATTGAAGGTTCCGCCCAGCACGTGGCAGAGCTTGTGATGGAGCGCCATGCCGACCGCGCCGAGGACGCAGCCGCCGAGCCACGCGCCGTAAAGCGCCTCGCTACGTGCTTCGAGATCGCCGGGCTCCTTCATTACTTTAGGCAGACTGGCGCCGAGCGCGCGAATTCCTTCCTCGGCCATCAGCGACATGATCGGATTTGCGTTCTCCGCATAAAGCGCTTCGACGCAATGGGCGATCGCGTTCATCCCGCTGGTCGCTGACAGCATCGCCGGCATGCTCACCGTCAGTGCAGGATCGTAGATCACGGTGCGCGGCAGGATCTTTACATCGCGGCCGGTGGTCTTCTCTTCGCCGACCGTGAGCCCCCAGATGGGCGTCATCTCGGAGCCGGCGTAAGTAGTCGGGATGGCGACGGTCGGCAGGCCGGTGGTCATCACGATGGCCTTGGCAAGCCCGGTGGTCGAGCCACCGCCGATCGTGACCAGACCGTCGACGTTATTTTCCTTGACATAAGCGCGAGCGCGTTCGGCCAGCGCAATGGGCACGTGCATCGTCGCCTGATCGTAGATGCCAACGCTGCGCGCGCCGAGCAGCGCCACGATCTTTTCGGCGTCGGCGCGCTGAAAGGGCGTGCACAATACCAACACGCGGCGCAGGCCGAGCTGATCGACCTCGGCGGGCAGCCGATCGAGTTTGCCCACGCCGAAGATCACCCGCGCGGGCAGAGCTTGATAAGTAAAGTTGATCATCATGCCACCGCCTTCTCGTTGGCACGCTTCGATCGCTCATTGAGGTCGCGCAACACCCCAAGCTCGTCGCTGCGCGGCGGCTCCGTGACCGGCAATCCCTCGATCACCCGGAGTGGCCATCCGGTCGCGTCGCGGACCTGCTCGACCGCGACTCCCGGATGAATGCTGGCGAGCACCAGCTCGCGGGTTTTGGGATCGGGCTTCAGGATACCGAGGTCAGTCACGATCGCCGCTGGTCCGTTGCCGTGAATTCCCAACGCGCGCCGATCGGTCGTCGCGTCGAGCAAGCCGACCGAGGTGATGAAATCGACTTTCTCGACGAACGCGCGCGGACTGTGCCGGATGATGATGAGAATATCGCGCGCCGCGGTCGCGATCTCGGGCGCGCCGCCCGCGCCCGGCAAGCGGACCTTGGGCTTACGATAATCGCCGATCACGGTCGTGTTGATGTTGCCGTACTTGTCGACCTGCGCGGCGCCGAGAAATCCGATGTCGATCCGTCCGCCCTGGAGCCAATAGCGGAACATCTCGGGCACCGAGACCAGCGCGTCGGCAGTTTCGGCGAGGATGCCGTCGCCAATCGACAACGGCAGAATATCTGGGCGCGTGCCGATCGTTCCGGATTCGTAGATCAACGCGATGTTCGGTGCATGAGTCAGGCGCGCGAGGTTGGCCGCCGCGCTCGGCAATCCGATGCCCACGAAGCAGACCTGGCGATCGCGCAACAGGCGCGCCGCCGCGATGGTCATCATTTCGTCCGCGCTATAATCAGCTTTAGCCATTGATCAAAAATCATTTATCGAAATTTCATTCAGGCAAATCTCTCGTTCACGCGAGCGCACTCTGCTGGAACTCGGCGAAATCTCGCGTGCCGAGCACGTGACGATTCATCCAGGCGAGGAAGCCCTCGCGCGTGCGTGAGATCGCATCCCAATCGCGATAGAACGAATTGTCGCGTCCGTAGTAACCGTGCGCGTAAGAGGGATGGGCGCCGCGCGGCACTTCGCACACCGCGTTGATCGCCCAGGTCGGCAGCACCACCGCGTTGGGCGGAGCCGCAAGATCGTCGACGATCTCTTCGACCGTCACGATCGATCGCTGCGCTGCGAGCACTGCTTCTTTCTGCACGCCGACGATGCCCCACATCAGCACGTTGCCGCGCCGATCTGCCTTCTGCGCGTGGATTACCGCGACCTCGGGTCGGATCGCGGGTACCGCCGCGAGCTTCTCGCCGGTGAACGGACAATCGATAAACTTGATCGACGCGTTGTACTTCGGCAGGTCGGTGCCCCGATAACCGCGCAGCACCGCGAACGGAATGTTCGAGGCGCCCGCCGCATACGCATTCGCCATCCCGGCGTGGCTGTGCTCTTCGATCTCAAGCGCACGCGGCCATCCGTTCTCGACCGCGTCGCGCAGGCGATAGAGCGAACCGACTCCGGGATTGCCGCCCCATGAGAAGATCAGCTTGCGCGCGCAGCCCATCCCGATCAGTTGATCGTAGATCAAATCGGGGGTCATCCGAATCAACGTCAGATCGGTCTTGCGCTGGCGCACCACTTCGTAGCCGGCGGCCGACGGGATCAGATGCGTGAAGCCTTCCATCGCGACCGTGTCGCCGTCGCGTATCAGTTCGCTGACCGCCTGCTTCAGGCTCATCAGTTCAGCCATCGGGTTACTATAACGGTTTATTCGATTGGGAAGCAGGTTTTTCGAGTGTTTTCACGGTTCCCTGTTCGTATGGCGCACAATCGTGTATGATGTGAACTCGATTATGGTGGATACCAAACCCCTGTCAAGGGACGATTCTTCAGCCCTGCTGATTCAGTCGCTGGCCCGCGGCCTGGCCGTTATCCGCACCTTCGATCACGACCATCAGCGCCTCACCATCAGCCAGGTCGCCCAGCGCGCGCAACTCTCGCGCGCCACCGCGCGCCGCTTTCTCCTTACCCTGACCGATCTCGGCTACGCCAGCTTCGACGGCAAGCTCTTCGCCCTCACGCCGCGCGTGCTCGATCTCGGCTACGCATATCTTTCCTCGACGCCGTTCTGGGAGGTCGCGCAGCCGCACATGGAGGCGGTGGTCGCGCAGCTCCACGAGTCATGCTCGATCTCGGTGCTGCAGGATAACGATATCGTCTATGTCGCGCGCGTGCCGACCAAGCGCATCATGACGGTCACGCTCGGTATCGGCTCGCACTTGCCGGCGGGCGCCACCTCGATGGGCCGCGTGCTGCTGGCCTATGCGAGCGAGGCTCAGCGTGAGCGCTACTTCGCGACTGCCGAACTGACCCGGTTCACGCCGCGCACTATCACCGATCCCGCGCGGCTGCGCGAACTGCTGCGCGAAGTCGTGCAGCGTGAATGGGCGCTGGTCGATCAGGAACTCGAGGAAGGCGTGCGCTCAGTGGCAGTCCCGGTGCGCGATGCCGCCGGCCGGGTGATCGCGGCGATGAACCTGAGCGGTCACGCCTCGCGCGTCACGGTCGCCCAGATGAAACGCGAATTCGTGCCCGCACTGCTGCAGGCCTCGGCGCGAATAACTGCCACCCTGATGCTGCGATCGCCCGGTGCCGGCCGACCCTCCGGCCTTCCGCATCTTGAAAGACCCCGCAGCGAGCCGCCGCTACCCCGGCGTCTGAGCCTTTGATCGCCGCCGCCATCCGCTTCGTCCGTTGCCGATGAATCCGAGGGGAAAAACCATGGCTACGCTGCTGGTGATAGACGACGACAAGAACATCCGCGAAACGCTCCGCCGGTTCTTCGAGTCGCTGACCTACAACGTGCGGCTCGCCGAGAGCGCGGCCGAGGCGCTGCGAATCATCTCCCAGGAGCGTATCGACCTGGTGTTGACCGATTTCCGGATGGCCGAGATGAACGGGCTCGAACTGCTCAAAGCGGTCAAGCGCCGGCGTGCCGAAAGCCTGGTCATTTTGATGACCGCGTATGGGACGGTTGAGAATGCGGTCGCGGTGATGAAGGCCGGCGCCTACGACTATCTGACCAAACCGTTTTCGCTCGAACAGATCCAGCATACCGTCGAGCGCGCCCTGCAGTTGCAGGATCTCCAGGCCGAGAACAGCGCGCTGCACGCCGTGATCGACGATAGCGCGATGCTCGAGTCGCACAGCCCCGCGATGCTCGCGCTGCTCGATACTGCCCGCCAGGCCGCCGCCAGCGACGCGACCCTGCTGCTCTCCGGCGAGAGCGGAACCGGGAAAAATCTGCTCGCCCGCCAGATTCATCGATGGAGTCCGCGCCGCGACAATCCGTTCGTGGTGGTGAACTGCACGACGCTCTCCGATGAGTTGCTCGAAAGCGAGCTGTTCGGCCATATGCGCGGCGCGTTCACGGGCGCGGTGAAGGACAAGCCGGGGCGGCTTGAATCGGCCGATCGCGGCACCGTGTTCCTCGACGAAATCGCGGATCTGTCGGCTGCCCTGCAGACCAAGTTCCTGCGTTTCGTGCAGGAGCAGAGTTTCGAGCGTGTCGGCGGCGAGCGCACTATTCGGGTCGACGCGCGGATCATCGCGGCCTCCAATCGCGACCTGACTGCCGAAGTGGACGCGCACCGCTTCCGCGAGGATCTCTATTATCGCCTCAACGTCATCACGCTTCGTATCCCGGCCCTGCGCGAGCGCCAGGAAGACGTGCCTGCGCTGGCGCAGTGGATGCTTCGCGCGGCGGCGCTGCGCAATCGCAAACCCGCGCTGCGGCTCTCGGCCGCGGCGTCGGCGGCGGTGAACCGCTATCGATGGCCCGGCAACGTGCGCGAGTTGCGCAATGCGATCGAGCGCGCGGCAGTGCTATGCCGCGGCGACGAGATCGGACCCGACGATCTGCCCGATACGATTTTCCGCGAGACCATCGAGGTCTCCCCGCAGCTCTCGGCCGCAGTCAGTCTGGAAGCCAAGGAGCGCGAACATATCGTGCGCGTGCTGGCCGAGAGCCCGACGCTCGAAGAGGCTGCCGCGGTGCTCGGGATTAACGTGACCACGCTCTGGCGCAAACGCAAACGCTACCGGATCGAGTAACCGCTCAGGATGACGGGCCGTAGCATCATCGGTCGCTACCCCCTTTCGTCATCCTGAGTGGAGGCTGCCGGAACGAAGGATCTCGCGCGGTAATCCGCGCGTAATCGATCATCTCGGGATTTTGGCTGTGAATCAGGGCGAGCTTCCTGCTCCTGGTCCATCCCTTGAGCTGCCGTTCGCGCGCGACCATTTCGGCGGGCCGATGGAACTCCTCGACATAGACCAGGCGCTTCACCTGGTACTTTTTGGTGAAGCCCTCGACCAGACCTTGCTGGTGCTCGAAGACCCGGCGCTCGAGGTTGTTGGTCGCCCCAATGTAGAGCACTCCGGATTTGCTGCTCATGATGTAAACGTAATAGCCCATCGGGTGAGCGCGCGGAGGACCGCGCGAGATCCTTCGACTGCGCTCGCAGCCTCGCTCCGCTCAGGATGACGAACCGCGGGATGCGCACGCAATCAACGCAGTCATCAGTCTTTCTCGCTTTTCGTCATCCTGAGTGGAGGTTGCCGGAGCGAAGGATCTCGCGCGGTCCTCCGCGCGTAATCGATCATCTCGGGATTTTGGCTATGAATCAGGGCGAGCTTCCTGCTCCTGGTCCATCCCTTGAGCTGCCGTTCGCGCGCGACCATTTCGGCGGCCCG
>DATJRJ010000236.1:0-28999 GCA_035504735.1 Binataceae bacterium (SeqCode)
TTTTTCGGCGGTGCGGTCGGCTTTTTATCCCACGATCTGGCCCGCGCGATGGAAGGCCTGGCGCCGGCCGCGCCCGCCACGCTCGAGACTCCGGAGATGTGCCTGGTCTTCACCGACACGCTGCTGGTGTTCGATAACCTGAGCCAAAAAATCAAGGTGATCGCCAACGTCGCGCTCGGGGACTTCGATTCCACCGCCGCCGCCTACGCCAGCGCGCAGAGCCGAATCGAGAACGTAATCGGACGGCTCAACGGCCCGCCCGCCGCGCCGAAACTCGCGCCGCGTCCGACCGCGGACGATCGCGAGGCTGCGCTGATTCCCGGCTCCTCGCGCGAGGATTACCTCGCGGCGCTTGGCCGCGCTCGCGAATATATCCAGTCCGGCGACGTGCTCCGGATCGTTCCTACCCAGCGCTTCGAAACGCCGCTCACCGTTCATCCTTTCAACCTCTATCGGGGTCTGCGCGCGACCTGCCCGTCGCCCTATATGTTCTATCTGCGCCTCGGCGAAGACACGCTGGTCGGCGCGTCGCCTGAATCGATGGTGCGGGTGGAAGGGCGTGAGGTCACGCTCCGTCCGACGGCTGGCTTTCGCCCGCGCGGCATATCGGAGTCCGAGGACCGCGGCCTGGAAAGCCAGATGCTCGCCGATGCGGCCGACCGCGCGGCCCATCTCACGCTGGTCGATGCGGCGCGTGGCGATCTCGGCCGTATCGCGCGAACCGGCTCGGTCGAGGTCACCGAGCTGATGACGGTCGAGCGGTATGCTGACGAGATGCTGATGGTCTCGAACGTGCGCGGAGTATTGCGCGAGGGCGCCGACGCCTTCGACGCGCTCGGCGCCGTGTTCCCTTCCGGCGGCGCAGTCGGATTGCCGCGCCGGCGCGCGATCGAGTTGGTCGAGGAACTCGAGCCGGTGCGCCGCGGAGTCTTTTTCGGCGCAGCCGGCTATTTCAGTTTCATCGGTAATCTCGATGCCGCGATCGCCTCGCGTACGATGCTGGTGCGCGACGCGCGCATCTATCTGCAGGCCGGCGACGCAGTCGAGGCAGACAGCGATCCCGCGGCAGTCTACGAAGGCTCGATGGCGAGGGCGCGTGCGATCGGCCGCGCAATCGCCGCGGCGCGCGAACTCGAACGCGGCGCGGCGGCGGAGTAGGGCGCGATGGCCCGCGTGCTGATAATCAATAATCACGACTCGCTGGCGTGGAGCCTCGCCCAGCGGATAAGTGAGCTGGGCGCCGAGACCGTGGTGCGGCGCAACGATGAGATCGACCTTGCCGGGGTGCGCGCGCTCGGGCCGGACGCGATCGTGATTGGACCCGGCGCCGGCCGGCCCGAAGGCGCCGGAATCTCCCTCGAACTGATTCGTGAGCTGGGCGCTGACATCCCGATCCTGGGCGTCGCACTGGGCCATCTGTGTATCGCCGCCGCTTATCGCGCACGTATCGTGCGCGCGCAGCAGCCGCTGATCGGACGCACCGCGCCAGTGCTTCACGACAGCAAGACCATCTATGCCGGCATTCCGAGTCCCTGCGAGGCGATGCGCTACCACGCGTTGGTCGTCGATCCTGATTCGATGCCCGAAGCGCTTACGGTGAGCGCGCGCAGCGCCGAGGGCGAGGTGATGGGCCTGCGTCATAGCCGCTACCTGGTTGAGGGGGTGCAATTCGATCCGGGTTCACTGATGACTCGCCACGGCCGCGACCTGCTGGCCAATTTTCTGGCCCGCAGCGGAGTCGTCACCAGCCTGCGTGAGGGGTTCTTCGCGGTGGTCGAGGGACAGCGATTGGAAGCCGAGCAGGCCGAGCGCGCAATCGGCGAGATTCTCGACGATCAGGCGCCGGAGTCGCTGGCGGCAGGATTTATTGTCGCGCTCAAGTTGCGCGGCGAGACCGCGGCCGAGCTCACGGGCGGTGTGCGTGCGATGCTGAGGCGCGCGCGGCAGGTCGACCTGAACGATGGCAAGGTGCTCGACACGGCCGGCACCGGCGGCGACAACGCCGGCACGTTCAACATCTCGACCGGCGCTGCGCTGGTCGCGGCGGCTGCGGGCGTAGCGGTTGCCAAGCATGGTAATCGCGCTTTCAGCGGGCGCTCGGGCGCGGCCGACGCGATGGAGCGTTTCGGCGTGAAGATCGATTGCGATCCCGAGGGTTTGCGACGCTGCCTGCGTGCCGCCGGAATCTGCTTCATCTTCGCGCCGGCGTACCATCCGGTGCTCGCGCGGCTGGCAGGATTGCGCCGCGCGCTGGCGATTCGCACGCTGTTCAACCTGATGGCGCCGCTCGCCAACCCCGCACGTCCGCGTTATCAACTGCTCGGCGTGGCTGAACAATGGCTGATTCGCCCGATAGCCGAGGCGCTCATGGCGCTGGAGCTCGAACATGCGATGGTCGTGTACGGAACCGACGGCCTCGACGAGCTGTCATTGTGCGCGCCGACACGTATCGCCGAGGTGCGCCGCGGCGCGGAGATCGAAGAATACGAAATCGAGCCGGCGATGTTCGGCCTGCCGATCGTGAGCCGGGCGGCGCTTACCGTCAGCGGCGCGGAGCAAGCAGCCGCCACCCTGCGCGATGCGCTTGCGGGACAGCCGGGCGCGGCGCAAGATGTGCTCGCGCTCAATGCCGGCGCGGCGATTTACGTCAGCGACCGGGCCGAGTCACTGCGCGATGGAGTCGCTATCGCGCGCGAGGTGTTGGCCTCAGGCCGGGCGCTGGCGACTGCCGAGAAGCTGCGCCGCGCGAGTCACGGGGAATCCTGATGAGTTCGGTGCTCGAGCGGATTTTCGCTGCCAAGCGGATCGAGGTCGATGAGCGCCGCCGCGCCGTGCCGCTCGAAGCGGTCGCGAGCGAGGCGGTGCGCACACCGGCCCCCAGAGATTTTATCGGTGCACTCCGGGCGCATCGCCCGGCGATTATCGCCGAAATCAAACGTGCCTCGCCGAGTAAGGGCGATATCCTGCCGGGACTCGACCCGGCCACGGTCGCGCGCGAGTACGCGGCGGCGGGCGCCGCGGCGCTTTCGGTGCTGACCGATCGGCACTTCAAAGGCACGCTCGAAGATCTTCGGGCGGTGCGCGCCGCGGTCGATCTGCCGCTATTGCGCAAGGACTTCATCTTCGATTCCTACCAGGTCTTCGAAGCGCGCGCGGCGGGCGCCGACTGTATTTTGCTGATCGCGGCAATGCTCGCCGAAGCTGATCTCACGGCGCTGGCGCGATGCGCTCGCGAGCTCAGTATGGCGGCGTTGTTCGAAGTCCATAACCGCGAAGAGTTCAAGCTCGCCGAGCGGATCGGAGCAGCGCTCGTCGGGATTAATAATCGCGACCTGCATACCTTTGAGACCTCGCTGGCGACCAGCGAAGAGTTGCTCGCAGGTTACGCGGGCGATGCGCTGATCGTGGCTGAGAGCGGAATCGATTCGCCTGGCGATATCCGGCGGCTGGCACGCGCTGGCGCGCATGGTTTTCTGATCGGCGAGAGCCTGCTGCGTGGCGGCCGCCCGCGCGAACGGCTGGGCGAGATGGTCGACGCTTTCGAGCCTGCCGCAGATGAAACGAAGCGTTACGAGAGGTCGACTCCCGGAAAAAAATGACGCTGATAAAAATCTGCGGGCTTACCCGAGTCGAGGATGCGGTGCTGGCGGCCGAGCTCGGAGCCGACTTTATTGGGCTCAATTTTCATCCACCGAGTCCCCGCTACGTCGAGCTCGAGCGCGCGCTTGCGATTCGCGCCGCGGTTTCAGGCCGCTGCCGCGTGGTCGGCGTGTTCGTCAACGCGGAGCGTGAGTTTATCGCCGCGCGTGTAGCGGCGTTGCAGCTCGATCTGATCCAGTTCCACGGCGACGAGGACGAGGCCGCACTGGAGGGATGGGCCGTTCCGACCATCCGCGCGCTGCGCCTGAAGCCGGACGAGAACGGGGCGCCGTTTCCTCCCACCCGCGCTGCTTACCGGTTGCTCGACCGGTTTCATCCGGAACTTTTCGGCGGCACCGGCCGGGCGCTCGCGATCCAGGCTCTCGGTGCCCGCGATCTAAGCCGGGTTTTCATCTCGGGCGGTTTGACGCCTGAGAACGTGGCCGCGGTGGTGGCCTTGAATCCTTACGCAGTGGACGTTGCGAGCGGCGTTGAATCCGCGCCCGGCGTCAAGCACGATGGCAAGCTCAGGAGTTTTTTTCGCAATGCAAAGTCTTCCCGATAGCCGCGGACGCTACGGACAGTTCGGTGGCCGTTATATAGCCGAAACCCTGATGCCGGCGCTGGCCGAGCTGGAGCATGCCTTCCGGGCCGCCCGCCGCGATCGGAAATTCAAATCTGATTATGAACGTTATCTGCGCGAGTACGTCGGCCGCCCGACGCCGCTCTTTCATGCCGCCAACCTGACCCGCCGCTTGGGCGGTGCAAAGATTTATTTGAAGCGCGAGGACCTTTGTCATACCGGCGCGCACAAGGTGAACAACACGCTCGGGCAAGCGCTGCTGGCGGTCAGGATGGGTAAGCGCAGGATCACCGCAGAGACCGGAGCCGGGCAGCATGGCGTCGCGACCGCCACGATGGCCGCGTTGTTCGGACTGGAGTGCGAAGTTTTCATGGGCACGCTCGACGTCGAGCGTCAGGCCCTCAATGTGTTCCGGATGAAACTGTTGGGCGCCAAGGTCACGCCGGTCGATTCCGGCAGCCGGAGTCTCAAGGATGCGTTGAACGAGGCGCTGCGCGATTGGATCGCGACCGTCCGCGATACCTACTACCTGATCGGCACGGCCGCGGGACCTCATCCTTATCCCTGGATCGTGCGCGAGTTTCAAACCGTGATCGGACGCGAGACGCGTCGCCAGATTCTCGCCGCGCAAGGGCGGTTGCCGGATGTGCTGGTGGCATGCGTCAATGGCGGCTCCAACGCGATCGGGCTCTTCTATCCGTTTATCAAGGATGCCGGCGTGCGGATGATCGGCGTTGAGGCGGGCGGCCTCGGACTTTCCGGTCCTTCCCACGCCGCGAGTATCACCGCCGGCTCGGTCGGCGTGCTGCACGGCGCGCGCACCTTTCTGTTGCAGGATGAACTCGGCCAGATTCGTGAAACCCACTCGATCGCCGCCGGACTCGATTATCCGGGCGTCGGACCGGAGCTCGCCTGGCTGAAGGATTCCGGCCGGGCCGAGTACGTCGCCGTTACCGATGCCGAGGCGCTCGCCGCGCTGCGGACGCTCTCGGAGAGCGAGGGCATCATTCCGGCGCTGGAGAGCGCGCACGCGGTTGCCCACGCGATCCGGATCGCGCCGACGCTGCCTGCGGAGCAGGTGTTGATCGTCAATCTTTCCGGCCGCGGCGATAAGGATATGCAGACCGTCGCCACCGCGCTGGCGACCAGCCTCAAGGAGTGAGCGCGATG
This sequence comes from Binataceae bacterium (SeqCode), assembly GCA_035504735.1. GTDB lineage: Bacteria > Desulfobacterota > Binatia > Binatales > Binataceae > JAJPIG01. Next base: position 5,393 of record DATJRJ010000236.1, read on the forward strand.
GCCGGACGAATCGAAAAGAAGTTCCACGAACTCGGAAGCCGTGGCGAAGCGGCGCTGATCCCGTTTGTCTTCGCCGGCGACCCGGACCTCGAGCGGACGCGGCAAATCGTGCTGGAGCTCGAATCGCGCGGCGCCGACCTGATCGAGCTGGGAGTGCCGTTCTCGGATCCAATGGCCGATGGGCCCGCGAATCAACGCGCGGGCGCGCGGGCGCTGAACGCCGGCGCATCGGTGGCCGCGATTCTCGGGCTGGTCTCTGATCTGCGCAAGGACACGGCGATCCCGATTGTGCTGTTCGGTTACTACAACCCGATCTTGCAATACGGACCGGAACGGTTTGCCGCCGATGCCGCGCGGGCCGGCGCCGACGGATGCCTGGTGGTCGACCTGCCGCCCGAAGAGGCCGATGAGCTGAAGCGTCCGGCGCGCGACCACGGCATCGATCTGATCTACCTGCTCGCGCCGACCACGCCGATCGAGCGCGCGCGCCGGATCGTGCGATCCGCCAGCGGCTTCCTCTACTACGTCTCAGTAACCGGCGTGACCGGGACCCGCACCGCGCTCGATGCCGAGCTGGAGCCGCGGGTGCGCGAACTCAAGACGATTACACGCCTGCCGATCGGTGTCGGTTTTGGAATTTCCACGGTCGAGCAGGCAGCCCGGGTCGCATCGTTTGCCGCCGCGGTGGTGGTCGGCAGCGCGTTCTCATTGCTGATCGAAGCGCATCCCGAAGCTCCTGAAGTTGCGGTCGGCGAGCTGGCCGGCGCGATGAAGGCAGCGATGCGAGCGACCGCGGCGAGCGCGCCGGATGCGGTGGCGAGCTAGCATGGCGGAACGGATCACAGTCGAGCGGACGGGAGAACGGCCCGAGGCCGGCACCGACGAGCTCTGGATCAAGTGTCCGAGCTGCAAGGCGATCACCTTCCGTAAGGAGGTCGAGCGCAATCTCAACGTCTGCCCGAAGTGCGGCTATCACTTTCGCCTGACGGTCGAACAGCGCCTGGCGGTGACGATCGATCGCGGCACGTGGCATGAACTGTTCGCGGATTTGGTCGGCACCGACCCGCTCGCGTTCGTCGATAGCAAGCCCTATCTGGAGCGGCTCGGCCAGGCGCGCCTCGCCAGCGGCCGCAACGACGCGGTGATAACCGGAGTTGGTAAGATCGAAGGCCGGCGCGCCGCAGTCGGGCTGATGGACTTCAGCTTCATGGGCGGCAGCATGGGAATCGTGGTGGGCGAAAAGCTCGCCCGGCTGTTCGATCACGCGGCGGAACGCCGGCTGGCAGTGGTGGTCTTCTCGTCGTCGGGCGGCGCGCGGATGCAGGAGGGGGCGCTGTCGCTGATGCAGATGGCGAAAGTGGCGCTCGCCATTGGCCGGCTGCGTGATGCGCGTCTGCCGTACATCTCGGTGCTGTGCGACCCCACCACGGGCGGCGTCGCCGCCTCGTTCTCGATGCTCGGCGACCTCAATATAGCCGAGCCTGGGGCGCTGGTCGGTTTCGCCGGACGGCGGGTGATCGAGCAGACCACCAATGAGCGGTTGCCGGAGAATTTTCAGCGCGCCGAGTTCCTGCTCGAGCACGGGATGCTCGATATGATCGTCGCGCGCGACCGGCTGCGCTTCACGATCGCGAGCCTGCTCAGGATGCTGACGAGCGATCGCGGCAGCGCGCGTGCAAAGGCGATCACACGCATCCGTAAGCCCTAGCCCGGCTAATCGATCGCTTCCGGTTCCCGGGCATACGTTGACCCTCGCAGCCCCGCGATTAGAATGACCGCCGATGGCGCGTAATTCAGAAACTATCGACTGGCTCTACTCGCTTGAGTCGCGCGGCGAGATTTACAAGCTAGAACGGATGGAACGTGCGCTGGCGATAGTGGGTAATCCGCATCGTCGGCTCCGCACGATTCATATTGCCGGCACCAAGGGCAAAGGTTCGGTCGCGGCCATAATCGACAGCGTCCTGCGCGCTGCCGGGATGCGCACTGGGCTCTATACCAAGCCACATCTGGTGCGGCTTACCGAGCGTACCCGGATCGACGGCGCCGAGATGCCGGGCGAGCAGATGATCGGCTATATCCAGCGGCTGCGCGCGATCTATGAGCGCGCCGGGATGGCCCTGACTTTCTTCGAGTTTACGGTCGCGCTGATGTTCCTCTACTTCGCCGAGTCGCGGGTTGAAGTGGCTGTAGTCGAGACCGGCCTGGGTGGCCGCCTGGACTCGACCAACGTGGTGCATCCCGAGTTGAGCGTAATCACGCCGATCGGCTTCGACCACATGGAGCAGCTCGGCTATACGATCGCGGCCATTGCCGGCGAAAAGGGCGGCATCATCAAAGCCGGTGTCCCGGTCGTGATCGGCGCCCGCGACCCGGAGGCGCGGGTCGTGTTGGGCGAAATCGCGGCCGCCCGTCAGAGCCCAGCGCGCATGATCGGGCGGGATTTCTCGTACCTCTCGCACGCGCCCGCCCATCGCTTCGACTATCAGGGGCTGGCGCTCGAGCTGCCGGGGGTTGAAATCGCGCTGGCCGGACCGTTTCAGCATGAAAACGGCGCGATCGCGCTGGCGGCGTTGGAGGAATTGCGCACGCAGGGCTGGCCGATCGACGAGCCGGCGATACGCCGCGGGCTCGCCGAGGTGATATGGCCGGGGCGCTTCGACGTGGTCTCGCGGGCGCCGCTGGTAATTCTCGATTGTGCACACAACGAGCTAAGCATCGAGGCGCTGCTCGAGACGGTCGATGTCGAGCTTGGCCCGAACGTCAAACCCCGGTTGGTTTTTGCCTGCCTACAGGATAAAAGGTACGAGCGGATGGCGGGGTTGTTGGCCCCCAGGGTGCGGGAGGCGGTACTCACCAGCGTCAAACCCAAGCGGCCCCTTGACCCGGAGCAGTTAAAGCCGCTATTTGCCTCAAGGGTGCCAACTAGGATAGTACGTGACCCGTTGCGTGCGATGGAGCTCGTGATGGAGGAAGCGGCGGCGGACGATGTGGTGTTGGTTACGGGATCGGTATATCTGATCGGCGAGATATACCCATGGTTTCTAGCCCGCATGGGGCGCAGGGGGCTCTTTCCTGAGGCTCAGGCCTAATAGGCTCGCAGTTTACACGTTTGTACTTGCGATCGCTCTGCTGTGCGGACCGCAGTGGTGTAGTGCCGCTGCGAACCAAGGCATACCGCAGCCGGTCATCCAGTCACATCGTGGAAAACCGGTCGACGTCAACGGTCGCGAGGTTATCTACAACTCGAAGACCGATACTTTTCTGGTGCGCGGCAACGCCGTGATGACCCAGGCCAATACCGTGCTCAAAGCCGACGAGATCTGGGTGATGCGCCGCGATCATCGAGCGCGCGCGGTCGGCCATGTCCATCTGACTGATCCTGAAACCAACGTGACGGCGAAAGTCGCCACGCTCGACCTGGTCAATGAGACGGTCGAACTGACGGACGGCGAAGTTTACGCGCACGACAACAGCTACCGGCTGGCAGGGGCCAAGCTCCGCAAGCTTCCCGGCCAGCGATACGCGATCGAGAAGGGCTTCTTCACGACCTGCGGATGTGAGAAGGGCACACCGGACTGGAGTATCGCCGGCGACCAGATGAATCTGCACATGGGTGAATCGGGCACCGCCAAGAAGGCCAGCTTTGATATTCTCGGGGTCCCGATACTGAAGGTACCGTCGGCGTTTTTTCCGGCCGACTCAACCCGCCAAAGCGGCTTCCTGAGTCCGCGTGCTGGTGAATCGGGCCTGCGTGGCTTTCAATACCTGCAGCCCTACTTTATTGACATCAGCAAAAGCTCCGACGCCACCATCGCACTTGACGTCGAGACCTCGCAGCGGGTCGGCCTGATGACCGAGTACCGGTTGACCAACGGCCCCGATGACTATTTCTGGGCGGATGCGGGATTCTACAACGAGAGCCTGCGCAGCACTGCCAACCGTAACTCGGATATCGTCGACAACCAGGTCGCCTCGCCCTTCATACCAGTCGACCGCTATGACCTGGTCGCTATGACGCGGCAGCATCTCACCTCCGACCTGATGGTTTATGGTGATGCGCTCACGGTCAGCGATGCCTTCCTGCTGCGCGAGTTGAACCTGGTGACGCTGTCGCGCGGGTTCGGCAACAGCTTCACCTCGATGCGCAGCGCGCTCTCGGATTTCGGCGCCATCGACAACTTTCAGAATGGCTACGCGCAGTTGAGCGGCGTAGTCAACCAGGACCTGATCCAACCCCAGCGTTTCGCGCTGCAAACCCTGCCGTCGATGCAGGTCAATGGGATGATTCCGGTCCTGAACGGCCTCGCTTATGCGGAATACGACGCTCAGGCTGTGAATTACTGGCGTCAGACCGGATTGAGCGGCCAGCGCCTCGATCTCGATCCGCATCTGACCGTGCCCTGGCAGCTCGGCAAATATGTGTGGGGTCTTGGAACCATTGGATTCGACGAGACCCTGTATGAATCATCAGGGGATATTATCAAGGTTACGCCGGTAGGCACCGACGGCCTCGAGTACAACAATGCGCTCTCGCTTGGCCCGCATGGCCCGGGCGGCTTTGACCATCGAGAGTTGCCGTACGCGCAGTTCAGTGCTCAAACCGAACTCGCGAAGATCTACAACCTCCACTGGGAATCGATTGAAAAGGTCAAGCATACGATCGAACCGTTCTTTACTTACGCCTTCGTCCCCAACGTCAATCAGAACAACCTGCCGCTTTTCGATCAGGTCGATCGCATCAACGCGCGCAGCCTCTTTACTTATGGCTTCACCAGCCGCCTGATCGCAAAAATTCCAGGCGCAGCCGCAATTCCTAACGCGCCTTCCGAGCAGCCCAACGCGCCTTTCAGCCTGTCTGACAGTATCTTCGGTGCGCGCGCGGCGGACACGATGATTGGTAGCGATCGCATCGAGGAGATCGTACGATTCTCGATTGAGCAAGCCTACGACACCAATCATAGCGTCGACCCGGTTACCGGTTCCGGGATGTCCGATGTGGAAGCGAGCCTGAGTCTGTTACCGACCAAGGTCGCATCGTTCGGCTCGACCGTAGATTACGATCCGCGCACCCGCCAGCAGATCAACTTCGCCAGCGTCTATTTCGATTTCCAGCCGCCCTGGACCAACAATCAGCCGAACCTTTATATGGGCAGGGCGATGGCCGGCTCTTTCCTGCAGCTTTCGTACAACTACATCGGGCCGCACGCGACCGTCATCACGCCGACCGAACCCAACGGCAGCGAAGAGGTGATGCTGCGCACCTATTACGAGCTGTTTGATCGTTTGGGCGTCTACTTCGCGCCGTCCTACGACCTGAGCGCCTCGCGCTTGCTCTCAGCCGAGTATGGAGTTCGCATCAAGTCACCATGTGATTGCTGGTCGGTCGACTTCGGCATCGTCGATACCGTCAATCCCAACGAACTGTCCTATCAGTTCCAGGTCACGCTGGGCGGGCTCGGCTCCGTCGGCCAGATGCCGTTCGGGCGCAATCCCTTCCAGGTCATGGGCGTCAACCGCCAACCGGGCTTCTTCCCCGGATACTAGAACCGGGTCCACTGCGATCTCGGCGGCGCGTCCGCGGCGACCAGCCGCTGTCTGGCGCTCGATTTCTGAGATGCGGTAGCATATCGACATGCCCGACATCAGCTTCGAAACCAATCCCAGCTGCTATCGCCATCTGAAGCTTGAAGCCGGGGGGGACCGTGCGCGGATTATCCTCAAGGTCGACGAAAACGGCGGGCTGCGTCCGGACTACCAACTCAAGCTCAATTCCTACGATCTTGGCGTCGACATCGAGATCGCCGACGCGGTGAATCGCCTGCGCTTCGAGCATCCCGGCGTCTCGGTGGTCGCGATCAGCAGCGGGCTCGCGGACGTTTTTTGCGCCGGCGCCAACATCTTCATGCTGGCGGGCTCGGATCACGGCTTCAAAGTCAATTTCTGCAAGTACACCAACGAGACCCGGCTGGCGATGGAAGAGGCGAGCGCGCTTTCCGGCCAGCGCTACGTCGCCGCCCTCAACGGCGTCTGCAGCGGCGGCGGCTACGAGCTGGCGCTGGCCTGCGCGGAGATCTGGCTGGTCGATGATCGTCGCTCGGCCGTCAGCCTGCCCGAAATTCCTTATCTCGGCGTGTTGCCCGGCACCGGTGGACTCACGCGTCTGGTCGACAAGCGCAAGGTGCGCCGCGATCTCGCGGACATCTTCGTGACCCTCGCCGAAGGCGTCCGCGGCGAGAAGGCCGTTGCGTGGGGGCTGGTCGATGCGCTAATCCCGCGTTCGCGCTTCGCGGAAGTCGTCGAGCAGCGGGTCGAGAAGCTGATCGCAGCGAGCGAGCCAGGCCGGGCAGCGCGTCGTGGCATCGTGCTCGACGCGCTCGGCCCCGCCGTCAGCGAAAGCGAGATTCGCTACCGACATCTTACCTTGACACTCGATCACAAGCGCCGGCTAGCCGGCTTGCTGATCGCCGGACCGTCGACGGCGGAGGCGATTCCCGAGGACGCGGCGCGACTGGGCGCCGACTGGTATCCGCTGCGACTGTTTCGCGAACTCGATGATGCGCTGCTGCGGCTGCGCTTCAACTACCCTGAGATCGGTCTGGTTACGGTGCGTTCGGAGGGCAGTCTCGATCGCGTGCTGGAAATCGACCGCCAGCTTGATGCCCGCCGCGCCGATTATTTCGTCAACGAGGTGCTGCTGCTGATGCGCCGCGTGCTCAAGCGGATGGATCTCACCGCCAAGAGTTTTTTTGCGCTGATCGGTGACGGCTCGTGCTTCGGCGGATTCCTGCTCGAGCTGGCGCTGGCTGCTGACCGCTCCTATATGAAAGCGAGCGGCCAGGCAGCACTCGCGATCGGTCTTCTGAACGGCGGTACCCTGCCGATGCCCAACGGGCTCAGCCGCCTCGCGACCCGCTTCCTCGGCGATCCCAATCACGCCGCGCAGCTCATCGCGGCACCGCGCCATTATGAGGCGGGCGAGGCTCTGGAAGCCGGACTCATAACTGACGCGCCCGATGAGCTCGACTGGGACGACGAGATTCGGCTCGCGATCGATGAACGGCTGTCGCTGTCGCCCGACGCGCTGACCGGGATGGAGGCGAGCTTGCGGTTTGCCGGACCGGAAACGATGGAGACCAAAATTTTCGGGCGTCTTTCGTGCTGGCAAAACTGGATCTTCCAGCGCCCTAACGCGGTCGGCCCGCGCGGCGCGCTCAAACTTTACGGACGTCCCGAAAGTCCGCAATTCGACTGGCATCGCACATGAGCAACGAAATTCCCAATAACGTCGATCTCGATCACGATCAGCAACTGCGCCGCGCGCTCGCCTTATGGCATCCGCATTATCTCGATTGGTGGCGCGAGGTCGGCCCCGAGGGCTTCGACGCCTCCAAGGTCTATCTGCGCACCGCGATTAGCGTTTCGCCCGAGGGCTGGGCCAACTACGGCTACGTCCAGATGCAGGACTATCGCTGGGGTATTTTCCTGGCCCCCGAGGTGCCCGATCGCAAGATCGGTTTCGGTGATCATTACGGCGAGCCGGTTTGGCAGCAGGTGCCCGGTGATCAACGCAAGGATCTGCGGCGCATCATCGTGACCCAGGCCGATACCGAGCCGGCCTCGGTCGAGCAGAATCGGCTCCTGGGCCAGACCGCGCCGTCGCTCTATGATCTGCGCAACATCTTTCAGTTGAATTGCGAAGAGGGCCGTCATCTGTGGGCGATGGTCTACCTGCTGCACAAGTACTTCGGGCGCGACGGCCGCGAGGAAGCCGACGAATTGTTGCATCGGCGCAGCGGCAATCCCGACCATCCGCGAATTTTGAATGCCTTCAACGCACCGGTCCGCAACTGGCTCGATTATTTTTGTTTCAGCATGTTTTCCGATCGCGACGGCAAATATCAGCTCGCGGCGCTGGCCGAGAGCGCGCTCGATCCGCTCTCGCGCACCACGCGTTTCATGCTGACCGAGGAAGCCTTCCATATGTTCGTCGGCGAAAGCGGCATCCAGCGCATCGCGTCGCGCGCCGCCGATCTGATGTTGCAGTCGGGGCGCGAGGACCTTTTCGAGCTTGGCGCCATCCCGCTCGGCATCCTCCAGAAGTACATCAATTATTGGTATACCGAGGCGCTCGATCTGTTCGGCGGCGAGGACTCGAGCAACGCGGCGACCTACTTCGCGGCCGGACTCAAGGGCCGCTTCCAGGAAGACGATGAGCCCGAGCATCTGGCGCTCGACCAGGTTTACGAGCTGCGCAAACCCGACGGCTCGGTCGAGAGTATCCCGCTGCGCCGCGCGATGAATGCGGTGCTGCGCGACGCCTACGTCGAGGACTGTCATCGCGGACTGCGACGCTGGAACCGCGAGCTGGAGCATCGCAAGCTCGACGCGCGCCTCTATCTGCCCGCGGTGTGCTTCAATCGTAAAGTGGGCGCGCTGGCCGGGATTACGAGCGACCCGGAGGGCCATATCCTGCCGGCCGAGGAGTTTGCGCGCCGGCGTGCCGAATGGCTTCCGACCGAGGAAGATCGCCTGCGAGTGGCCGCGGTGATGAAGCCGGTTTATGCGCCGGGCAAGATCGCGAACTGGATCGCGCCGCCCGCCAAAGGTATCGGCGGCAAGCCCGGCCTCGAATTCGATTACGTCCAGTTCAACTGAGCGGTGCCCCGACTCATCGCACTCGAGGTTCCACCGGCGTTGACCTGCGGCGGTCTCTAATTCTATCGACTATCAGCATGGCGAGGGTGAAAAAATCCGGCCGGGTTGCGGCCGTGCGGCGGGTAACCGGACGACCGCTCAGCACACGCGAGCGATGGGCCGCAGTGCTGCGGAAGTTCATCCGCGGCCTCGACGAGCCGCAGGGCAAACGCTACTGGGCGCCTGATTTCGAGACTGCCCCGCGCGGTACGCTGCGCGCGATCCAGGAAGAGAAGCTCGCCGCGATGATTCCCTACCTCTATGAGCAGAGTCCGTTTTACCGCGCGAAATTTCGCGCCGCGAAGCTGCGGCCCGCCGATTTCCGCTCGCTCGATGACCTGCTCAAGTTTCCGATCACGACCAAACAGGAAATGACCGCGGACGTTCAGACCCATCGCCCGTGGGGCACTTACACGCCGATCGACGATCGCGTGTGGCGCGACTCGGGATGGATGGTCTTCTCGACCTCGGGCACCACCGCGACGCCGCGTCCGTTTCGCTATACGCAGCTCGATCGCGAAATCTGGGCGGCGACCAGCGCGCGCTCGATGTACGCGATGGGTATCCGGACCGGCGATCTCGGATTGACCTGCACGACCTACAACCCGCATGTGTTTTTCTGGTCGGTGCATTACGGATGGAACTTGATGCGCGTCGGTATCGTGCCGGGCGGAGTGCCGACCGAGCGGCGGGTCATGATGATCGATCTCTATAAGCCGACGGTAATCGCTGCCACGCCGTCCTACGCGCTCCATCTGGCCAACGCGATGCGCGAGGCCGGTTTCGATCCGGCGCGCAGCTCGATCAAGCGGCTGGTATGCGCGGGCGAGCCGGCTTCGGGAATCGCGGCGACGCGCCGGCGAATCGAACAGACCTGGAACGCCGATTTTCACGATGTTTACGGATGCACCGAAGCGGTGCCGGCCGGATGGGCTTTCACCTGCGAGCACGCGCTTGAGACCGACCCGGTCTCCACACATGTTCCCGAAGACCTGCAAATCTGGGAGACCGTCGATCCGCGTACTTTTGAACCGGTGGCGAAAGGCGCGCGCGGCCTCACGGTCGTGACGAATCTGAATTCCGAAGGCTCACCGCAATTGCGCTTCCTGATTGGCGATTACACGGTGCTCGATTACGATCGCTGCGGATGCGGGCGCACGCTGGCGCGAGCGCGCGGCGGCTTCGTCGGCCGCGCCGACGATATGCTGAACGTGCGCGGCATGACGCTCTTTCCGACCGCGATCGAAGAGATCGTGCGCGGCTTTGACGTGCTCGGCGATGAATTTCAGATCGTGCTCGAGACTGAAGGCGTGATGGACATGCTGACGATCGTGGCCGAGACCCGCGAGCATATCGCCGGTGCCGAGGCCGACGAATTGCGCGTGCGCCTGACGAGCGAGGTCTCGCGCCGCTGCGAGCTGCGGCCGCGCGTCGAGTTCGTCCCGGTGGGGACGCTGCCCAAGACCGAGTTCAAGGCCAAGCGCGTGCTCGACCGGCGCGAGGCGCTCTAGACCGCGGCGGTGCTGCGGCGCGCGACCAGCGTGGCGAGCACGAAGGCCGCGATCGCGAACGCGATCGAAATCGGTACGGTGACGACAAAGGGCGCCAATCCACCGGCGATCGCGGCCGGGTCGGCCAGATAAAGTCCGTTACGTAGCGCCGCCATCTGGTAGGTCAGCGGGTTCAGGCGCATGATCCATCCGAGCCACGGCGGCGCCCCGTTGGCCGGGAAAAACGCACCCGACAAAAACCAGATCGGAACCAGAATCGAGTTCATGATCAGATGGAAGCCGCGGGTCGATTCGATCCGCCACGCAATCATGAGCCCGATACTGGTGAGCGCGAATGCCGTCACCACCATCATCGCGGACGTTACGGCGACGGCCGGGAAACTCAGCGCGATGCCGGCGAGCGGCGCAAGCAGCAGAAAGATCAGCCCCTGCGCGAGCGCGAGCGTGGTGCCGCCGAGCGCCTGCCCGAAGACCACGGTAGCGCGCGAGACCGGCGCGACCAGCACGCCCTGCAGAAAGCCTTCCTGGCGATCCTCGACGGTTTGGATGGTCGCGAAAATCGCCGTGAAGAGCAGCACCAACATGATGACGCCGGGGTAGAAATACTGCACGTAGTCGACCCCGGCCGGCATCCCGCTCGGCCGGAACGAAGCCTTAAAACCCGATCCGATAAGCACCCAGAAGATCAACGGCTGGATTAGCGAGCCGATGATCACGCTGCGCTGGCGGCGAAAGCGTGTGATCTCGCGCCACCATAGCGTGGCAGCCTGAATCGCGAACAGCCTCATGGCTGGGAGCTCGCGCTCTCGCCGGAGAATCGATGGCCGGTCAGATGGATGAAAACATCCTCGAGCGTAGGCTTGCCGAACGTTACCGATTCGATTTCATCGCCGAACTGTTCGACCATCTCGCGCACCAGCTCGTGGCCGCGCGGCCGTTCGATTCGCAGCGTGCCGTCGACCAGCGCGCCGTTCACCCCGAAGCGCTGCGCGAGCTTGCGGCCGAGGCTCTCGGGCGAAGCGGCGCGAATCACGATCACGTCGCCGCCGACCCGGCTCTTCAATTCGCTCGGCGGCGCCATCGCGACCAAGCGTCCCTCATGCAGGATACCGATGCGGCCGCATCGCTCGGCCTCTTCCATATGATGGGTCGTCAGCACGATCGTAACCCGCTGGCGCGCGCAGAGCGCAGCGAGGTTGGCGTGGAACTCGCGCCGCGCGGCGGGGTCGAGGCCGGTGCTCGGCTCGTCGAGCAACAGGAGTTCCGGTTCATGCAGCAGCGCCTTGGCAAGTTCGACCCGCCGCTGGAGTCCCCCGGAGAGCGTCTCGACCAAATCATGGCTGCGGTCGGCGACCCCCATCTGCTCGAGCATCAACGCACTTCGCCCGCGCAGCCGGTCTCCCGTGATTCCGTAGAGGCGTCCATGATGCGCGAGGTTCTCGGCCACGGTCAGCTTCTGGTCGAGGCTGGGATGCTGAAACACGACGCCGAGCCGACGGCGCACTTCGATGGTCGCGCCCCCCAGATCGTATCCGAGCGCCTGCGCGGTTCCTGCTTGTGGAGCCACCAGCGTCGAGAGGATGCGAAACAGGGTGGTCTTGCCGCCGCCGTTGGGACCGAGAAAGCCGAAGATTTCACCCGGCTCGATGGTGAAGCTTACGTCGTCGAGCGCACGCCGATCGCCGTAGCTGAAGCCGAGGTGCTCGACTTCGAGCGCTGGCAGGTCTCCGCGCGGCTCGGACCGTTCGATCACAAATGGTTGAACGTTCATGAGGAGGCAATTTACCGAGGATCGATTATCTATCGCCTCATGCGCCGCTTCAACGCGATCCGATATCGCTTTCGATTGCGATTCAGCGCGCCAGGTAACCGCCGTCGACCGGCAGCGCCGCGCCGGTGATGAAGGAGGCGTCGTCCGAGGCCAAAAATGCGATCGCGGCCGCAATCTCGGCCGGCTCGGCGCAACGGTTCATCGGATGCGTGGGGCCGATCGCCTGCCACACCGAATCATCCACCCGATCCTGTCCCTTGAGAATCGATCCGAGGATCAGATTGGTTTTGACCGCGCCGGGACAGACGCAGTTGACACGGATTCCGTCCGCACCATAACGGGTCGCGAGCGAGGTCGTAAGCTGCATCACGCCGGCCTTGGTGATGTTGTATAGAAACGTACTCTTGCCTTCCATCTCCTGGCCGATGAAGGACGAAATCGACGCGAGGCTGACGATCGCGCCCGCGCGCTGTTTCAGCATCATCGGAATGATCGCGCGGGTGATCAGGAACATGCTGGTCAGATTGGTCGCGATCAAGCGGTTCCATTCGGCGAGCGTGACCTCTGTGATGTCGCCGACATGGTGGACGCCGGCATCGTTGACCAGGATGTCGGCGCGTCCGAATTCGCCGCTCGCGGTCTCCGCGATCTTAGCCGCAGTCTCCTCGCGCGAGACGTCGCCCGGGACGGGCGCCACCTTGACACCGTGCTCTTTCACGATCTGGCGAGCAATTTCCTCGAGTGTTCTCGGATTCAGATCGTTCAGCACCAGGTTCGCGCCTTCCTGCGCGAGGCGTGTGGCCGTCGCGCGTCCGATCCCGCTGCCGGCGCCGGTTACAATTGCAATCTTGCCGTCGAGCCGCATGTGGGTGCCTCCTTATCTGCGAGTGCGAATGGTTACCGCAGGATCTTCGGGGCGCAGCGATGGCGCCTGGTCGAGATCGAGTCCCATGCTCATCAGGCCGATTGCGCCCGAACAGGCATCCGAGGCGGGTGGCATAATTGGTCCGGTCATCGCGTCGCGGATCATTCGTTCCAGCTCGCGCGTGCGCATCAGCGAATTCACGCCGCACGCGATCGTGACGTTATTGATAATCCGCTGCAGCGCGCTCCCGACCGCGAGCTTGGCGCGCAGAAACCAGTCGAAGGCCGCAAGCGTTGGCCCATGGGCGTCATGCTCCCAGGCCGCACGATAGACCAGCGCCCGCCCCGCCTCGATATCGGTGACCATGTCGCCGACGCGATGCGCGACGTCGGGATGATAGCCCATCACCTGCGCGTAGCCGCGCGGCTGGCGATGGCTCAGGAACTGCTGCGCCCACTTCACGATCCCGAGCCCCACGCCGAGATAGCAGGCCGCGAAGCCGCCGAACGCCCAGGTCGATTCCTCGATGATAAAGCCGCGCGTGAAGTCGGCGATCTCGTAAAGCATCAACTCGTCGGGCACGAAGGCGCCGTCGAAGTCGGCCTGGTTGCTGCGCGTCGCACGCATCCCGAGCGTGTCCCAGATATCGGTGATCGTGATCTCTTTCTGTTTGGAAGCGACCAGCAGCGCGACCAGCTGGGTCGGATTCGGATGGTCCTGCGGATGCGCGAACAGGTAGCAGTAATCACTCGCCTCGACCATCGAGCAGAACGTCTTGCGCCCATATAATCGATAGCCGCCCGCGACTTTACGCGCCTCGATCGAGAAGATGTTGGAATTCGGCAGCAGGCTCGAGGTGCCCGGCTCGGTCGCCGAGGTGCAGATCAGTTTGCCGTCCTTGATCGCGAGGTCGGCGGCGCGCTGGCGGACCGCGAGCGGGATACGCTGGCGATCGGAGATTCCGCCGGTCGCATTCATGTGCATGTTGAAGGCCAGCGTGGTCGCGCCGCAGCCCTGCGCCAGCTCCTCGGCCACCGCGACCCATCCGATTGCGCCGACGCCGAGGCCGCCGAGTTCTTTGGGAATCGCGAGGGCGAACATCCCGGCCTCGCGGAGCGCGGCGTAGTTATCGATCGGCGAGCTGCGCTCGCGGTCGTGCTCGCCGGCGTGCCGGGCAAAATCTGTTGCCAGCTCGCGCGCGACGCCCTTAAGGCGCTGCTGCTCGGGACTGAGATCGAAATCCATCTAAGCCTGGTCTCCCACCGAGAGTTGCCGTTCGCTCCCCGGTTTTGGCACAGATGCGCCGTGTCCGGAAAGCCTCGGCGCGCCGTTATCGGGCCGCGACCATCATCACGTTGCGCACGCCGAGATGACTCCACAGGATCGGGATGCGCAGCGCCGCCAGCGACGACTCCATCGCGACCTTGAAGTTGGTGTCAACCAGCGGCCGGCCCTTGAGCAGTGGTGACCGGAACGACCTGAAGCCCGCGGCACGCATCCGCGCCTGCAGGTCGCGATGCGACATCATGCAGAGATGAAACGGCTGGTCCTTGTGATGGCCGAGGCGGTTGGGACACCAGACCAGGTAACGGCCGCCCGGCCGCAGCACCCGCCAGACCTCGCGCAGATGACGATCGACGTCGTCGGGATGAAGATGCTCGATCATCGAGGTGCTGATCGCGAAATCGAAGCTCGCGTCGGCGAGTTCCAGCCTGACCGCGTTCATCCGCCGAAAGTCGATGCGCCCCTGGAGCTGCGGGTAGCGGGCCGCGCGCATCTGCGCGAGCCTGAGCTCGCGCGAAGAGAGATCGATCGCAACCACGTGGGGCGCGCCCTGAGCCAGCGCGCAGGTGAGATCGCCGGTGCCGCAGCCGATTTCGAGCACCTCGCGCACCGCCGCGCCCATCACTCGCCGGTAGAGCCGGAGCCGCCGCCGGCGCCGCTCATTCCATTCCGGGATCGCCGCGGGATCGGGCGAGATATCGCCGGCGCCGCGATCGTAGGCCTGCTCGTAAAGCTGCTCGCGAGCGAGCGGGTCGGCATCTTGAAGCTGAAGATACGGATTTTTTTCCAAAGCTCGATGTCCCAAAGACTGGCTAATCTTATGACATGCGGGAGGTCGCACTTGAAGTTCGATTTCCTCGACCGACACTAAAGGAGTCTGTAGCGTTCGCGAGGCTAAGCAATCGCATCAGAGTGCAATATTTGAGTAATTAAGCCAATTGATAAGTAATCTCACATAATGTCACATGCTATTTGACTCATTTGAGATAGATTGAGAAACTCCGCGATGTGAGGGGTAAACTTAAGGAGAGTCCGCGAGGGGCTCCAGATGGGAGGTATGATAGAATGCGTTTCATGGGGAAATCTTCTTTTGCTGTGGCGCTAGGTTTCGCCGGCATGCTGGCCATGGCTGCGACCGGCGCCGCCGCCGGGCATCAGGGTCGTCGTGGGGAGCAACACTTATGTCGTGGTGATGGAGGCGGCGGCATCTTTACGTCATTGGATTTCACTGGAATCTATGTGGCGAGTTTTCAGGGCAATTCGGGCGCCACTCCCGGGGTGTGGTCAACCGGTAATGGATTGCTCACCGCGACGCCGACCGACGGTGCGGACGGAACCATCACAGGAAGCCTGACTATCACCGATAACGGTAACGCTGGCGCCGGCGATTTTTGCCCAGGCACGATCACCGGAACCTACACGGTTGCTGGCGACGGTACCGGCGGATTGACCTTGACCTTCACGCCGAATACGAGCGCTCCTCTTCCGGTCGGGAGCTGCACTTCTTACTCTACGAACCCATTGACGGAAGCGATCGTGATAGCCTCGGACCATCATGTCAGCTTCGTCCAGACCAACGGGGGAATGCCAGCACTCGGCACTCTGGTCCTTCAGGGTGAGCCTAATGGCGGCCATTGAGAGCGCCTGACGAGTATCGCTGAAGATCAAAAAGCGGGCGGTCTCGAGCCGCCCGCTTTTTTTATTCAATACAGGACGGACCGCGAAAGCTCCGTCAATCGAGGTTCTTCGTCATTGATATAACCGAATACCGGGCTGTTCCGATGGCTTTGCGCGCCCAAGCGGTTAAACGGGTAGAACCCATAGCGGGTCAGTTACCGGTATCTGCGTTGGAGTCGGACGAATCCGAATCGTTCCCCGAATCGGTGGATGACTGATCATTGTCCGAGTTCGACTGATCGTCGCCCGATTGTGCCGAGGAGTCGGACTGGTCGGATTGATCCGACTGATCGTTGGGATCGCTCGCAGACGAGTCGTTGCTATCCGACGAGTCCGAATCCGACGAGGCGCCGCTGTCGTCATTCGAATCATTCTGGGCCAAGAGCCGCGCCTGAGCGCGGTTCGAAGCGCAGGTCAGGCCCGATTGTCGAACCACGAGGCCTGCGAGTATGAGGCCCGCAGCGGCGAGAGCGAATAATATATTGGATAGTTTTGGCCTCATGGTGCGACTCGTTCCTGCGACTCTTTGTGCCCTAGGATGTCCCTAAGCATACTGCAAATGCTTTGCTGCTCGCCATAGCGATGGGTCGGCGATACTATCGGGCCGTGACGCCGAGAAAACCCGCTAGACGGAATCTGGGACCGTAATGGATACAAGCAGAATCGTCGTGCTGTTCGATGTTGACAACACGCTGTTGGACAATGATCGCGTGGTTGCCGATTTGATGCGCCACCTCGAGCTCGAGGTCGGCCCCGATCGCCAGCAGCGCTACTGGACCATCTTCGAGGAGCTGCGCACCGAGCTCGGCTACGCCGACTACCTGGGGGCTCTCCAGCGCTACCGAATCGAAAATCCGCGCGATCCCCATCTGCTGACCGTCTCATCGTTCCTGATCAATTATCCCTTCGCCAACCGGCTTTTCCCCGAATCGCTCGACGTGGTGGACAGCGCCAAAGGATGGGCCACGCCGGTAGTTTTCTCCGACGGCGACGTGGTCTTCCAGCCGCGCAAGGTCGAGCGATCGGGATTGGGAGAGGAGTTCGAGGAGCGGGTCCTGATCTACGTCCACAAGGAAATCGAGCTCGACGACGTGCGTAGCCGCTATCCCGCCGATCATTACGTGGTGGTCGACGACAAGTTGCGGATCCTGAACGCGATCAAACGTGTCTGGGGCTCTCAGGTGACGACAATCTTTCCGCGCCAGGGCCATTATGCGAACGATCAGGCGGCGATCGCCAAACTTTCGCCGGCCGACATTACTATCGATCGGATTGGAACGATGCTCGACTACGGTCGGGACGCAATCCTGGCCGCGGCTCGTGCCGGCAACGGCTGATTCGCGGCTGCATCGAGATGTTGTGTTGCACCCTCCGAATTGCCGGAGTATTGCCGAAATGGGTTTAGGGACGGGATCTCTAACATGAAATATGTCGGGATACCGGTGGAGGGTCTCAAGAGCCGGAGACTGGTCGCCGGGCGCGGACAATACGTCAGCGATCTGAAAGCCGACGGGATGCTCCACGTGGCCTTTTTGCGCAGTCCCTATGCGCACGCGCGAATCCGCCGGATCAACGCGGGCGAGGCGGCCGGCGTCGCGGGCGTAGTAGCGATAGTTACCGGTGAAGAGATAAAGCAAAACACTAACCTGCTCACGATGCCGCTGGATCCGGCGTCGATTGGGTTGCGGCCCGTGAAGCTCCATGCCCTGTCGGTCGATCGAGTGCGCTTCGTCGGCGAGGCGGTGGCGGCGGTAGTCGCCGAGGACAAATACACGGCCCGCCGTGCCGCCGATCTAATCGAAGTCGACTACGAGGAATTGCCGGTAGTATCCGATTGCGAAGCGGCGCTGGAGCCCGGCAGTCCTCTGGTCGAGCCGGAATGGGGCTCAAATGCCCTGGCCAATCAGGAGTTTCGCGCCGGCGACGTCGATCGCGCCTTTGCCGAGGCCGAGGGCACCGTGAGCGGGTTCATCAAGACCCAGCGCTATACCGGGACCCCGATCGAGCCGCGCGGCCATCTCGCGACCTACGATCCATTCCGCGAGCTCGTCACGCTCTGGGCCTCGACTCAGCAACCGCATGTGCTCAAGACCATCCTCGCCGAAACGCTCGGTATCCCCGAAATCAACGTCAGGGTCATCCAGGCCGACGTGGGTGGCGCCTTCGGTC
The DNA here is from genome assembly GCA_035504735.1 of Binataceae bacterium (SeqCode). Lineage (GTDB taxonomy): Bacteria > Desulfobacterota > Binatia > Binatales > Binataceae > JAJPIG01. Next base: position 23,367 of record DATJRJ010000236.1, read on the forward strand.
TCAAGATGCCGACCGCACAGGAAGACATCCTGATCCCTTACCTGGCGCGCAAGCTCGGCCGGCCGGTGAAGTGGATCGAGGAACGCTCGGAAAGCTTTCTGGTCGGTGGTCATGCTCGTGAGAACCGGCTTCGCTTCGAGGCCGCGTTTCGCAAGAATGGAACCGTCACCGGCCTGCGCGTCAAAGTGATTTCCGATATCGGCGCGCCCTCGGGCCTGCAAGGCTGGGGAATGGCGATGGTCACGGCGGCGTGTGTCCCGACCGTCTTCAAGATTCCCAACTGCCATATCCAGTTGCATGCGGTCGTAACCAACAAGTGCTCGTGGAGCGCCTACCGGGGATTCGGCAAAGAGGCGGCATCCTTGCTGATGGATCGCGTGATGGACCGGGTTGCGGAGGCGGCCGGTTTGGATCGCACGGAGGTTCGCCTCAAGAATTTCATCCAGCCCGAGGAGTTTCCGTTCCATCAGGTGAGCGGTGTGATTCTGGACAGCGGAAATTATCCGGCGGCGATGCGCAAGCTGCTCGCGGCCATCGATTATGAGAGTTTTCCCAGGCTCCAGGCTGAGGCGCGCCGGCAGGGCCGCTATATCGGGCTTGGAATCGGGCACGAGCTAATGCCCGAGGGCGGCGCGGCGCCGAACGCACTGATCAGCTCGTGGGACGGCGCGACCGTACGGGTCAGCCCGTCGGGCGATGTCAAGGTGCTCACCGGCGTGACCTCACCGGGAACCGGCAACGAAACCGGTATCGCGCAAATCGTGGCCGATACGCTGGGCGCTCAAATCGAAAGCGTCAGCGTGGTGCAGGGCGATACTGATACCTGTCCGTTCGGGCTGGGCAACTACAGCTCGCGCAGTATCCTGATCGGCGGTGTGGCCGCGAGCCAGGCGGCCACCGAGATTCGCGGCAAGATGTTCAAGGTCGCATCGAGCATGCTCGAGGTGTTGGCGCCCGAGCTCGACGCGGAATCGAACAAGATCTTCGTGAAAGACACGCCCACTCACTCGGTCACGTTCAAAGAGGTTGCCAGCGCCGTCTATCGCGATTCCTATGGTCCGCACGCGCTGGATCTCGAACCCGGACTCGAAACCACTCGCTACTTCCGCCATGCCAACGTCTATACGCGCCCGGAGATGCATCCGTTCGGCGGCATCAACACCTATCCGTCGTGGCCGAGCGGGATGGCAGCGTGCATCGTCGAAGTCGATCCCGAAACCGGTGTCATCAAGGTGCTGCGCTATTGCTTCGTTCACGACTCGGGCCGCATCGTCAATCCGATGCTGGCCGAAGGAAACATGCACGGCGGCTTCGCCCAGGGCCTGGGCGGCGCGCTCTATGAGTGCCTGGCTTACAACGAGGCCGGCCAGCTAATGACCACCACTTTCTATGACTACACGATTCCGACCGCGGCTGACCTGCCGGCCTTCGAGATCACGCATCAGGAAACGCTCTCGCCGTTCAATCCGCTCGGAAGCAAAGGCGTCGGCGAGTCAGGATGCGGCGCGCCGCTGGGCGCGATCTGCAGTGCGGTCGAGAATGCGATTCCCGGACTGCGCGTCACCGAGATGCCGCTCACGCCGGCCAACGTCTGGCATGCGATCCATGCGCGTCAGGCCTAGCGCTCGTGCGCACGCGATCCGCCGCTCGTAGAGCCGCCGGGAGGATCAATCGATGGCAGGCAGCGGGGCCCAGCTCGATCGCGAAAAAGCCCGGCGCATCGCCCAGGAGGTGGTCGCCGATGCCGGCGGGGCGATGCATGCCGCGCTCTGCTATATCGGCGATCGGCTCGGAATTTTCAAGGCGATGATGGACTCAGGCGCAATGACCGCCGATCAGTTGGCCGCTCGCACCGGGCTCAAAACTCGTTATCTGCGTGAATGGCTCGGCGCGATGGCCGCGGCACATTACGTCGATTATGACCGCGACGCGCAAACTTTCATCCTCGGCCCGGAATACGCTGCGGCGCTGGCCGATGAAGATTCACCGTTCTTCGTCGCCAGTTATTTTCAGATGGCGCAGGCCGCGATGACCGTCGCACCCAAAGTCGCCGAGGCTTTCGCGAAGGGTGGCGGCGTCACGCAAGCGGAATATCCGCCTTCGTTGTTCGAGGCCTTCGAGCGCAATTCGGGCACCCGCTACAAGCATAAGCTGCTGCACAAATGGCTTCCCTCGATGCCCCAGGTCGTTGATGCGCTCGAGGCCGGCGGCACGATGGTGGACATCGGATGCGGTGGCGGCCGGGCGGCGATCATGATCGCGCAGGCGTTTACCAGGGCGCGGGTCGTGGGCCTCGATTTGCATCGCGAATCGATCGAACGCGCCCGCCGACGCGCCGCTAAAGCTGGACTTTCAGATCGGGTCGTTTTTGAAGTCGGAGAAGGCAGCGAACTGGCTCCCGAAAATTTCGATTTCATCTCGACCTTCGACGTCATCCACGACGCGGCCGACCCGGCCGCGCTGATGCGCTCGATGCGGCGCGCGCTCAAAAGTAGCGGCACCTGCCTGGTCCAGGAGATCAATGTTTCGCACGAGCTGAGCGAAAATTTGAGCCCGCTGGGCAAGATGGCCTACTCGATCAGCACGCTATATTGTCTGACCACCTCGCTCGCGAATCACGGAGCCGGAATGGGAATCGCGATGGGTGAGCCGAAGGCGCGCGAACTGGCGGCCGGCGCCGGCTTCTCGCGGTTCCAGCGCCTGCCGATAAAAGATGACGTCGTGGCATTGTTCGAGTTGCGGCCGTGACCGGCCGGACCGACAACGGCCGCGCTTAAACTGAAACCTTGGGAGGAAGCAATGCTGGGAGCGACGAAAGGAAAAAAACTGGTCACTGCGGTGACCGGATCTTTTCCGCGGCCATCGTGGTTTGTCGAAAGCCTGCGCGGCCGTCCATTTCGGACCGCAATGGGCGATTCGCTCTATCGCGAGCAGTATCTCGACGCACTCGCAGCGTATCTCGGCGAACAGGAACGCGCCGGGCTCGATATTCTGACCGACGGCGACGCGCGCTTCGATCTCGAGGTCGGCGGCCGCTCCTGGTTCTTCTATTCGTTGGAGCGAATCGGCGGGATTGAGGGCTTCCGCGAGAGTTCCGAGTTTCTGAAATTTCCCGGCGTCAGGCCGGGCCGCATCCTCTATGAGATCAACGAAGCCTACAATCCGCCCGCAGTCACCAAAAAGGTCAGCCGCGGACCATTGCAATATGCCGCGATCTGGAAGACCGCGCAGAAGATGAGCGAGAAGCCAGTCAAGTTCGGCACTATCAGCGCGACCTGTATGCCGGCGGTGCTTCAGAACGAGCATTACCGCAACGACCACGACCTGATCATGGATCTCGCGGCCCTGCAGAACGAAGAATTAAAGGAGCTGGCCGCGGCCGGTTGTCCGGTGATCCAGATCGAAGAGCCGCACCATCATTACTCGTGCCTCTCCGATCCGCCGCCTTCCGAAAAGGAGATTGATTTTTATACGCGAGCGGTGAATCGCGAAATCGAGGGGCTGACCTCCGAAACCTGGGTTCATACCTGCTGGGGTAACCCGAACCAGCAAAGCATCTTCTGGGACCGGCCCAGCTACGAGCGCTCACTGCCATATTTGCTGCAGCTCGATTGCGATGTGCTGACGCTCGAATGCGCCAGCACCGGCGGCCGCGATCTGCCGCTGCTCGGGCGCTACCAGACCGACAAGAAAATCGCGATCGGTGTGATCAATCACACCCAAACGACCGTGGAACCTTCTGAGGTCGTCGCGCGGCTGATTCGCAAGGCGCTGGAATACGTGCCGCCCGAGCGGCTGATAATTACCACCGATTGCGGCTTCGGGCGCGAAGGACTGTCGCGGCGAATCGCGCATTACAAGTGTGTCGCGCTGGTCGAAGGCACGAACATGGTCCGCCGCGAGCTCGGTCTGCCCGAGGTGCCGGTGCGCGCAGCGGATCCGAGATTCGCGCTGCGATCGATGTGACGGTTAGCGGTCGATGTTCTTCATCACCGCTTCCGCATAGCGTTCCCCGGCGGCCGCCCCGCGTGGCGCGATTTGGTCGAGGCGACGCAGTTCTTGCGCGTCGAGGCTGACGTCGTCCGCGCCCACGTTTTCTTCCAGGTACTTGCGGCGCTTGGTGCCCGGAATCGGCACGATATCCTCGCCCTGTGCCATCACCCATGCGAGCGCGAGCTGGCCGGGCGTCACGCCTTTGTCCGCGGCCATCTGCTGAAGTTCGTTCACGATCGGCAGGTTCTTGCGGAAATTGTCGCTCTGGAAGCGCGGCGCGTGACGGCGAAAATCGGATTCCTCGAGCGTATCGGGCGTTGCGATTCGACCCGTCAGGAAGCCGCGCCCGAGCGGACTGTAGGCGACGAAGCCGATTCCCAGCTCCCGGACGGTGGCGAGGATTTCATCTTCCGGCTCGCGGCTCCATAGCGAGTATTCGGTCTGTAGCGCGGTTATCGGATGAACGGCGTGCGCGCGGCGGATGGTTCGCGGCGAGGCCTCCGAGAGGCCAAGATAGCGCACCTTGCCCTGCCGCACCAGCTCGGCCATCGCTCCCACGGTCTCCTCGATCGGAGTCTGCTGGTCGACGCGATGCTGATAATAGAGATCGATGCAATCGACGCCCAGCCGCTTCAGCGAAGCGTCGCAGGCCTCGCGCACATACTCGGGGCGTCCGTTGGGGGCGAGCGGCCGGCCGTCGGGCCCGCGCCGATTGCCGAACTTGGTCGCGATTATCGCCTGTCCGCGCGCCCGCTTGAGCGCCTTTCCCACCAACTGTTCGTTCGTGAAGGGTCCGTAAACGTCGGCGGTATCGAAAAAATTGACGCCCAGTTCGAGCGCGCGATCGATCGTCGCGAGCGCTTCCGACTCGTCCACTGCGCCATAGGCCCACGACATTCCCATACAGCCGAGACCAATCGATGAGACCCTCAACTCACTCTTTCCCAGACGCCGCGTTTTCATGGACGCATCGTTCCTCCCAGCCGGATAAATCGTTCCAGGCTTGCTTTACAGCATGATCGTTTGGCCGCCATCGACCACGATATCGACGCCATTGACGTACGCCGAGTCGTCGGAGGCCAGGAACAGCGCGACTTTCGCAATGTCTTCCGGGTAGCCGATGCGGCCGAACGGATTAGCACGCGCCTTCTGCGCGAATCCCGAGCTCGGATCGTCGACATAAACCTGGGTTGCGGGCGAAGCGATCAGCCCGGGACTGATCGAATTCGCGCGGATGCGATGGGGCGCGCCGGCGCTCGCAAACTGCATCGTCAGGGCGAGAACTCCGCCCTTGGCGGCGCTATGCGCGCTCTGCGGCAGAAACGCCATGCCGCGCTGGCCCGCGATCGATGCGGTGTTGATGATCGCGCCGCCCCCGCGAGCGAGAAGGTGCGGCCACGCGGCGCGGGTAACGAAGAACACGATGTCCAGTTCGTTGCGGACCGTGAAATGCCAATCCTCGGCAGTCGCCGTCTCGAACGGTCCGATCTTTGCCCACGACGCGTTGTTGTAAAGGATATCAACCCCGCCGAAAGCCGCCACCGCGTCTTTGACCCAGGTGTTCGCGCCGGCTTCGGTGGAGATATCGATCGGCGCCATCGAGACCATTTCGCCGCCCCGATCGTGCACCATCGCCAGCG